>JAYFOZ010000002.1:328590-657181 GCA_034928305.1 Methanomassiliicoccaceae archaeon | reverse complement strand
GCGGATGGACATGTATTACATATATTGAGCTACGATTATATAAACTTCCGCTTTATATACGGTTTATATACGCTATATAAAGATAACAAGCTCATAAAAATGTAGCTACATACTTGTAGCTCGTCATTCGGGAATTACGGTATACACTCACATAGACGACGTCAAATAGCGCGAATTGTCTCCTTTAAATTTTTTCATATCACATTTGTGTTTGCCATAACCGAAAAGTAGAACCGATAATCTTTCCCATAATTATATCTCAAAAATATAAATTTAGATTATCGGAATGATAAATTCTGATCACATTGCATCCTTTCCGAGGCAAGAACATCTCGAATATCAAGAAATAATATAATAAAATTCTAAATTTATCGAATACGAGGTCGACACCTGTTTTGAAAACTATCGATATATGCACTATGCTCGCATTCGATTAGTTATCTTGCCATGTTTCTATCCTGGTTTGATACTTATGGCTATGACATGTTTAGCTAGCTGATAGTTGTTTAACCCGTAAACACAAACCGTACTCCATATACAGTGTTTAACGGTAATAATAAAAACCTGGCCGCTATATACGATACGATGGGGAATGGTAAAGGGTATACTTTCGGCAGCCTCTTTGCCGGAATCGGTGGCATTTGTATTGGATTCAGCCAAGCCGGGTTTACCTTAGAATGGGCTAACGAGCTCGATAAATATGCGTGCCAGACGTATCGCCACAACATGTCCAAAATCAACAAAAATCTCAACTTATCTGAAGGAGACATCTGTAAATTTTACCCGCCATATAAAGTGGACGTTCTTGGAGGTGGATTCCCTTGCCAGCCTTATTCCGTCGCTGGGCACATGAACGGCCTTAATGATAAACGGGGCCTCCCGATGTTCAAGGAAATAATCAGGATTGCAAAAAATTTTCAACCTAGGGCCATATTTCTTGAAAATGTTGGCAATCTGAAGACTTTCGACGACGGGAAAACCTTTTCAATCCTAATGGATCATCTCAAAGAAGCCAAATATCCTCACATATTTTCAGCTGTGCTCAATAGCAAGGACCATTCAGGAATCGCACAATTTAGGAATAGAATATATATTGTCGCTTTTAAGGACCCAAGTGATGCTGAAGCATTCAAAAAACTATATGGGGAAGGGTTATCGAAAGTGAAGATATCTTCTTCGTTTTACCAGATTGTCAGCAACAGTGACGTTCCTTTGAAATACTACTATAGTTCGGATGATAAGAATAAATGTAGATCCATTCGCTATAATGAGCATTTTGTCCCAAATGTTACCGAAAAAGGTGTATTTTACCAATATCGTCGCAATAAGATGAGGGCGAACAAGAATGGATTGTGCCCTGCATTAACGGCAAGTATGGGTGCCGGAGGCCATAACGTACCAATTATTATCGACGATTGCGGAATAAGAAAGCTAATGCCACTCGAATGTCTGAAAGCACAGGGCTTTCCAGATTGGTATAATTTTCCCGATGACATGGCGGATTGCCATAAGTACAAACAAGTTGGAAATTCCGTAACTGTTCCTGTGATCGAGCGTTTTGCAAATTTAATCCATAAAGCGTTTGAAGATGCAGATGCGAAACAGTAACGTTCATTTATCAGACGATGATCCGTCGTTCGAGGATTCAGAATTCAAGGTCAAGCGTACGTGTGCTACGATTCGGAGAAGCGCGGACGCACCGGTGGCCCGGCGAGCACACGCGGAAGTCTGCTGATCGAATCCCTGGCCCCGATGGTCGAGTCAGGATGCAGATAACGGCCTCGAGGAGCAAGTCGAAGAACCTCGCTGTGGAGAACGCGCTGATGTCCGCCGCGACGTACGGGTTCGTCAAAGCCACGGAGCGAACGTCAGTTCCTAGAAGGCCAAGCGCGCGAGGGATACATCCGAGGCGTTCGGGGTCAAAGACCCGAGCGCCTCGAACTCGTCAATCGGTGTTCATCGGATGCATAGCTCAATTCAGGAGATTTCGGCGGAAATAAAATCACTCTGTTTTGCTATATCCGAGTTAGATTCCCTTCATCACAGGTATGAAATAATTCATAGGGATGAGCGGGGAGATCCTGATAAGGTCAGATTACTTCGATCATTGTCTCAAAAACCATGAATTCAGATCATATGCGGAAGACGCCGTTGAATGCGGTTTGATGATTTTTTCTACGGAATACAACAAACAGACGGACGGAGCCTTCAAACTTTACGAGAGATATACTAGGATGGACGTGGTCCGTCTGTTGAATTGGGACAGTTATGAGATTCCTCTCAACATCGGCGGATATAAGATAAAGAACAACGCCATGCCTATTTTTATCACATACAATAAGGATGAAAATATAAGTTCAGTGGTTGAATATAAAGATGCTTTTATCGATCCTGGCACAATGCAATGGATGTCAAAACATTCACGTACAATGGAAAGCCCGGAAATAAAGAGGATAATAGGTAGCGATGAAGCGGGGATATCCAATTATCTTTTCGTAAAAAGAAGCGACTCTGATGATAATGCTGATTTCTACTATTTGGGAAGGGTTCATATCAAAGGTGCTTCAGACGACACAGACCTGGATGAGGATGGGAAAGAATACAATGTTGTAAAATTCAAACTGGGTTTGGAACATCCGGTTAGGAATGATATTTATGAATATCTTACGGCATGAGACACAAGACTAAATTACGATGAACAGCGATTGCCGTATGGTAAAAAAAAATGATTGTTTCGGTAGACGAGTCGGAATGCATCGGATGCGGAAAATGCGAAGAGGAATGCCCCATGATCTTCGAGCTTGACAGAGACCTCGTGTCGAAAGTAAAGCGCCAGCCCAAAGCAGACGAGGAGGAGTGCGCCGAAGCGGCGGCGGACGCCTGTCCGGCGACCGCCATATCCATAGAGTGATCAGTCCACTATTCTGAAACCGCCGCTTTCCTTGGCGCCGCCGGTCTCGAATTTGACCTGTCTGTCTTTCAGCATCGAGGCGATGGTCTTGACATGGACGCCCATGCCCACGTTCAGGAACTGGTTCTCCACGACCGTTTTTCCCTCGTATTCGACGGTTGGATGGAATCCCAGCGGGAGATGGACGGTCTGTGCCTGCATGCCGCATATCCTGCAGTCCTTGTCGTAGATCGGCCCTCCGGACTGTCCCCTCAGCCCCGGCGTGGACGTCTCGACGTAAAGCATCTCGTAGTTCCCGTCCACGCTGCGTCCTTTCAAAACGTTGCGTGTGTGCATCCCCTCGTTGGGGAACAGAGGCATGGGGAGGACGCCTTTACGTATCCTGAACGAGTTGGTCGTCTCGTCGAAGTCCGACGCCACGTTCACAAAGGGGAATCCAAGCCTGCAGAGGCTTGTACCGGGCCTCATCGTTTCAGGGTCCCTGAAGACGGGATATTCTTTCACCCAGCTCGGGTCGAAGGGCTCCAATTTCCCGATCGTGATGTCGATCTGCCTGTTGACATATGCGTTCGTCAGGCGTACGCCGTCCCACCCCCACCAGAAAGAATGGTTGGTGATCCAGGACGGGTCAGCTTTGATGTCGTTTTTAGGGAGTCCGGAGATGACAGTGTGCTTCTTGTTGAGTTCTTCTATCTCCTTCAGCTTGTTCTGGTCGGACTGGTATTTCACATAGGAATCGAAGACGTGTCCCGCTGTGATGATCCATCCCTCGTCGTTGATCACAAAGAATGTGGCGCACCCAGCATCCACGACCCCGTCGTAACGCCGGGTGGAGACTATCACCGGTCTGACGAACTTAGCTGCCCTTTCGCAGGCATCGGCGAACATGCCTCCGCAATACCATATCGGTATAATGAATTTGCTTATCCGTACGTTATTATTTTATCCGATGCGTGAATGACCGTCATCATGAGGGAAGAGGACGTCAGAGTGGTCAGGGACAACGAATCCGGCATTATGGAAGGAGAGGGGTACCGCGGAGTCTTCCGTAAATCGGACCACAAGGAGCGTTACGAGCTCCTGAAAGAGAGGCTCGTACACGACACCGAGGTCTTCTGCAGGAAAAACGACCCCGACACGCTGCTTGACCTTATCGAGGTGGCGTACGCGCTCAGCAGTCTGATGGGATATCCCGAGGAAGAGATGGCCAGGATGCGCAAGATAGTCAAATCCGAAAGAGGAAGCTACTCCCGCGGGACGGTATACGAGCCGGAAGAATAAACTCATCTTTCCATAAATTTCTGTAAGATAATTCGGATATGTTGCAGCGGCCGCACCGGACCCCGGGGCGGTCGATGCATCGTTAAAAACATGACAGAAATGATACAATGCGGTGCAAGCTCAGGTTCGTATCGACCCGATCGAAGAAACCAAAGCGATAACTATTTTTCAAAAAAGTCTCGAGGGCCGCGACACTTTGAATTTTCTGAAGCAAATGTTCCAATGAGCGGAAATAACGTCATTATTGAGGGATCGCATTTTTTCAGACGATCCCGATTCTATCGGCACAAGGTTCTGAAACTCCCTGAATTCAAGGAGATCGAGCCTCAATATTCACACAAAAATCCGTTCGGCTCAAAATTATATAGGGCGAATCAAATTATATCCTACGAAAAAGCAAAGGTCTTTGGAAAGAAAGGATAAAAGAACCGACAGAAGGAATTCTGTCATCCGTATCATCATTCTGTTCGGGATCGTCAGTCTTTTCGGGGATATGCTGTACGAAGGTGCCCGCAGCGCCAACGGTCAGTATTTGGAACTTCTCGGGGTGAGCGCCACTCTATTGGGCCTGGTCTACGGCATAGGGGAATTCTTGGGATACGCCCTGAGGCTCATTTCGGGATATCTTTCTGATAAGACGGGCAGACACTGGTTGTTTATATTTTTCGGATATGCAACGCTCATAGTCGTTCCCATAATGGGATTGACTACAAATTGGCAGATCATAATCATCCTTATTCTTCTGGAACGTGTAGGTAAGGGATTACGCGGTCCTCCCAAGGACACGGTGCTCTCCCGGGCGGCCGAACAAGGGGGCACGGGACTGGGGAGGGCGTTTGGCATACAGGAGGCAATAGATCAGTTAGGTGCGTTCTCAGGACCGCTGATATTCTCCTTGGCATTCTTCCTCAGCGGACAAGAAGGCATCGAGGGGTACCAGCTGGGATATCTGTCCCTTTTCATTGCATTTATTCTGCTTCTTGCGGCACTGTCCCTCGTATTTAAGAATTACAAGCACGGCAACTTCGATATCGATGTTATAACAGAAGAAAATAAAAAAGAAAAACTGACGCGTCACTTCTGGATGTTCACGCTGTTCGCTTCCCTGACCGTTATGGGACTTGTCAATTTCAGTCTTATAGGGTATTATCTCAAGGCTGAAAATATTCTGCCGGACCAAGCGATCGTACTATTGTATTCCTTGGCCATGATAGTCGATGCCGCGGTAGCATTATTGATCGGAAATCTATACGACTCGTTGAAGAAAAGGTCCGGCTCGAAAAGCGGAGGCATAATCGTCCTTGCATTTGTTCCGATAATTACAATGATGATACCGTTTTTCGGATTCAGCGGCACCGTCATCGGAGCGGTGGTCGGAATGGTCCTGTTCGGTACCGTCATGGGCGCCCACGAGACGGTCGTCCGTTCTTCGATAGCAGATCTGACATCGTTCCATAAACGCGGTACTGCTTACGGGGTATTCTTTACGGCATACGGCATATCCTTTTTGATCGGTAGCACAATGATGGGATCGATCTACGATAATTTTGGTACGATATATATCGGAATAGCTGTCGCAGCAGTGGAGATATTATCGCTTATAGTGTTCATGTGGATGAGGTCGGATATCAGGAGAAATATAACGGCCGCATCTTGATGGATGTTCAAATCGCACCCTATGTGGGGGCCGGACCAAGATTCTGTTCATGCGGTCGGTAGATTCAGCCGTGACGCAATAAAAAACCGAATGGTAATAGGTTTAGGAAAGGCCGTTCAATTATCCTTGTCATCATCGTCGAGGTCGAGCTTGTCCGCGATGCGTCTCAGGAAGTCGTTTATCGTCAGAACGTCGCCGCGCAGGCTCGAGATCTGCGCCCTCAGCGATGAAACGTCCCTCTTCAGGTCGTCCGTCTCGCCGTCGGAGGGTGCGGCGCACTGGGCCCTTTCTGCCTTCATGTCCTCGATGAGGTCCGAGCGCCTGGATTTCAGCGCGGAAAGGGACATCGACAGCTTCGTCGACCCGGTCATGTCGCCTTCTATCTGTGCGTTTATCAGCCGGACCTCCAGTTCGGAGATCTCCTTGGTTATGGACTCGATCTCGGACATAGGGGTCCTCTGAGGCTCCGGTGCATTATATCCGGTCGGCCGTGCAGCGGTCGATGCAGGGGCGTTCCTCTTGACCCTCATGGTCTCGAGATACTCTTCCATATCGTTCTCGATATAGGATTTTTCGATATCCCTGAGACGTTCGTCGAGCATTTCGACCTCGGCACTTATTTCTTTTTTACGGACCGCTACGAGCTTCTTTTCCTCATCGTCCCCGGTGATCGCATCCAGCGAGGTCAGCTGTCCGCGCAGGTTATCCATCTTGGACCATATGAACTGGAGTTCTCGGTCGTACTTGCATGTTGAAAACGCCATTTTTAATTCTCCGCGAGGGAGCATCCCGCAGAAAACTGCGGGACGCTCCGGTTTAATAAATTTTATTATCCGTTCCTGAAGGGAAGGATCTCACTTCTTCTTTTTCTTTCCCTTCTTCTTGGACTTCTTCGTACCCTTCTTGGAGCCCTTCTTCTTGGACTTTTTCACATCCTTCCTGTAAGGCGTGTCATCGTCATCTTCCTCGTCCCCGTCGCCCTCGGCGTCGGTGAATATCAGGTCGTAGAGCGAGTCCTCCATCACGGCGGCGCGTCCAAGCTCGGTGACGACGAAATCGCATTCGGCCACGGCATCCAGCAATTCTTCGCTGGAGAGTATCTTCATCCCTACGGCGTAGAAGACATCCTCGAGGATGTCGTCGCAGTAGTCGTTCCTTATCGAGTCGGCCAGGGTCTCGGCGTCTTTGTCCTTCTCGTTCAGTCCCTCGAGGTACTCGTTGTAGAGCTCCTCGCTGTCGTAATCGGGGACCTGGTCCGGGTCGTACTCAAGGTCGCTGAGGTCGCACTCGGCGTCGGTAAGGTCGGATATCACGGTGCGGTACCCGACTATGTCGGACACAAGGAAACTGATGAGGTCGCCGTATTTTTTCTTGTTGGCATCAGACCTGGCACGTGATTGTTTGCTTTTCAGCTCGGCTATCTCGCGGATCTTCCTGTCGACCGCGGCCTGCAGGATCTCCATGTCGTCGTAGTCCTGTTCCAGTTCCTGTTCCGCATCTGTCTCAACCTCGCAGATCTCGTCGGGTTTCTCCTCAGATGCAGTTTCAACGAATTTTTCATCGGTCATACGGAATCCTCCACGCGTATATTGTCCCCTCTTTATTATATCCTTACCGAACAACCGCCCCCGGCGGCCGTCCATCGGGAAAAATATCAGCAGGTCTTGGGAACCTGTTCGCACCTTTTACCGCAGAACGGGCACTCTTTCAGTACGACCTCCTGTCCCTTCTCGTCGAGGGCGCATATCGCCGGCCCCCTGTAGGTGTCGATGAAGTAGATGTCCCCGATCAGCACAAAGTCGAGCATATCTTTGCAGCATACAGCTTCGATGCCGTTCTCTGAGACCTGCAGGTCCAGCAGGGGGCGGGACCTGAGCAGTGCGGAACGCTCCCCGTCGTAGATCTTCTGAACACGGTCGTGGTCTTCTTCTGCCCCGGGGTATCCGAAGCTGGCGGCGAACGCGTACAGGCGTATTGCGCTCACAAGGTCCCTCGCGATGCAGTTCCCGGTCTCGTACATCATCGCCAGATAGTACAGCGAACGGGGGTCCATCCTGTCCACGGGCCCGCGCAGCAGGTCGTAGGCCTCGGTCTCCGTCCTTCCCTTCACGGACCCGGAGGCGATAAGGATCCCGAGCTCCCTGTTGGCAGGGAGATAGTTGTTCCCTGCGGCCCTGCGGAGCCATTTTTCCGCCAGCGAATAGTCCTGGGGGACCTCTTCCCCTCCGATGTATAGCATAGCAAGCTGATATTGCGCCTCGGGACTCCCGTCCTCGGCAGAAGATAATAACCCGTCGATGGCCATGCTGAATGGAAGGGCAACATCGTTTATAAGGTTCAGGTCTCGGTGCGATCCGAACCGTCCACCCCGTTATCGGCGGCGAGTTTCATCCATTTTTTCGATTCTTCGCCGTCGGCCTCGGTGCCGTAACCGTCCCTATAGCAGATCCCCACGGCGTACATCGAGTCGGCCATGCCCTCCAAGGCCGCGGCGAGGAACCATCCGAACGCCTTATCGGGATCCTCTCCGACGCCCTTAGAGTCCCTGGAATAAATTATTCCGAGGCGGTGCATCGCGAACGCATCGCCCTCCTTGGCGGCCCTGTCGTACCATTCCACGGCCTTCGTCAGATCCATGTCGGCACCTATGCCGTATTCGAAGCAGACCCCGCAGCGGAACATTCCGTTGATGTTGCCGGCCTTCGCCGCAATGCTGTAGAGCTTGAACGCCTTATTCTCATCCTTCGGAACTCCGAGCCCTTCCTCGTAGAGGTATGCAAGGCTGTTCCTCGCCTCCTGCACGCCGGCGTTGGCGGCCTGCCTGAAAAGGTCGGCGGCCATCGTGTAGTCGTTATCGACCGAGAGACCGTCCATGTACGCGGTCCCGAGGTACAGCTTCGCCTCGGGGATCCCGGCATCGGAGGCATGCCTCGCGTAATCTACCGCTTTGACCGGATCGATCCCGAGATATTGTCCCGAAAAGAACATCTTCACCAGGAACAGCATGGCATCGGCCTGTCCGCCCTCGGCGGCATCTTCGAGATATCCATATCCTGCCTGCTCGTCCACGTCGGTATCCAGGCCGAGCACCAGCGAAAGGCCGTAAGCGTACCGGCCGTCGATGTTTCCGGAATCGGCGAATTCCTTTACCTCATCGATGTCCATCTCGACCCTTCCTTCAGGGGTTTCGAAGACGTAGTTCTTCTCATTTCCGGCCATGTCAGGCAGAGCGCTTATGTCTACTTCAATCTATCCGGAAGACTGCTTAAAACGAAGAATTTATTCGAAAGATGGAGGTACTTTTACGTTATTTTCAGTCGGATTTAAGGCACCTTTATTTTTGCTCTCCCAGCCAAATTCTGGTTAAGAGTATTGCTTTAAACTCATAAGCATGGATTCAGAAATTATGGCAAAAGAAGCTGCCAAACCCGCTGACAAGAAGGCCCAGCCTGCTGCAAAGAAGGAAGAGCCTAAAAAGGGCGGATTTGTTCCGAAAAAGAAGTAAACGTCCGGAAGGATAGTTTTCAAACCTCAGCGGGGACAGGAGACTGTCCCCCTCCTTTTCATTTATTCCTCTTCTGTTTCTTCTTCATTTTCATCAGGTACTTTTCGCATTCCTCCCAGCCTGGGAACATGTGCTCCGATTCACGGAACGCAAGGTCATGCGCTCTGCGGTTCGGACGGTACCCGCGTCCGAGATGCAGGGACTCGTGATATGTCACGAAGTCCAGGACCTTCTCGGGGACGTCGGGGGAATCGAGGGAGGACGACACGGTAACAACGCGGAACATGGCGTTGCAGCTGCCCACCTTGGTGAAGCCGGGCCCCACGGTCCAAGTGAAGTATGAGTTGTCGATGTCGGAATCCGTCAGAAGTCCCGATTCCAAAAGCCTGTCCAACGATCCCCCTATGTCCCTGTGGGACCCGACGGTGCTCATAGATATGTTGCGGCTCCTCTCCAGGTATATGGGGCGTTTTGAAAGAATAAAGCTGTCAGAAGAGACCCACTCCATGTATTCTTGCCCATATCCTTTCTTGCGGCCTGTCATGCGGGATATCAGCGTATCTAGGAAATCGTACAGCACATCGTCCGGGGAATCAGAGATGTAGTCGGAGATCCTGTAGGATTTTTCGTTGCCGTTTCGATTCCAAGTTACCTTAAAATCCTTGAATTTTTCAAAGCTGGCACTTTTAACTTCATGCTCATATTCTTTCGCAACTTCGTTGATCAGACGGAAAAGGCGCTCATCTTCTTTCGTGCCCATCTCCCCTCTTGATGACGGCGTCCTTCTGTGCCTGTTTGCCCGAATCGGTACGTTCGACGAACACTTCGTCGCCGTCCATAGTCCTCCCGGTGCAGTACATCATGGTCGAAACGGTCGAGGGCGTCGGAGTGAATATCTGGACCTGCTCGGGGTTCGTTTTAAGTTTTGTTCCGCAGAACCTGCTCAGCTCGTCCATGTCCCTCTTCATACAGCCGGGATGTGCGGCCATGAGATAGTATGTGAGGAACTGCTTCTTGCCGAACTCCGCGTTGGCGTCATCGAACATGTCCTTGAATTCCAACAATCTGCCCTTTCCCGGTTTGCCCATAAGTGCCAGAACTCTGTCCGAAGAATGTTCCGGAGCGACCTTGAGCTGTCCTGAGACGTGGTTTTTCACTATTGCGTCCACATAATCGATCTTATTGTTTTCGTCGGCCAAAACCATGTCGTACCTTATTCCCGAGGTCACGAACACCTTCCTGACGCCCGGGACGTTCCTGGCCCTTTTCAGCAGGCGCATCTGCGCCGTGTGGTCAACGTGCAGGGACCGGCATACTTCGGGGAACAGGCACTGCTTGTCTTCGCACGCCCCCGTTTCCATCTTCTTTTTGCACTCGATCCCGTACATATTGGCGGTCGGCCCTCCAAGGTCGTAGATGATGCCGTTGAAGCCTTTTTCTTTGGAGAACTTCTCTATCTCTTTTATGATTGAGTCCTCGGACCTGCTGATCACCCTTCTGCCCTGATGGACGGCTATGGCGCAGTAGTTGCATCCTCCGTAGCAGCCGCGATGGGTGGTTATCGAGTTTTTTATGGTGTCTGCGGCCTTTACTTGGCCGTCTTTCAGGAACGAAGGGTGGACCTTGTTCTCGTAATCAGACGAATATATCCTGTCCAGTTCTTCGGTAGTAGGGTCCCTCTGCGGAGGGTTCTGGACGAGATATCTGTTACCGTGCTTCTGGCACAATCCTTTTGCCGTTATCGGGTCGCAGTTGTGGTAGAATTCACGGTATGCGTAGGCGAATTTTTCCATATCTTCGGAACATTCTTCGTAAGAAGGCAGCTCGATATGTCCTTCTTTCAGCTCTTTCGAGATATAGCATATCCCTCTTATCTGCGAAGGATCTTCGCCATCACGCAAGGCATTGGCAAGTGCCAGATTCGAAAATTCTGCCATTCCGTAAGTTATATAGTCGGCCTTGGCATCGAAAAGTACGCTTCTCCTGACAGAATCGGACCATACGTCGTAATGGGCTATCCGTCTTAGGGAGGCCTCTATCCCGCCGAGGACTATGGGTCTGTCCTTGCAGAATTTTTTGATCATGTTCGTATAGCTGATGGTGGCCCGGTCCGGACGTCTGTTGTTCATTCCTCCGGGCGTGAAGTCGTCGTCGTTCCTGATCTTTCCGGTCGGAGTGCGGTTGGCGACCATGGAATCGACGCAGCCGGCCGAGACGGACCAGAACAAATTGGGAACCCCGAGCTTGCCTATATCCCCTTCTCCGGGCTGCGGGATTATCCCCACCTTGTATCCGTTATCGATGAGCCAGTGACCGATTACCGAGCTACCGCTGTAAGATGTGTCATAATATGTGTCTCCTGATACCAGGATGATATCGAGGGATTTCCATCCCCTTTCTTTAGCCTCCTGCAACGTGGTGGGTATGAACATATCGGCCGTTCAACGCTGATAGATTATAGATTGATTTTGATTAAGTTGCTGAAGACGGAAACATGGATGGGGGTCGCATTCGGGATATGATCTTCCAAATGGCTGATATCTCCCACTTCCCAGCTCGAGTCGCGGCCGTATATCACCGGATCATCGGTCGTCTCGCAGAACATGAGGCCGGGATATCCGTCGAAGTTGCCCTCCAGGCCGGGGATGACCACGCCTCCCCCCATATGCACGATCATGGGGATCATGTAGACGTCGTACCCCATATATTCGGCGATGGAGACGAAGAGTATGGACGTATCTTCGCAGTCTCCCGACCTGATATACAGTATCTCATACGCCGTAGCGAAATATTCGTCAGTGCCGTAATTTTCTTCGTCGTACCTGTAATCCACAGTGAAGCTGACGAAGTCCAGAGCGCACTGGACCTTATCGATGTCGCTTGTGTACCCGGATGTTATTTTTTTGATGTTATCGGCGATCGTCTCGATCGTCGGGTCCTCTATGATTATATAGTCGAATAATTCCATCGAACGGAACAGCCTATCATAGGCACGGTTCCAGTTCGATGAGAAAAATCCGTTCAAGTCAAATTTTTCGGCGTCGAGTACCAAGAACATAGCGTATTCGTTGTACGCGTCGTCGACCGGGCTGTAATTTTTCCATGCGTACGAGCTTGTCTCGATGGAGCTGCTGAACGAAGTGCTGTCGGGATATGACGAAGTGTGGGTTATGGTCATGCTCCGAAGGTCGGAGAGCCTTCCGGAATTGCCATCGACCGTGAGGGTCCAGGAGCCAGGAGCATCCTCGTAGTAGTTGCATTCGAGGACCTCTTCGGTGCCGTCGGAACAGATGCCCGTCGCCGACCACGTATCTGTCGAATAAGGCGAGAACACGTCAAAGCAGGTGAAAGAGAAGGGTTCCACAAATCCGGTCTGCGTAAACGTGAAGCCCGCATCCTTTTCGATCGCAGAGCTGACGTAGAGCTCTGCATCTCCTCTGACCGTGTAGGAAATGGACGTTCCGTTACCGACAAGGGCACCGTCTTCGTTCCATTCGTCGACAACATGATATGGTTTTGCGACCGCTGTGAGCGATATGACCGTACCGTATTCGAACGTGCCCTGCCCGGTCACCGTTTCGATATTATCGTCGTACGAGACCGTTATTTCGTATGGTAATCTGTCGTCGGTCGATCTCTCTCCGTTGTATCCGTCCGTTGCCAGGCTGATACATGCCGTAACGGCGAATATGACTGTCAACAGGACGGCTGCCGTGCCGGCGGGGTTCACACACGCCTAAGGATTCGATAATATATCAGCTCTTGCCGACGGGCAGCTCCATGATATGGTCGCACATCAAGAATCCGTTCCCGATATCCCTATCGACGTCCTCCAAGGCGACGAATCCCATGTGCTCGTAGGCGGAGATCGCCCTGGCGTTTTTCCTGTGGACCGTCAGATAGATGGACCTGAGCCCCATCCTCTCGGCGATATCCACGATATGCCGTAAAGAGTACTTGGCAAGACCGGATCCTCTGTAGTCCTTCTTTATGTAGAATTTACTTAGGAACAGCCTTCCGTCGTCCTTTTTATACGCAATGAACCCCACGTCCTTGCCGTTTTCTACAATTAACTCATAGACCGTGCCTTCGGAGATCTGCTTTCCGATCGATCCCGTTGACAGATTCTTTTCAAGCATGTATTCGATCTGAGCATCGGTCACCATGTCCGCGTAGGCCTCATGCCAGATTTCGGATGCCATCGAGCTTGTCTACATAACGTCGTTCTTTTCCGTCACTGTCCGATGGCCTCTGACGCGGGAGACCCTGGCGCCGAAAGCGCTCAGGCTCGATTCGAAATTGACGCCGTTCTTGATGTCTTCTTTGTCCTCGACGGACTTACGGATGCTTGAGATGGTCAGGTCCTCGGTGATATCGACCGCATCGGGAAGCGACCATCCGTGGACCAAGGCCGCAACCAGCCCCGAACCGAAGATGTCCCCCGTGCCGTGATAGTATCCCGGTATGCGCTCCTTCATCACGTACTGCACCTGATGGGTCTTGCAGTCGTACGCTGCGGTCCCGAGCTCCGTTTCGTCGAAATATACGCCGGTGAGCACCACCTTTCCGGCCCCGAGGACTTCCGACTTCCTGAGCAGGCCCATAATATATTCTTCGGAGTAGGGGCCTTCTTTGTACGGTTCTCCGAGCATTAGTGTCAGTTCTGTGATGTTCGGCATTATTATGTCGGCGTCCCCGCACAGCTTGCGCATCTCGGGCGGGAAGTCGGGGCCGAACGTCGAGTACAGTTCGCCGTTGTCGGCCATGACGGGGTCCACGTACACTTTGGTGTCCGGTCCCTTCAGCATGGCGATAGCCCTTCTGACCACGTCGACCTGGTCCTTGGAGCCCAGGAACCCTGTGTATATTGCGTCGAATTCGAAGCCCATATCTTTCCAGTGCTCGACGATCGGAATGATATCCTCCGTCATATCCCGGTATGTGAATTTCGGAAACGGTCCGACGTATGTCGACAGGACCGCGGTCGGGATGACCGGGGTGTTGATGCCGGCGGCCGAAAGGATCGGCAGAGCTACAGTAAGCGAACATCTTCCGTAGCATGAGATGTCATGGATTGCGACGACCTTCTTTTGGGCCATATCGCAACGCATTGCGACAAACTAATAAAAACTTCTGTGAATGACAAAATAACGGCGCTATTCCGATGCTGTTGCGACTGCAATGCTTTTTAGCATCCTCCGTTATCATCGTGGGTGATGAGAAAGTCCGATCGGCACCTCGAAGAGGCACTTGAAGATTACAATAGAAAGGTGGAAGAGTACGAGGAGAACGGGACCAACGAGCAGCTTCTCGAAGCATACGTGAACAGAGGATGCGTCCTTTCGATGATGGACTCTTTCATTTCGGCGATGACGGACTTCGACGATGCAGAAGAAATCATGGACATCATGGGATCTCTTGGGGAAAAAGTCGATGCCGGCACCTATGTAAAGGCATACGTTTCGAGGGGCGAGATCCAAACATCCGACGGGGCCGCAGGAATGGCCGAGGACTATGCCACAGCGTCGGAACGTCTGGACGACCTCAATTCGAGCTCGAGGCATTTCGACCAGCGGGGCATCGTAAAAATGTGCATTTCATGTGCCGAAGACCTCTTGGACGAAGGATATCCGGGAAACCTGGAACCGTTCATCGTCAAAGCGGAGAAGATGCTGTTCGACAAGAATGATACATGGTCCAGGAACCGTTACGTCGAAGCCCTGAATCTGATGGGGCAGGCCGAGCACGAAATGGGCAGAAAAGAGGAATCCCTCCATTACTATGACCGTTCCATATCCGTCTGCCAGGAGCTCATGGGCGAAAACTCCCTCGATGACGAGATGGCGCTGATATTCGCACTTGTGTCGAGAGGGGACCTGGAGGTCGAAGACGAATCGTTCGAGGACGCCGTCAGGGACTATGAGGCCGCCATCGCGATATTGGAAGTGATGCTTTCGTTCCACCGTCCGGAGACCAGGGAGTTGCTTATGCAGGTCCACAGGGAGGTTTCCGAGGTGCTCATGGGGATGAACGAGTCCGGAGAGGCGGAAAAGCATCTCCTTCGCGCGCTGGAGCTGAACATCGGCAAAGCGGCGGTCAAATTCGCCGAGGACGACGAAGAGCACCCCTGATCCAGGCGGACCTCATACTTTCGGAACATTCGGGGGACCCCGGGGAACGGTTATAACAGGGACGGCATTATCCGAATTATGCAAGGTCTGTTCTGCAAACGCTGTAGAAGCCTGAACCTTCCGGGAGCTGAACGTTGCCGCATCTGCGGCACCCGGTTGAGCGAGGACGCCGTCAGCGCGCAGAGCTGTCTTCTGGAAACGGAAGACGGCAGCGAAGACACATTCGTCGAAGACACTCCGGCGTTCGCCGAAACCGAGAACGAGGCTGCCCCGTACCTACCGTACGTCCCGCGCCCCGGGCAGATATCGATAATCAGCGACATCAGGGGCTGTCTGGACTCCTCCCGCCATATCGTAATGGAATCCGGGACCGGTACAGGCAAGACCATAGTTTCCTTATCGGCCGCGCTGGAGCACGCCATTCCCAGGAAGAAGAAGGTCGTTTACCTCACACGAACGGTATCTCAGAGCAATCAGGTGATGAGCGAGCTTAAGGCCATATCCAGGGTTAGGCCCGTTTCGGGCCTCCCGATAACGGGGCGCGGACGTTCGTGCCTCCTTTTCAGGAACGAGTCGCTTCCCGCGAACGTCCTTTCCTCGCTGTGCGAGAACCGCAAGCGGGGAAAGGGGGACAAATGCAAATATTACGGGCGTACGAACCAGATGATCGAGGCAGTATGGGATTACTGCAGGACCCAATTCCCGACATCCGATCAGCTGGACAATTATTGCGAGGCCAGGGGCGTGTGCCCCTACGAGGCTAAAAAGGTGATAATGAAGTCTGCCGACGTAGTCGTGGCGCCCTATATCCACATCCTCTCGGACAACATACGGGATACGTTCATGGGCAACATGGACGTAGACAGTAAAGACATCGTGGTGATAGTCGACGAGGCCCACAACATAATCGATGCGGCAAGGGAGCAGGAGAGCTTCCGCATATCGGTCAAAATGGTGGATGCGGCGATAGACGAATGCACAACCTTCAAGGCCACCTCAATAGGTGAGGGGATAAAACTCGAGGATTTCCTAAAGCAGACAAAGTCAATCATCAAGAAAACTGCCGTCGATAAGCTGGAACTTGGAAAAAAAGAGGAGATCATAGAAAGGGACGTCCTCAAGGAAGGGCTGACCCAGAAATACGATATCGGCGAGAAAAGCTTGGATGTCGCCATATCAAACATGGCTAACATAGGTTCCGAGAGGACGGTGCTGCTGTCAGAGAGCGACGACCGCAAGGTATCGGACATAGATACGCTGGCAATATCTCTGCAGAGCTGGCTTGGCGCCACGGGAAGCAACTACATCAAATCGATAAAGGCCGGCGAAGACGGGGATTATCTTTACGCGGCATGCGTGGAACCGACCGACGTGTCGGACTTCATGCGGGGCCTGGACGGCGGGGTGCACATGTCCGGTACCCTGCGCCCCTTGGAACAGTATGTCAAGACAATGGGGCTTCCTACAGGGACGGTAAGCAAGACCTACCCGTCCCCGTTTCCAAGAGAGAACCGCCTCGTCGTCTACATGAACGATGTCACCACAAAATATGACGAGATGAAAAAGGATCCCAGCATCTTCTCCAGGATAGAGCGCAGGACCGCCAAGCTCTGCAATGCTGTCAACAAGAACACTCTCGTTTTCTTTACATCTTACGGAACAATGAACAAGATGAGGCCGTTCCTGGAGCGGGACATAACCCGGCCGATGTATTGGGAATGCTCCGGTCAGCCACGCCGTACAATGGAAGAGCTGGCACAGTTCAAAAAAGGGCGTGACGGAGTATTCTTCAGCGTAATGGGGGGGTCCATAGCAGAAGGAATGGACTTTCCCGGCGAGGAGCTTTCTCTGGCGGTTATAATCGGGATACCTTATCCGCCTCCCTCGCTGGAGGCCAACGCGCTTTCCGAACTATATGATACAAGGTTCGGCCAGGGTTCGGGATGGAAGTTCGTCAGCGAGGCCCCGGCCACAAGAAAGATAAAGCAGGCTATCGGACGTCTGATACGAAACGAGACCGACAGGGGCATGTGCGTGATCATGGACAAACGCGCCGCGAGATACGCTTCCGATCTGGACGCACGTCTGACCAAGGACCCTATCGCTGACGCAGAGCGGTTCTTTGAAAAGACCGATTCTGCTGAGAACCTGACCTGAGAGTTGATTTGGTGGAAAGCGATGATCTCAGGAGTCACTATGTATCGAATGCTATGATAAGTGCCGTCAGGGGGAACAATTTAAGTATCGTCTGCAACGTAGCAACGGTCAGTATTGGGTGGGTAACCAAATACGACAGAGGTGGGAAATATGGAGCAGAATGACAGGATTGTGTTCGTAACGATGAGCGGTAGCGAGTCTTGTACCAATTTTGCAACATATTGTTTGCGTTTCGCCCCCGAGATATCTTTCGAAGCTCCGATAAGCTCGTTCATTAAAGAGGAATCCGGTGTAGATGACGCTACGATTCACAAATTGGCATCGTATTACAGCAGCACGCTCAAATCCTTGAGCGAATGACGTGATTCTTCTTTAATATCTGACGCTACAGCTCTGACGAATCTATCGTTCTCGTCGGTGTTATTCTGGATTATGTATTCTGTATCGCACTATATGATCAATGCAGCGGTCATGAAGGCTGTGCGCTTGTTTCCTTCCATGAACGGGTGGCGGTGGCGATCCTGTGAAGTCTGATGACGAGCTCAGGAGTTATCTTCAGCACGGCAGCTTATATCCTTTATGAATAAACAATGTTGCGTTTTTTAAATATATTGCCAAAGATACAAACCCATGTGGGTGAATAATGGTGCGACTCTGATATTTTTGCCCTCATAATATGCGCATCTCTTTGCTGTAACCGATCTGGTCCAATGGCTTCGCATCTGTGATATGTTTCAGCAGCCTCCGGTGATGACGGTAGAAAGGAAGAGCCGATGAACGAGATCCAACCGAGGGCTCAACTGCAGTATAAAAGAACGCCAAAGCAATATCAAAATGATAAAGAATAAATCCAACGTGGTTCTGGTATGTTACGATGGCCCTTATCGATGTCTTTGCGGATCTCAAAGTCTGGATATCATTGGGATTCATCGCAGGTCTGCTGTTCGGTTCCATAGGGCAGGTCGCATCGTCCGTAATGATAATCGTGCTCATAATGCAGATGAGCGTTTCCCTGGATGGGCTGACCTTCCGCAAGGAAGATATGAAAAGTTACCGGAAACCTATACTTTGGGGAATAGTCTGCTGTTTTGTCGTAAATTCCGCGATAACGATATTCATCGGTTCGATGTTCATACCGACAAGCACAGCGATATGGTATGGCTGGGTCATGCTAGCGTCTGTGCCATCTGCGGTTTCCGTCGTTTCCGCATCCCTCTACCTTAACGGTGACACCAAGGCGACGGTCCTGATGACCAGTGCGATCTACATCTCGGCCCTGGCGATAACTCCTCTGATAAGTTGGGCCCTTTTGGGTTCGGCAGTGAGCCCGCTGGAAGTATTGCGGTACATAGCGCTTTTCATCGCGATACCATTGGTCGCGTCTCAGGTGTTAAAGAGATTTTCCCTTCCGCGGCGCGGAAAGATCGTATTCATCAACGTCATGATGTTCTTTTTGATGTTTCTGGCACTCGGGTCGAACAGGGATTACATAATCTCGGAGCTCGACATAGTGCTCTGGATAATCCTCGCATGTTTTGTTAAGATATTCGTGCTCGGCATCGTCGCGACATATATTCTGAAAAAATCGGCAGTGAGCCGCGACATGGGGATGATATACATCTTATTCACGGTATGGAAAAACTCCGGGATGGCTGTTTCCCTAAGCATGGTGCTCCTCGCAGGGATGACCGAGGCCGCAGTACCTTGCGCCATATCCCTCATAATGGAAACTATCTGGTTCACGATATTCACGACCTACAGCGAAAAGATATGGCCGAAAGAAAAGAAGGGCGCAGTTTTAAGCGGTTGACGATCTCGAAACCTCGATAACTAACACATAAATCCTGGTTTACGAGAGTTCCCGTTAAATATGGAGTCCTTTATTATTCGTGCGAGCGGAGGTAGCTCAGCCTGGACTAAGGCGCCGGTCTTGAAAACCGGTGGCGTCTCGCCCCGGGGGTTCGAATCCCTCCCTCCGCGCCTTTTACGTTTGTCCATTAAAGATCGCAATCAGTTTTTACGTCCGTCGGCAATACGGTGTTATGAATCCGGTCCTGGAGAATATCAACACCCGCGTATCCGTACGTGAATACACAGAAGAGAAAGTACCCGAAGAAACGATAATGGATCTTCTTAAGGCAGGATTCCGTGGCCCCAACGCAATGAACAGGCAGGCCCTGGCTTTTGCGGTTGTCGAGAACAGGGAACGTGCCAAGGAATACTCCGATAGGGCCAAGAACCTCAGGATAGAGGGCGAGAAGCTTAAGTGCAGTCCGAACGAGGGCATTATCGATAAGCTATCCCGCGAGGACTTCAATATATTCTTCAACTCCCCGGTACAGATATTCATTTTCGCATCGCCCGATGCCGTAGAGCCTGTGGAAGACGCATCGATCGCGGCCGAGAACATAATGCTTGCAGCCCATTCCATGGGCCTAGGAAGCTGTTTCATAGGCTTCGCCCAGGGACTGGGACGCGACACGGGATTCCGAAAGGACCTGGGCGTCCCTGACGATCATATGTATTTGGCTGCGATAACGCTTGGAAGGCCGGCCGGCCAGACTCCGGTAAAGCCCAGGAAAGAGGTCAAGGTCCTGGGCTGGATCAGATGATATATCCCGACACGGTCAGCGCAACTTTCATCGAGCGGCCCAACCGGTTCATCGCCAAAGTGGAACTTGACGGTGAAGAAGTGATATGCCACGTAAAGAACACGGGACGTTGCAGAGAGATATTGGTACCCGGAACAAAGGTAATACTGGCACATTCCGACGATTCCAAAAGGAAGACGTCTTATGACCTCATTTCGGCATACAAGGGGGATGTCCTCATCAACATCGATTCACAAGCGCCCAACGCCGTATATGCCGAGGCCATATCTCTCGGCAGGATCTACAACGGCCCGACACTGGTGAAAAGGGAGGCAAGGCACGGAGATTCGCGTTTCGACTTCTATATCGAGGATAATGGAAGGAAGATCTTCGCTGAGGTAAAAGGCGTGACGTTGGAAGACAACGGAAAGGTCCTTTTCCCCGATGCGCCTACAGAAAGAGGAGTCAAGCATCTAAGAGGTCTGGCACATTGTGTTTCAGAGGGATATTCGGCGTCATCGGTTTTCGTGGTACAGATGTCGGAGGCGGACTATTTCGTTCCGAATTACGAGATGCACGAGGAGTTCGGGATCGCACTGGAAGAAGCCGTCTCCGCAGGTGTGGAAGTTACGGCGTACACATGCGAAGTCAGTGAAAATTCTTTACATCTGGCACATCGCATTCCCATAAAATTGAGGAACGGAGTTACGCTATAAGTCTCCTGATCCTTTCCTGGGTCTCTTCGGGCGATGTGGTCGTGTTGACCAAGAATATCCTGCAGTTGTCGAAATATTTCCGCAGGAAATCGGTTCTCAGTTTCATCTTGTCCCCGGTGCGTACCAGCTGATGGGGGTTGCACAGGTCGTTCCGAAGCATGTACTCTATCGCCATCTCCGTGTCAAGCTCCGTCTCCAGGGCAGGGTCCGACCGGTCGCGCTTAAGGAATATCACGGTCCGTACGGAAGTGGAGGGGATAACGGACGATTCGCCGCGGACCCATCTTATGTTTGCGACGCACCGCCCTTTGTTATCGAACTCTGTGCACGTGACAAGCGGCCTGTACTCTTCCCAGACATCGCCGATATCGGCATCGATGTAGCAGTTTTTCTCGGAACCGAGGGCGGTCGGCCTCCCGTTCCCAAGGACGACAAAGTACCAGTCGTCCGATATCAAACGAGCGTTCTCCATCCTCAGGAGCCCCCAGGACTGAGTGGTCTTACCTGTCTTCGAGGGTGCGATAAGTGTCACTCCCGAGCCGTCGATGTCGATGACCGCCCCGTGTATCGAGTAGATATTATGGACGTCCTCCAGCAGATTGCCCGTGACGCCCAGGGCGATGCTCTTCACCCATCCGTAGTAATCGAAGTTAAAAATAAAAACCGTGGATGACAGCGGATCATAGTCCACATGGGCATCCTCGTCGGGGTCCGATACCTCGTATGCGCGGGCATGGGACCGCACACGGTCCCCCATCGCGTAGAAATTCTCGGTCCACATCTCGAGGTATCCTCGATTTTCGGTGTAAAGCTGGAAACAGACCCCGCATATGTCCGCCTTCGACGTGAAGAACTTTCGTTCGGAATATCGTTCCTTAAGCTCTCGCACACGTTCGGTGCTTATGATATCTACTCTGTAGCCCATCTTATCTTGGCTACATGCAGGTATGTCTATTAAAAACGGGCACGGCCGACATAAGGATAGTACACGGTCACTCTAACAATATAACGTCCTTGAACACGTTTTCGAGGCCCCATTTCGCCAGGCATCCGAGAACCGGGCCTAGGGAGCGGCCTCTGTCGGTCAGCGAATATTCAACTTTGAACAATCTGTCCCCAGTTACGTTCCGGTCGACTATACCGTCCGACTCCAATTCTCGTAATTGTTTGGTCAGTATCCGTGGGGATATCGGCGGTATCATTTTCCTGATCTCGGAGAAACGCAGGGTCCCGTGTTTGGACAGAAGGCACAGGATCGTGGTCTTCCATCTGCCTTCGATGACAGACATTGTGGCATCTGCAGCGCAGTCATATCTTGGCGGGTCCATGATGAGAGTTTATAGTATCAAAAGAATATTAAATCATTATCTACGTACCGATGACAGGACGAGGCCGAGAGGAAAAACAAAATGTCTGACATAATCGCAATCATTAGCAGCCCGAGGACCGGATGTAACTCAGAGACCATCGCCAGAGCTGTTGCGGAGGGCGCTGAGGAGAAAGGGAACAAAGTCAGGTTTGTCCACATAAAAGATCTGACCCTCAACCCGTGCAAAGCCTGCAACTACTGCAAAAAGAACGACAGGTGCATCATCAGGGACGAGATCTCGGAATTGATCGAAAGCATCAGGAAATGCGATGGGCTCATTCTCACGTCGCCGCTGTACTTCGGTCAGACATGTGCGCAGTACCGTGTGTTCGAGGACCGTCTGTATTCTGGTATCGGACCCAACGGAAGCAACATTCCTGCCGGTAAAAAGGTCGTATCCGTAGTTACGTGCGGTTCGGACGGCGACGACGCCCAGATCCGGGCCGATCATATGAACCACGTGCTCAAGAAATATTTCGGCGGAGTTCCCATCGGGACCGTTACATTCAAGGACATGGGCGACAAGGACGCCGCGTCCAAGGACCACGCGGTTCTTAAGAAGGCCAAGGACCTGGGAATGAAGTTCTGAGGTGACCTGATGACGGAGACCGTTGTGATTTACGCTTCAAAGCTGGGAAGCACGGGGAAAACCGCACATTACATCGCGGAAGAGCTCGGGGCCGACATATTCGACCTCAAGGAACAGTCCATCATCGATCTTTCGCGTTTCGACCGTGTTATAATCGGCACCGGAATATATGCGGGGAAGCCGAACAAACTTGTCGCCTCGTTCATACAGCACAACAAAGGACAGCTCGATGGGCGGAATGTCGGATTGTTCTTATGTTGTGCATTCAGGGACGATGAGGCCGCCGCCCAATGCGAGACCGTTTCAAAAGAGCTCGGAATCGGGGATGCTGTATTCTTCTCGGGTGTCAGGAAACAGCTCAGAAAAGGCCAGTTGCCCGGAGTGGACAGTTACATATCGAAGCTTAAGATCGTCGGATGAAGCGTTCCCTATGCAAGGCCTGAAGAAAAACTGCGCAATACGCCGCAGGGCATACATGCACAGACATGTATTTCGGAAAACCGAATAAGTCCGCTTTTTCTTCGGTCCGGAATAACACGGACCGGTCCGAGGAATGCAGTGTTCCTTTACGTGAATAATAGTGGTAGCAAGGCCAGCCTGTGCCTGAAATATACAGGCGCATGGCAAAGCCGAAGAACGGTCCCCTTTCCGATCTCATATCAAGACTTTGAAAAGGTCGCTTTTTGTCAATGTATTTTGAGCCTGCCGGCACAGACCTTCCTCACGTCCGTTTCCACACCGGGCGTTCCGAGTAGCACGACCCTGCTGTCGCGGCGCTCCTTAAGGACTTCCATGCCGATGAGTTCGCCTAATTCCGTCGAGAAATTCAGTATTCCTTCGAATGACGGCATGTTTGCCATCGAAAGGCGTTGCCTAGATCCTCCGACGAAAACATACCCCTTGGGCTCTATGAGGTCGGGGTCCGCAATTTTATCCAATTTTGCGTAACCTTCGGGATCGAAGAAATTGATCCCATCCACCAGGGTGTGCCTGATGACGGTCCTAGTATCCAATGACGGCAGAAGTTCCAGCGTTTTCACAATCTTTTCCCATCCGTCGTCTATCTTCGGCCTGCAGGCATCGACGTAGGTCTTTTTGTCGGGGGCGGCAACTGTCACGTAGAGCTGGCACGGCAGTTCGTCAAGGGCTTCCAGCCTCTCGGGATATGTGCCGTTCGTAACTAGGAAAGTAGTCATTCCGCGCATGTGGCATTC
This sequence comes from Methanomassiliicoccaceae archaeon, assembly GCA_034928305.1. Classification (NCBI taxonomy): domain Archaea; kingdom Methanobacteriati; phylum Thermoplasmatota; class Thermoplasmata; order Methanomassiliicoccales; family Methanomassiliicoccaceae; species Methanomassiliicoccaceae archaeon. The sequence goes on along the minus strand of JAYFOZ010000002.1, from coordinate 633,060 downwards.
CTTGAAGAAATCCGAAAGGTACGGGTATGTGATAGGCTCCCCCGCCAGCGAGATGGCGACCTGATCCGGATTGCTGGCCTCTTCGAAGGCCTCCGGAGTGACCCGGGGATCTCCTTTGTATCCCGTTATGAGCATACGCTGCTGTTCGATCAGACGGTCCAGCATGTCCTTGGGCTCCATCCATTCCGTTACTTCGTAATCCCTGCCCTGGACACGCCAACAGAACGAGCACTGATGGCTGCATTCGTTGATCGCAGGCGTCATCTGAAGGCATCTGTGGCTCACGATCCCGTAAAAATCCTGCTTGTAACAATGTCTCCTTCCCGTTATGGATTCTTTCGCCCAGTGGCATAGCTTGACGGCCGCGTGGTCCCCGCAGAGACGGTATTGCTGTTTTTCGAGCAGGGATCTATATTTCGGGTCCATGTGCACCTCAGAAGTCGAAAAGGCTTTTCTGGGCCCCTTTCGGAGCGGGTTTTTCTTCGGCGACCTCTTTGACAGGCTCGGCGACCTCCGGATAGTCCTCCTTCAGGACCGGGGCCTTCGGGTCTACCTTCCTGTACGGTTCCGGCGCCGCCGCGGCGACGGCATCTGTAACTTCGGGCGAGTCGATCTTCTTCCTTATCAGGAAGGCCAGCTCTTCCGAGTCCAGGCCAACGTTTTTGACCAACATTGTTCTGAAATCCTTGTCCACGGACGCTATCTCCCTCAAGTAGGGTAAAATATCCAGCTCCACGCGCTTGGTGGACGTGTGCAGGTGAACGGCGAGTTTGAGGCAGACGCTCTTTTTGGTTCCGCGGACCTCTTTGCTGCGGGACATCTTCATGAGATATTGGGGAAAACGTATCCTTCCGTTGGCATAGATGTTCGAGTGTCTGGCCGTCGCCACTCCCGCGGTCATCATTTCCCCGGCGTACGACCAGAAACCATAATACTGGCGTCTGTGGACCCTGCCGAGATAGATGTCGGCGCGGCTGAGCTTCTCGTATCCTCTGACAAGGTCCCCCTTGTCGACATACTCGTAGGGCATGTTCTCGTCAACCCATATGATTGCGTTTTCCGGGTCGGTATCCGAATCGAGTAGCGCCCTTCTGGACCCGGCCGGGTCGTTCTTTCTGAAAACCGAGTATACCATATCGTACATCGAGGTGCGGTTGTCCCTCTCCGATAACATTTCTGCCGACGCATTGGTAACTATCGTCTTTCCCTCGGCGATCGACTGCAGGTCGCTGACCGCCGCCCTCATGTCGCCGTGGGCATTGTTTGCTATAGTCTCTATCGCCGTGGAGTCCATCTTGAAGTTTTCCCCTTCGGCGATCTTCCTCAGGGTCTTGGATATCGAAACGGAAGTGGGCCTCTTGAATGTTATCTGCAGCGTCTTCGTTTTTATCGAGGAACTTTTTTTGCTCAGCGAGTAGAAATCGTTCACGATCAGAACCACCGGCTGTTGCGTCTCGTTTATCAGTTTTACGATGGCCGGCATCGCCCCCCTGTCCTGGCGGCCGAACAGGCTGTCGGCCTCGTCGAGTATGATGAGTTTCCTTCCGCCGTCTGTAGTCCTAAGATATTCTCCTTTGTCGGTGAACGTGTTGAACATCGCTCCTCTGAGGGCGATGTCCTCGATGGCGTCCCCGGTGCGCTGGTCGGAGGCGTTCATCTCCACGACCCCCCAGCCCATGTCCGATGCGAGTGCCAATGCGGCAGAGGTCTTCCCGATGCCCGGCGAACCTATCAGCACGACGGCCCTTTTTTCCGGAACCCCGTTCTTCCACGACTCGCCCCAGGTTTTCAGATCTCCGACTGCGCCGGGGTTTCCCAGGACGTCTTTCAGCGTCCTCGGGCGGTACTTCTCGGCCCAGTCGTCAGACGTATCATTCCCTCCCGTAAGCCAGGGCCGTCACTTCCATAGACTGTCTGAAGAAAATGAAAAGCGATATCAGCATCACCATCGTGATGAAGTCCCCGGTCACGATATAGATATACCAATTCACTGCCGACATAGCCAGGAACATGACCCCTCTGGACCACTTTTTCAGTGCCAGGTGGCCAAGGCCGTATATGCCGAGGAACCCGAAAAGGAACGCCAGGCCCATGGCCAAGGCGCCGTTCTTCTTTAGAGTCATAGGAATTAATCCATATGACCTCCCCATCACTTTCTGGACGGGGACCGATTCCGTCTCGATGCCGCAGTGCCTGCAGAACTTTACGCCTTCGTCGATGGGTTTTCCGCAGTTGGGGCAGGGAACCTCTCCCAGATCCATGTTGCCGCCGTCTATCTTGAAAGCATCGCTCTTCAGGCTGCCGCATTGATAACAGAAATCCGAAACATACGGGATCTCGCTCCCGCATTCGGAACAAATATACCTGGTCACTCGTCCATCCTCATTGAATATATCCCTTTAATGCATTGTACATTAATAGGTTCATCGAAAAGCGCGCTCACGGTATCGGATGTAAGCAGCTCCGTTTTGGGTCCGTCGGCGAACACCCGCCCGTCTTTTATCATTATTATCCGGTCCAAAGTGACGGGGATGTCGGTAAGGTCGTGAGTTATCATGACTATGCTCACTCCCGTCTCGGTCATGATATCGAACATCTTTCTGAATCTCGACTTCATGACTATATCCAGTCCCGTCATAGGCTCGTCGAGCACAAGCATGTCGGGGCCCGTGACCAGCGCGCGTGCTATCAGTATGCGTCTCATCTCCCCCAGCGAAAGGTTGGACAGGTCCCTGTCGATAAGATGGCCCACGCCCATGTATTCGGCCGCGCGTATCGCGCCCGAACGCATCCGGTCCGTGATGTCGTGGTTGCGGAATATGTCAAGGCTGCTGAAGTATCCCGACAGTATGACGTCCACGACGACCGCATCGTTGCTGAACATGCTTTGCAGGTCCATCGAAACCACGCCCATCCTGCTTCTGACATCGTAAATGGACCACGTCTTTTCACCGAAGATCTTCATGACCGCCGGCCGGTCCTCATCATAATAGGGGAAGATGTCTCCCCTCAGAAGTTTGATCAGTGTCGTCTTCCCGGAACCGTTCGGACCTATCACGGCAACGTTCTCGGAGGCACCGATATCGAGGCTGACGGAATCCAGAATCCTCTTTCCGTCCCTGACCACCGAGACGTTCCTCAGCTCCATTGCCTTCTCCATGTTCCCTGCTATATCTTCAATTTATCTAAACATGGCGGACGTCGGAAAAGAAATTGCATATCAGTTATAACTCAGAAACATATACGGGTTTTCGTGAACAGCATAAGGTTCCGTGGGATGGACATATCTCCTGTGGGCATAGGCACCGCGGCATGGGGCGGCGGCATCAACGGCGGCGGTCAGATGTACGGCAGCAGCATTTCCGCCAACGAGCTGAGCTACATATTCAGACAGGCCGTGGTCCAAGGCATCAATCTGTTCGATACTTCTCCCGCTTTCGGCACGGGCGAGACCGCACTGGGCTACGCCAGCAGGTCGAACAAATCCGTAAAATTCTCCACAAAGTTCGTTCCATCAGGCTTCCAGACCAAGAAAGCGATGCGCAGGTCGGCCATGAACAGCATGGAGGCGATCGGAACGAACGCCATCGAATTCTATGGTATCCAGACGCCTGCCGATGTGAAAAAATGGACCGCTGAGCTAATCCCTCTCCTTGACGAAGGCATCGTCAAGAACGTAGGGGTATCGAACCATAATCTCGACGAGATCGTCCAGGCCCAGGAGATACTGGAAAAGGCCGGTCATTCCCTTGCGTACGTTCAGAATCACTACAGCATCATCAGCCACGAGGAGAGGGACGAAGGGATAATCGATTGGTGCAGAAACAACAACGCGCTTTTCTTCACATACATGGTACTGGAGCAGGGCGCGCTCACCAGGAGATATTCCAGTGCATCGCTTTTCGACGCCGGCACATATCGCGGACGCATTTACAATCTGCAGGTCATGAATGCGCTCTCTCCCCTGAAGACGGAGATGGAAAAGCTGGCCGACAGCTACAACGTATCAGATTCGCAGATCGCCATCGCTTGGAGCATAGGGCGCGGTGCGATACCCATCGTGGGCGTCACCCGCTCCTCGCACATAGGCGGAATCGTCTCCGCCCTGGACTTCTCCCTCGACGAAGACGACCTGAAGCATCTGGAGGACACTGCCAATTCCATAAAGGTGGATATAAAGGGTTTCTGGGAATTAGAGGTCTGAGGCCTCCGCTCCGGATCTGACCGTTTTTCTGTTAGCCAGCAGCACAACGAGCATCGCAATGATGGATATCGGCAACGCTATTATCATCGCGTCTATCTCCGACATAAATGTGCCCGGGAACAGCACGGCGCTTCCGGTGAGCATCTTGCATATGGGTAAAAAGCTCGCCGTTCCCGCATTGACGAACAGGGCCCAGATCATGTAAGTCACGGTTCCGGACGCCATGCTCGCTATCGCCGCCTTGGTGTTCGGGGCCTTGGAATACAAGGCATGCGCGAACGCCGGAAGCAGCGCGGCGGCCGTGAGCCCCATGAACACCGAAGTCGCCTTGGCTATGATATCTTTAGGCATAGCGTAACAGTATACCACCACCACGATCAGCATGATCATGGTGAATATCCTGTTCACCCTGATGGACTGCGAATCCCTGTCCTCTCCCGTTATGCGGTTCCTTACCAGGGTGAACATGTCGTAGCCCCCGGCCACCCCTATGGTGTGCATCAGCGCGCTCAAGGTGGAGATCGCCGCGCTTATCAGGGCGAGAAGGAACAGCGAGATGAACACATCGCCGAACGTGGTGTTACTGAATATTTCGGAGAGGAACTGCGGTATGATGAAGTCCGTCCCGAGCCCCAGACTTTTTATGTACTCGAAAGAGCCCATCCCGTACTCGTTGGCAAAGTAGATGTTGCTCAGAGGGCCGACCGTGTATGCCGACCCCACGACTACAAGCATGAAAATGCTGCCGATTATCAAAGATTTGTAAAGCGTCTTATCGTCCTTGGCGGACATGAATCTGACGACCAGCTGCGGTTGGGTCAGGGACCCTATGCCCACGCCCATCAGGAACGTGGTCACCACAAGCATCCATTCGGAGCTGCCGAACTCCGAGAAGCTCGTCCATCCTCTGGCGCCCTCCAGTGTGCCCAGCTGTTCTACTATGCCGGCATCCCACAGGTTCGTAAGCTGTCCGTTGGCCGACGTGACCCCGCCGAACATAACGTAAGTGAAGATCAGAATGACGGCCATTCCGATGAACATTATCGCCGCCTGCAACGCATCGTTGTACATCACGGCGATTATCCCGCCATACACCACATACAGTGCGACCACCAGGGCCAATACCACCAATACTACGTCGTAGTACTGCGTGAGGCCTGTGATGACGGAAAGCGAGTTGACTGCGCCCTTCAGCACCGCCGCGCAATAGATCGGCATCATAACTATGATCAGTATCGCGGTGAATGCGCGTATCCCTTTCGATTTGTATATTTTGCCGAGCAGGTCGGCGAACGTGGATGCCCCGAGCTTGGTTCCCAGCTTGCGGGTCCTCGGGCCGAAGACGACGAAAGCTACCACGAGACCGATGAACAGGTTCAGGAAGCACAGCCATAGTATGGACATCCCGTGCACGGCCGCCTGTCCGCCGAACCCTATTATCGCCGATGCGCTCAGGAAAGTGGCGCCGTACGACAGCGCGATTATCACGGGGCTCGTCTTGTTCCGCCCGAGCATGAACTGCTCGCTGTTGCGGGTGTTTTTATATCCGTAATAGCCCAAGATCGCGGTGGCGATCGCAAAAACCAAGGCCATGGCACCGAAGATGACAAGATTTACGCCATCAGTCATCGGCGTCATCCTCCTCTTCTCCGGTCCCCGCTTTTCCTTTGATGAGGCCAAAAATTATGCAGAATGCTGTTGTCAGGAAGCATGCCGCATAGGCTCCCCAGATGTATGGGTCGGTTATTCCGAACATTTAATTATCTCCGAGTTACGTGCTAACACATAGCACGGTATTTAACATTATTGATAAGATATATTCAAAATGCCGTCTGGATACAGGGAATAAATGTAAACACGTCACCGCATATGGGCTGTCATGCGGGACTTCACAGCGACGGTGGACGAACTGAAAACGATCGTACGTTTATTCTGCGAGGACAGAGACTGGGATAAATTCCACAACCCCAAGGACCTTGCGATCGGCATATCTACCGAAGCCTCGGAACTTCTTGACATTTTCAGGTTCAAAGACGCGTCCGAGTGCAAAGAGATCTTCGAGAATATGGAGAGCAGGGACGCCGTCCGCGATGAACTGGCGGACGTGCTCTATTTCGTACTGAGGTTCGCACAGATGAACAACATCGACCTGGCATCGGCATTGGTAGATAAGATCTACAAGAATGGTAACAAATATCCTGCAGATAAATTCAAAGGCTCGAATAAAAAATACAACGAGCAATGAAATATACTTCAGATGTGACAAGCGGTTAAATATCTGGTCGCTCGTTAGTGGACTGTTTGGCTTGACCGGGGAGTTCGGCGTGCCCTATACCTGAAATCGTCGATATGCTGGGGTGACAGCATGGGACGGCCCCGTTGAACATTCAAGCCCGTATTGGGACAATGAGGTCTTGTCCTGCAGAGTCGGAGCATGCGTCCGAAGCGGCCGGAGGGTCGCGGAAGCGCACTAATCGGGGGAACCGGGTCAGGTCCTGACGGGAGCAGCCTTACCCTGAGCTACTGACGTTTGCGGGATTGCAGGGCCGAGGAACGGTGCGGGGCTCTTGATTCGGGATGCGGGGTCAACCTATGTGGCCAAACACTTGTTCTTTTATTTTCCGTCTTTCGGGTGGCACCCAGTTATTATATCTTTGGAGAAGTCGAAAAGCACCCTGGTCTCTCCGCCCATTGTGAGCTTCAGCTCCCTGGAGCTGTCTACGCTGCCGACTACGGCGCCGGCGACCCCCACGGATTCGAAGAGTTCGATGACCCTCGCGGAATTCTTAGGCGGGCACGAGAACACAAAACCGAATCCCTGGTAAGAAAGACACCATTGTACGAGGTCGACCTTGTCCGGTATCGGGATTTTAGAAACATCTACGGTCCCTCCGATAGACGAGACCTCGAGCATCATTCCCAATGTCCCTATGCTCCCGGGGTTGCTCATGTCCTTGCCTGCGTTCACGAGGTGCTCGGCCGCAAGCTTCGGAAGGACGGCCATCTGTTTTTGGACCTCCGCATCTGACTTCAGGGTCGTGGTGTCCCATGCATAGGGGAGGTTCTTAGGATAGGATCCGTCGAGGTCGATGACGAACACGATATCGTCACCCGCCGCGGCGGTGGAGCTTAAGATTATATCGTCTTTGGGTACCGAGCCGACTATGGAGATCTCGATGGAATCGAAATCGCTGTCGGGATGGGTATGCCCCCCGACGATGGGGACATTGAACTTCTTGATGCCCGCCTCCATGCCGCGGAGTATCTGATTGCAGACCTTCGAGCTCTTCATGGATATTACATCGACCATCGCGATCGACTTTCCGCCCATGGCCGCTATATCGTTGACGTTAACGAGTACAGCAAAATATCCGGCGTAGAACGGATCGGACCTGACGAGCGTACTCATTATGCCGTCGGCGGCAAACAGGAGATAGTCGTCCCCGTAATCTATCGCAGCCGCGTCCTCGCCCTCGGCGGCGAAAACCTCAGGGAATTCTTTCAGGGGCAGAAGATCTACTATTTCGTGGATCGGACGTTTCCTGGTTACGCCCGGAAAGGTGCGTATTGCACCCACAAGTTCATCCAGCGACATGGGTCGATGATGAACCATCGTTGATAAAAGGATATTGTTCTCATATGAGGCGCATCTGTTTGGTCACAAGCACCAGGTGCGAAGAGTCCGTCGAGTCGACCAATATGTCCGAAAGTATCTCCGACATCTCGTTGGGGTAGTCGGAGCGGGGATAGAATGCATCTTGCGTGGGAACGATATTTCCTGACCGTTTCAGCAGTTTTCTGCATTCTGTAATTTCTTGTTGCTGGGCGAGGCGGCCGTTATGGTTCGTTGCCCCGGCCAGACGCAGTTCCGATTCGAAGACGGGACGTTTGAGCAGTTGGCACAGCATGTACACTATGATGTCGTCGTTTCCGGGATATTTCTTCTTGCATGACCGCCCGACCGACTCATATATGTTGTTGGACGGCGTTTTTATGATCTGATAGATCTTCGATGGAGGCACGGACCGTTCTCTTACAACGTTCATGTCGGCAAGGGCCCTGAGGTAACCTGTGAGAATGAGTCGATGGTGCTTGAAACCCAGCGCCTCCAGGTCCTTGGACAAGGCACTTATCGATTTGCCATCTTTCCCGAGACATCCCAGCAGTATTCTGAAGAAGTCTTTCTCAGGATTGAACATAAAGATTGGTAACAAATCTGGTAACTTAAACTTACTGTTGGGAGATGATCTCCTCTCGGCTTTTTTGAAGAATGCGCGTGCCATCTCGGGCACGGTTTTATTCAGATGTCCACATTGATGCAATATGTATCATTAATACATATTCTAAACATCTGGCCATTTAAATGATAACAATATTGGTAACAAATATGGTAATAAACAGTCGTCAATCTTTTACCAGTTATAGTTCAAAAAATACTTTATATCGACCAAGACCAAGCCGTATGGTCAGCCGAAAGAGAGGGGATAGGAAAGATGTACACGGAATCAGACAATATCATTAAGGGCGGATCCGAGTCCACGGATATAGGCCTCTTCGTCAGGTCTTCTGACGATAATCTTAAAAAGTGGGACAAAAAAAGGATTTATGACGCTCTCCTCAAAGAGACGGACATTACCGAACTCAATGCCATGCTCATAGCGAACGACGTCGACCGTATGGTCAAGCAGATCGGCATCCGCTATATCACCGCACCTCTGATCAGAGAGCTCACCAACGCCAAGCTCATGGAACACGGCCTCGAGGACATCAGGAAGCAACATACTCGCCTGGGTGTGCCGATATATGATGCGAGGGAGATCATCATGTCTCCCAACAGAGAGAACGCCAACGTGCCCCATGGCCCGGAAGCGACCAACCTTACGCTGGCGGAGAACATAAAAAAAGAGTTCGCACTCCTTGAAGTGTTTTCTCCCGATGTTGCAGACGCCCATATGTCCGGGCTCATTCATTTGCACGACCTCGGTATGGTCGACCGTCCGTACTGCAGCGGCCAATCTATAGAGTATGTAAAGAAGTTCGGACTGAACCTTCCCAATGCGATGTCTATCGCGAAGCCCGCAAAACATCCGGAGGTGCTCATAGAGCAGATCATCAAATTCTCCGCCGCGTTGCAGGGCCACTATGCCGGAGCGATAGGATGGGACGCATTCAACGTGTTCCTGTCCCCCTTCCTCGTGAACCTGGACGACAAGAGGATGCACCAGCTCGCGCAGATACTCGTATACGAATATGCGCAGCAGGCCGTCGCCAGAGGCGGCCAGTCCATATTCAGCGACCTAAACATCTACTGGGAGACGCCCAAGCATTTCATCGGCGTCCCGGCGATAGGTCCCGGAGGCGAATACACCGGGAAGAACTACGAGGACTACGAGGCCGAATCCCAGAGGTTCGCGATGGCGCTTATGGACGTCTATCTCGAGGGAGATGCGAACGGGAGGCCGTTCTTCTTCCCCAAACCCGAGGTCCATATCACAGACCGTTTCTTCCAGACGCCCGGAAACGAGGAATTCATGCTGAAGATCTGCCGTCTCGCTTCAGAGATGGGCAACACGTATTTCGTGTTCGACCGCGGAGACACCGCACGCGTCTCGGAATGTTGCAGGCTCTCATTCAATCTCGACGAGCAGGACATAGAGGATGCTAAGACCCCATGGAAGATGCGCTTCTCCGCCATGCAGAACGCCACGCTGAACCTCCCCCGCATCGCATATATGGCGAGAGGCGATGATAACGAGCTTTACAAGGGCATAAACGACGCTCTCGGGCTCGTGGTGAAGGCCCATAAGCAAAAGAAGGCATTCATAGAGGAGCTGCTCGCATTGGGCAACAGCGGCCCCCTGGGGCTGCTGACCATGAACCTTGACGGCGATCCGTATTACAGGATAGAGAAGTCTTCCTATCTTATCGGCATCCTCGGTCTAAACGAGATGGTCCAGTTCCATACCGGACAGGAGATGCATGAGTCCAAGGATTCGGTCAAATTCGGACTTAAGGTAATATCTTACATGAGGAAAGAGGCCGAGAGGATGTCCAAGGAGAGCGGGCTGAAACTGTCCCTCGAGCAGACCCCCGCCGAGTCGACCGCGTACAGGTTCGCAAAGCTGGACCTGAAGGATTTCCCGAAAGAAGCCGGTTCCGTGGTAAAGGGAAACCGCAACACCGGAGAGGTCTACTATACCAATTCCACATATCTGAACGTCGGAGCGGACGTCGGTCCCATCGAGCGTGTGAAGATAGAAGGGATGTTCCATCCCATCATAGACGCCGGAGCGCTCACCCATATCTGGCTGGGCGAATCGAAGCCGTCGGCGGAAAGTGTCGCATCTTTCGTGAAGAACACGTTCGAAAAGACACAGAACGGGCAGATCGCATTCAGCCCCGAGTTCACCTCCTGCCTGGATTGCGGCAAGACGTCGCGCGGACTCTCGGAGAAGTGCCCCTGCTGCGGGTCGGCCCGCATCGAAGGGATAACGCGCGTCACAGGCTTCTTCTCCAAGGTCTCCGGATGGAACAAAGGCAAGAAGGGCGAACTCGTGGACCGCCGCAAGGGCCAGTGTCTCTAAAACGGTTTCACTTCACAGGCGGCCCCCGAAAAGGGGCCGCAATCCGACCTTTCGGCCGGAGTGCGGTCATCTCCACAGATTACGTCTGCGCAGATATTCTATTCCGAAAACTACCGACACTACCATAAATATGATGATCGCCCAGAATCCCCATTCGTATCCCGAGAGGGGAATGAAGGAGAAGTTCATTCCGAATATCCCGGAGAGCATGGTGGGTATCGATATCACGAGTGTTATGGACGTCAGGAACTTCATAACGCTGGCCAGCGAGTTGTTGATATCGGATTCCACCAACTGGCGCGTACCTTTGATGATCTCGCTGTACGTCATGGTCATGTCTAGGGCCTGATCGGTCTCGATTGTCACGTCGTCCATTAGGTCGCGGTCATCGGGTTCCGTAATGAATTTGAACTGTTTGCTGAGCCTGTCGATCACCGAGAGGTTCATGCTGAGAGACGTCTTGAAGTATACCAGGTTGGACTCCAGCTCGTGCAGTTCGAACAGGTCGTTACGCTGGGTGCTGTTCCTTATCGATGCCTCGATGGCCATACGTTTCTTCTCGATGAGTTTGAGGTGGTTCTGGTACTGAAGAGCGACCCTGAACAGTATCTGCAGGGCGAATCGGGTGTGCTTTTCAACATTTATCGTGTTGATCGGCTTTACTTTACCGTTCATCAGCGAGCTTATGGCGAAGATGTTCTGCAAACACACCGTCACTATTGCGTTGGACGTTATGGTGATGGACAGCGGATAAGTGGTATACTCCTCGCGTTGGTTCCTGATCTCCGTTGCAGGAGCGTCGATCAATATAAGCGAATAATCGTTCTGCATCTCGAGCCTGGAGCCTTCTTCGTCATCCAGGGCCGCCGTGATACAGTCCCTGCTCACTTTCAGCTTTGTGCTCACCTCGATGATCTCCTCTTCCGTCGGTCTGATCATGTTGATCCATACATTGTCTTTTATCTCGTCGATCATGACCGCGCGACCGTCAACCATTCCATAGATCTCGTACATTCTTCACCCCCTTTAGAACATGATAGCAACGATAACTAGTATTAATAAGAATATCATGAGGCCCGATACCGCGCGCGTGACGTTTTCAGCCATGGCGTCCCTGGCCTTTTGATCCTTGTAATTCAGCCTGTTGAGCAGCTGGGTGACCCATCCTTTGAACAGGAATCCTCCATCGAAGGGGATCGCCGGGAGGGCATTCGTTATTCCCAAGAGGATGTTTACCCAGAACATCCAGTAGAAAAATGCTGCGACGATCCAGAAAATTTCTCCTCCGGGGGCGTCGAACCACCATTGGCAGTTTTCCGGGACGGGAGAGAACCCGCTCCACGCGATGAACGGATAACTGAGCAATGTCTGTATGCCGTCGGTAAGGCCCGTCGACCCGAAAGTGGGATCGGAAGCCGTCCCCATAATGTATCCGGGAGTAAGGAAGCTGATACCGCTGTAGGTGACCCCGATCCCTATGTATCCGACGCCGTTGTTGTTCCCAAGCGTGAGCGTCTTGCTTTCGGACGAGCCGTCGCTCAGAACGGTGTATGATATCGTCACTTCCTGGCCCTGCTCGGAGCCCGAAATGAAGTCTCTGAAATCCCTGATCCCGGTAATTGTATAGGACTCCGACCCTGTTGAGATGTTGTTGATAATGATGTTGTTCGGAAGTCCCGCCGATGAAGCGGGAGAATCTGACGACACGAATGACACGTAAAGGCCCAGCATCATTTCGGCGGTATGTTCCCCGTCTTCTGTGAGATAGGTCACGGTATGCGTAACACTGCCGTAATCCTCCTCCAGGGACAGAGTGAAGTATCCCATGTACTCGCTGGCGGTAACAGGCACATCGTCGATCATCGTTATCACCGCACCGGCCGGTATGCCCGCATCATCGGCAGGTGAGTCCGCGGTCACGCCGTAGACGCCTGCACCGTCGTCGGAGACGCCCGCGGCCGTCCCGACCGAGCCCAGCATCAATACTGCAAATATGAGGAACGAAACGACAGCGACAGCGAAATTGATCGAAATTCCGGCAGAAAATACGCTCATCTTACTGCGAAGAGACGCTTTCTCGGTATCTTCTTCGTTCATCTCGACGAATGCACCGAGAGGCACCACGGCATACATCAGTCCGGCGGACTCGACACGGATGCCGTTCGCCCTTGACTGAACGCCGTGGGCGAATTCGTGAATTACCATCGAAACGACCAGTGCGATCACTCCGAAAACAATGAACTGGGTCATATTGAGCCCGGCCGACACGAAAGAGGCGGTCCCGGAGGATGTGAACGCATAAGGCAGGTTGATGACCGCATTCGCCATGAAGAATATCATCACGGCCATCAGCACTATCGAAATTACACTGGATATCGCCGCGAACGCACCGCACAGCCTGCGGTGGGACCCGATGCTTCCCATAAGCTTCTGGCCCATATTCGTTCTGTACATCACCATCGGGCCACGGACCGAAAGCCCGAGCTCTGCGGCCTTAGGCGAACGCCAGACCCAGACAAAGATGGGTACATACAGAACGGCGAGCAGAATAATGATAATCCAGATAATGCTGATGCCAAATCCCTCGGACACACAATTACTTTGACTTATTAATCTTTACTTTATGCGATCCACAGACATAGGTATAGGCACGGCAAAGGAATTTCCCGGACCTGAACTTAAGGCATGACGATATCCACATCGGGAGGGTTCATCTCATAGATGATCCTCCGGGCCCATTCAAGCTTTTTCATTGAACGTTCCATATCGTCCCTGGGCTTAAGTCTGGGCTTTTTGAAATCGAATCCTTCGAGAAGTATCCTTTTGGCGCCGAAATGTCTCGCTGTGCAGACCGAACGGTCCCCGTCGGTGAATCCTCCGTAGTTCATGACCGTTCCGAACGGACGGCTCTGGGTCGTCAGTATGAGCGGTCCCCTGAACTCTCTAACATAACGCGCGACCGCGTCGTAATTGTCGCCGTGAGCCAGTACCAGCGTCACCGCGCCCGAGCCGCTGGCCTCGATCTGGGAGTCCACGTTTCCGTCGAGGTCGGTGACCACCATATGCGGCACGATCCCCGCTTCCAACACCCTCTCCGTCGCAGAGCCTGCAGATATCAGGGTCCCGCAAGGTTCTGTTTTTCCGATATCGTCTTCAAGCGATCCCGCGTCCCCGAAGACGGTGACATTGCGCCCTATAAGGTCGATGAGGACGTCGTCCATCACAAGGTCGGAGTTCAGCGTCAGAGCCTTCATGGCCCTGACCGAGTTCTCGTCCTCGTCGATCTCGAGGCCGAGGTCCTTCACTATTTCAAGGTATACGGGCTCCCACTCCGAATATTCCAACGTTCAGCCCCCTGCTTCCAAGGGGATACGCATCTCGCGTCTGAAATATGTCCTGACAATGGTCGCGACAAGTGCGAGCACAATTCCTATCACTATCTCGGCGGCGATGAGGCTGGTGATATTCAGGCCTATGCTTATGTAGGACAGCATAAGGTCTATCGCACCCGTGATGACCATTCCGATTCCCAGGACGTTTATGGAACCGGTTATGAAGCTGAGCTTGACCGCCCCTTTCGAAAGATATTCGTTTATGAAACTGCCCACGGAGAAGACCAATATCGAAAAAACTATAGGCCATGTGGCCACGGCGCAGAATCTGAGGATCATCTGATACTGCGAGGGGGAATAATAGTTCTGAACTGTCAGGACCCCCAATATCAGGCCCGACGCGGCGAGCGCCAGGGATATTAGGGAGAACGTGATGACCACGCTTCCGGACCTCAGATTCGCCGCCCAGCGCGACAGCCAACGCGAGACCCTGTCCACAAGGCTGTACCCATAGACGAGCAGGAGGGCACCTATTACCAGGATGGTCAGCACCCCGGATATTCTGGAGAAGCTGTTGGCGTCCAGCCCGTAGAAGTACATCATCGGCAGAATGTAGACGAACGTCATCAGCACCAGAAGCCACCCTACGGGCGTCATGTACCTCTTACGCTTTACGGGGTCCTCCAGCATCTTTGTTATTATGTAAACTGTACCTTCAAGCCCGGGGGACTGTTTCACGACGACCTTCCTGACGGAATCTATCGGGACCCGCGAAGAAATGACCGGGTAGACGTACTCGTCCTCCGCGCCGTCGCCTACAAGGATGATCCTGTCCGGATTCACTTCCTGTATGACCAGGTCCAGCTCCTCGATGACGGCCGAATCTGAACGGTATCCTATCTTCGAGTTGCCGCATATAAGGGCGATCTCGACGTGGGAGCCCTCGGTCAGCATGTCGCGGTAGATATTTATCGCGGCGTAAAGAGAATTTATGTCGGAGTCTTCTGGGTCGGCTATACCCAGGGCGGCCGCTGCCACGGAACAGTTCTCCACGCCGATGACAGGGGTCTCCACTCCCCCTTTGACGCCGAAATCGTCGTCCCTGTCGACAACAAGGACCAGTGTCTTCTTCACACGGGTAAACCGAATCCCAATGATAAACGCTTTGCCCCTTGGGAAATGATTAAAGACAGCGGTGCACTGTCATCGGTATGCTCATCAGATGGCACGGTCACTCATGTTTCGAGTTCGGATGCGAGCTCGGCACCATTGTAATCGACCCTCATGACGGTAAATCGATAGGTATCAAGGCACCTTCTCCGAGAAACGCGTCCGTGGTTCTGATGACCCACGACCATTACGATCATAACGTATCCCGGGTCATAAGCGGGGAACACAGGGACTATATGGGAAAGATCGGGAAGTTCAAGGTCGGACCGTTCGAGATCGAGGGCCTGCAATCATACCATGACGGCGAGCGCGGAACGAAACGAGGACTGAATACGATCTATCGTTTCGAGATGGATGGGGTATCTATATGCCATTGCGGGGACCTCGGCGCCATGCCCGATGAAAAAACGATGAACCGGGTCCGCGGAGCAGACATACTGTTCGTACCCGTAGGAGCCAATTACACCATGGAACTCCCGGAAGTGAAGGAATTTATAGCAAAGGCCGACCCAAGAGTGATAGTTCCGATGCACTATCGCGTGTTCGGCCTCTGTATAGCTTTGCTTCCGTTAGATGACTTTTTGAAGATGGTCCCTTCCGAAAATATCGACTATGTCGGCAACGAGATCGATCTGTCTCATGACGAGCTGCCGGAGCACAGCGAGTGCTGGGTGTTCGACCGTTGATCAGTCGTACAGGTCCAGCCCTTCTTCTATCCTTCCCATCTCGATGGGCATCGTAAGGTCGCCGACGAGTGCGCCTTTCGAATTGGCGATTATACCGGATGCGAGGAAATCGACGCCGTGGTTGACCGTCGTCCTCTTGCATTCGACCTTCAGGACCTCGGCTATCAGCCGTATTTCCTCGTCCGTCGTATCGTTATGACAGACGCATCCCTTGTTGGTCACTACGCAAACGGAACCGACGGTATCGCACCCCGCTATCGAGGAACGGACGCATTCGACACCGAAAACATCCGAGAATTCCTTAATGGCGGCATCCGTGTATATCGGATTCACGATCGCACCGCGGTCGTTTACAAGGATGTTGTTCCCCGCCGCGTTGAATCTTCCGGGGACTGTAGCTATGTTACCGGCGAACGACCTGATCTTTTCAAGTTCGTCATGCTCGGCCATTCCCGAGACCGCGATGCCGTTGGAGTTCATCGCCGTAAGCGATCCGACGACGAACGATCCGGCGACCGACGTAAGGATGGTTTTGACACCGAGGATTATCTCCAGGTCCCTCACGAAACCCGGTTCGGCGTCCCCGGCTACTAATGCAAGGTCCTCCCCCGCCGCGGCGAACACGCCGATATTGCAGTTTCCGCCGTAACGGGAGAGTCTTATCATGTTTATCACTCTGCGAGCGTTACTTCAACGAGCCCGTCATCAAATTTGGTGGCCTTCACGGCGACCTTCGAGGGCGGGTTCTGAATCCCGTTCTCCCAGATCTTCTCGTTGAGAGCGGTGTCCAGCCATACGTGTTCCTCGTCGACCTTCATGTGCCTCATCACGTGCTCCCTGACCTCTTTAACGGCGCGCTTGGCCCTCTTTGTGCGGGGTGCCTGCTTCGTCGCTCTGAGCGGGATAATGATGATCCTTTGAATTTCATCTGCCATCCGAATCACTCCTTGAGCTTTCCAATGCGCCACGATCTCCTCTTGGGGTGGCGGAGGAACTGTCTGCTAGTCCTTATCATAACCCAGGCCGGAACGCGGCGGTTCTGTTTGATCTTCTTGTTCAGCCTTGCCTTCATCGCAGGCGGTTTAGTGCTTGACATTTTTATCTCCTCTCGATTTTGATATCCCTTTTTTTAGGGGCGATCTGCTTGAGAAGTTCTTTGAGCATATCTTCGCTGATGACCTGCTGCAGTCTTCCCGACTGTGCAAGCTGGATAAGCTGATTCTCCACCATGTCGGCGTGCTGGGGGTCGGCCAATTTGACGTTGGCGAGCCTGTCCCTGGCCTCAGGAGTGAGAATCTGTCTTAGAATAGCCTGTTTTTGAGCTTCGTACTGCTGTCTCTGTTCATCTGCCTGCTGTTGCTGGGCGTACTGCTGCTGGGAAAACGACTGCTGCTGTTGCATTTCAGTCATCCTCTTTCTTCTCAAAGCTTCTAATTCAGGGTCATCCATATGCTCAAACCTCCTCATGCATTCATTTCGTCGTAGACCTCTTTGGCTGCGTTGTCGAGGAGCGACTGTCCTGCAGGAGAGATTGCCCTTCCCTGCTTGTCTTTAGAGACCAGCAGTCCTGCCGCCTCGAGCTGCATCATGCACTTTCTGGCGATGTTGCGGCTTCCCTTGACTGCCCTGTTGGGCATCGATCCCTTGTCAGCAAATCCTCCGTACTCGGCTGCGAGTTTGGAAGATCCCATCGGTCCTTTAACATAAAGCTTCCTAAGGATAGAGGCGGACCTGGTGTACCACCAGTCCTCCTGCATCGGAGCTTTTTCCGTGTGCCTGCCCGTCTTCGCATACTCGGCCCACTCAGGAGGGGAGATATTGTCATTCCTCTTGAGCTTTTCAGCCGCTTTAAGTATGAGTTTCTCGGCGGGAACATCATAGACAGTTACCATGCTTGTACCTCATGCGTCCGATACGTAAATATGCGGACAACAGCACTGGTATTGTGAAACTGTATAAAAGCATTGCTAGTAAAATAACAAAATACTTCAAACCCGCACGTTCGGCCACTTGCCCCCGTATGGACTGCGGACGAAATATCCGCCACGGCACCATGTCGGAACTGTCCGGCAGAGCGATCTCCGTGACAGGGACTAAGATGTTGCCGTATATTAATCATTTGGAACGGGCCGATACCTGAGAAACAATCTAATAAATGTTGATGATAATGGGAACATATGGGAGAAAATGTACAAGAGTTCTGCACCCATTGCGGGGCCAAGCTTGAAACGGGCTCGGCGTTCTGCCCCGAGTGCGGAAATCCTGTGGAGGGATCCGACTATCTGTACAGGTCCGGACCGGAAAGTGCAGGGTATGTCGTCGGCGTTCAGGATGCCGATAAGGCAAAAGCAGAAAAGAAACTGACCTGGATCTATTTCCTGATGGCAGGCTACGTGATTTTAGGTGTGATAATGGCTATCGTGTGCGTAAGCTTCGGGGCCCTTGTCGAATACATCGAATCAGACCCAGATTACATAGCCATGATGGCCGAATACGGGCTAACCTCCGCGGACATGTCCGCGCTCGTGGACTCCATGTTCATCCTCGGCATCATGTTCGCTGTTTCCGTGGCACTCGTGGCGATAAGTTTGGTCCTGAGCGTAACAAAGAGAAGGCACACTATCGCGGTCATACTCTGTCTCGCAGGCTCAGTGGTCTTGCTGTTCGGAGGGATCGATGGCATTCTGTTCCTTGCGGTAGGACTTCTGGTGTCGCATTTCTTATACAGAACGAAACCCGCGTTTAAAGACTGATAGCAAAACATTTTCCATAATTTCCGTAAATATCGGACGGAAATTATTATTATTTTTATTACTGGCACAATCCCTAATGAAAAAAAGTAAAGGGTTTGTCGAAGAGCGGTTCAGCTGAAGACGCCGTGCACGTAGTTCTTTGTAAGCTCGTTCTTGGGGTCGTTGAATATCTGCGCGGTCTCGCCGAACTCCGCGAGTTCGCCCATGTACATGAACGCGGTGTAGTCGGCGATGCGCATCGCCTGTTGCATATTGTGGGTCACGATGACCACGGTGTATTCTTTTGCAAGCTGGACGGCCAGTTCCTCGATCTTCTTCGTGGCCAACGGGTCCAGGGCGGAGGTCGGTTCGTCCATGAGAAGAACATCCGGATTGATCGACAGTGCGCGGGCGATGCACAGCCTCTGCTGCTGGCCCCCGGACAGTTTCATGGCATATGTGCTCAGCCGGTCCTTGACCTCGTCCCACAAAGCCGCTTTCTTAAGCGATTCCTCCACGATCTTGTCGAGCTTCCTCTCGTCCCTTATGCCGTGAATCTTGGGTCCATACGTTATGTTGTCCCTTATGGTCATCGGGAAGGGATTGGGGCTCTGGAAGATCATTCCGATCTGCGCCCTTACATCCAGCACGTTGGCCTCGGGCGCGTAGATGTTCTGCCCGTTGTATTCCACAAGTCCCTCCACCCTGCATCCGTCGACCAGGTCGTTCATTCTGTTGAAAACCCGTATCAGTGTCGACTTGCCGCATCCGGAGGGGCCGATGAGAGCTGTGATCTTGTTCCTCCTTATCGGCATCGAGACGTCGAATATCGCCTGGTTTTTTCCGTACCACAGGCTAAGGTTCTTAACATTCATAGCCAGATCTGTATCTTCGTTCAATATGATCACCATTTTGTGTTTTTAGAGTAATGATATCTGATCAGCGATGCCAACAGGAACATCGAAAGGACGATGCCCAAAAGCACGACCGCGGTGCCGTACTGGTTGGTAGTGGAACCTGTGACCTCGCCTGCCAGGAAATAAAGGTGGTATGGCAGGGCCATGACAGGTTCGAAAAGTGAAAACGACACCTGGGATTTGAATGCCACCGCAGCGGTGAACATGATCGGCGCGGTCTCTCCCGCGGCGCGCCCCAGGCTCAGGATTATTCCCGTGATGACCCCTCCTAAGGCCGCAGGAAGGACGACCTTGTAGATCGCCTGCCATTTGCTGGAACCCATTGCCATGGATGCTTCTATGAGGCTCTTGGGCACGGCTGAGACGGCCTGCTCGGTGGTCTTGATTATAACCGGCAATATCATGAACGCCAAAGTGACCGAGCCGGCGATCACGGAGTAGCCCCATCCGAGAGCCATCACAAGGGCGGACATACCGAAAAGTCCGAAAACTATGGACGGGGTCCCGTTTAGGGCGTCTACCGCGTTACGGACGGTGTGTGTGAACTTGTTTTCGCGTGCATACTGGGACAGATAGATTCCCGCGCCGATGCCCATGGGCAGTGCGATCAATGCGGTGAATGTCAGAAGCTCGAGGGTACCGGTGATCGCGGGCCAGATGCCCCCGGCGCGCCCTGAATCGCTGGGCATTCCGAAGATGAAATCGGTGGAGATCGCCGGAAGGCC
The DNA here is from genome assembly GCA_034928305.1 of Methanomassiliicoccaceae archaeon. Classification (NCBI taxonomy): domain Archaea; kingdom Methanobacteriati; phylum Thermoplasmatota; class Thermoplasmata; order Methanomassiliicoccales; family Methanomassiliicoccaceae; species Methanomassiliicoccaceae archaeon. The sequence continues at coordinate 612,710 of JAYFOZ010000002.1, read as the reverse complement.
CTTAATCAAGATATCCCCGATTATGATCGCCAGCAATATCAGCACAAAGACCATTAGTAACTTAAGTGACGCGTGCGCCGCCGTTTGTTTGTCGGTGGAACTGACATATTTCATCCCTTTCGATATCAGGACATATCCTATGGCGACAAGGCCGCCGATTATCAGTGCCAGATTGTTCGCGAAGAACAGGGAGAGCATCATCGAGGCCAACATGAACAATACCGCGGCCTTGAATACCATTTTTATGAGCGGCTTCAATCTGTGTATCGTTCTAAGGGTCTCGGCGTCGATCCTGCGGATTATCATGCTCTTAAGGTCGAAAGAATGTTCCGAGGCTTTGATTATACCGAGTTTCCTCTTCGTCCTTCTTCCGATCGCGTTCGCAGTGAGATTTACGATTATTACCGAAATAAGCAACAGAATTGCGACGGCGAACAACGAAGAATAGTGAATGCTGTTATAGGCCACTTCGGGCATTTCCAATGCAATGGTGGCCGTCAGCGTCCTGATGTTGGAAAATATGTTGAAAATGGGGTCCGGGATGATAGGTGAGTTGCCTGTGACCATTATCACTGCCATGGTCTCGCCCATTGCCCTTCCGATACCCAGTATCACCGCGGCGATAACTCCGGAAGATGCGGCCGGAAGAACGACCTTGGTGGTGGTCTCCCATCCGGTGGCTCCCATCGCCAGGGAAGCGCGGCGATATGAGACGGGCACAGCGCGGATGGCATCTTCGGATACAGATATGACCGTGGGGAGTGCCATGATTCCCAAAAGTATCGATCCTGCGATCCAGGATGTAGAATACATCAACTGGTCAGGGAAAAGATTTAAAAGGAACGGGCAAAGGACGACCATTCCAAAAAATCCGTAAACAATGCTGGGTATTCCCGCAAATACTTCGCATACAGGTTTCAATATGTTTCTGACCTTCTCCGAAGCTATCTCCGAAAGGTAGATCGCAGCTCCTACGCCCAGGGGGACCGCGAACAATATGGACCCGGCCGTCACCAATACCGTACCTGTGATCAGCGGAAGCGCCCCGTAGTATCCCTGGCTCGGATACCACAAATCTCCAGAAACGAATTCCCATATGCCGACTTCCCTAAAAGCCGGCAGGCTTAGGCCCGCGATGTAGATTATTATAAAAAATACTATGACCACGGCCGAGACGGCCGTGGCTGCCAAAACAAGTTTAGGTATGGCGTCCGGATTGAAGCGACGGGTCGTTATGCTCCTGCCTTTACCGTCGGGGGTTTCAAAACCCGTTCCGGTCTTTTCGACCTCTTCGAACCTGAACGCCATATTGCTGGAAGCCATGATCAGACCTCATGATTTGATGCAACAGGGGCGAACTCGTCCATGCATGACTGTTTGAATAACAGTTCTTTTCTTTTTTTGTGTTCCCCTTTTGTTGCATACATGTAAATCATCTCACAGCTCGGACAGACTGCCGAGGTTGACATACCCGATGGACCCGCCGATGCTCTTGCAGAGCGCAAGCATAGCGCCGGTCGAGTTAGTGGCAGAGTATCCCATCATGTTCTGACCGAATTCGCTGACGGTTATGCCGAGCGACTCGACCATCTTGGTGTCGAACGTCTCCCTGGTTCCGGATCCGTCCTCCCTTATTATGGGGGCGATATTGAGGTCATTTCCTCCGACTTGGTTCCAGTTTGTGTATTCGCCGTTGAAGATCTTGGCGATCTGGTTGGTGGTCAGGTCGGTCACGCCGGCGGCCTTGTCTACGACGATTATGACTCCGTCCTTGGCGATCGTCGTGGCTGTCAACGCGGACTCGGAGGGGGAGGAGGACTTAAGGTCCCTCGAGAGCATCCCTATGTCTGCGGTTCCGTTAATGGCTGCCGTTGCACCTGCTCCTGACCCTCCGCCGGTGACGTTGATCTCCACACCGGGGTACTTGGCTTCATATGCCTCGACGAATTTGACCATCATCGGCTGGACAGTGGTCGAACCGGCGACATTGAGTGTTCCGCTCGGGGCGGGGCTCATGGCCGTGTACTCTCCCTCGGTGAGCTCGACGAATCCTTCCTCAGAGACTATAGCCTGCCCTTCCGCGCTTAGGATCCACTCTATGAAATCCTGGGCCAGGCCGGTGGGCGCTCCATTCGTTGCAAGGATAAGGTCCCTATAGATCGTGTATGTACCGTCCTGGACCGTCTCGGCAGACGGCACCACGCCGTCTACGCTGAGTGCTATGTTCTCCATTTCGGAGCCGTTGTTTCCGTCCGACCCCCATACGAAGTAACCGGCACCGATGCCGATCCCGGCTCCGATAATTAAAAAGGTTGTCATAAGTGCTATTGTTTTGCCTTCCAAGGTTTACGCCTCACATTATAGGAGTATCGGATTGCATATATACCTCGTCGAAATATTATATGGTGGTCTATATATCGATATATTCTATTTTCACAATTAATGCGGGATAATTGGCACAGTTCAGGTTATCATGTCTGTATAATCGTTCATGTTGTTATTTTGGGAAGATACTTTAAAAAATTGCACCGGATCCCCATCGATCCGGGTTTGGATTTCTGTTTATCCATATCCAAACATGCTTGAAAACAATATCTTATTTTTAACTATATATGCAATATAGAAATATACATATTGATATAGATAAGCTTAAATCTAGATGTATCTTTAGTATGCTCGTGGATATAAGACGCATTCAGATCACTGGCGGATCATCTTTCATGGTTACGCTGCCCAAGGATTGGGCCGATTCCGTAGGACTTAAGAAAAACGACTCCGTCAGCCTTCAGGGTCAACCGGACGGCAGCATAGTCATCTATCCCCAAGGTACACGTAAGACAGCTGAACGGACGATCAAGACAATCGATGTAGACACTATAAACGACAGAGATTATCTCTATAGATTATTGGTGGGCTCATATATAGCCGGTCACAGTGCGATCGAACTGAAGTCGTCCGGGCAGATATCCAGTCTTGTTGCCGGAGTCGCTTCCTCGTTCACGCAGACCGCCATAGGCCTCGAGATCATGGACGAGAGCGACAACAGGATTCTGATAAAGGACCTTATGGACCAGACAGAGATGCGTCCCGCCAAATCGATAGAGCGCCTCCGGGTGCTTATAAAAAACCTTCTGACGGACGTTCTTGACGATGCCGAGGCCAAGAGGAAGAACATATATGAGGGCCTGGTAGACAAGGACAGAGAGATAGACCGTATCGATTGGCTCATCTCGCGCCAGGTCAACATCTATCAGAAGGAGTTCTCCCTTGCACGCAAGATAAGCTCGAACCTTTGCGAGATCACCAGAAGCAATACGGCCAGCAGGGCACTTGAACGCATAGGCGACCACACTCTTTTGGTCGCCAAGAATCTGGATATCCTACTTGCGGAACCCGGCACCGCTGAAATAGTCAAAGAAATCGTTTCGATCGGAAGGGAAGTGTGCGAGCAGATATCCACATCTGTCATCAATTGGCTGAACAAAGACGTGATTATGGCCAACAAGTGCATCGAGGAGAGCACCCGCCTTGTCAAGCGCACCGAACTGCTTTCGAGGATGGCCGCCAATCTGGACCAGAACGGAGGCACGTCCTCCAGTATGATCGCCGGGAGCCTTAGGCGTATGGCCGAGTACTCGATGGACCTGTCCGAACTCGCAATAAATTCGGCAATGGACTGACCGTCAGGTATTATATCTTCCGCGTACATCGGCAGGCATGAAATTCGCAGTCGCGATCACTGGCGCATCCGGTAGCATTTATGGCATCCGTTTGCTTCAGAATCTTCCCGGCGAGACGATGCTGATAGTTTCAAAGACCGCAAAGAAGATAATCCCCTCGGAGGCCGGGATGTCCATCGACGAAGTTTACGGCCTGGCGAACGAGGTCTACGAAGACGACGATCTTTTTGCTCCGCCTTCTTCTGGAAGCTACAGATACGATTGCCTTTTCGTCGCTCCCTGCAGCGAATCTTCTGTCGGGAAGTTCGCGAACGGCATAGCGGACACATTGATATCCAGGGCTGCCAGCGTCCGCATAAAGGAAAACGGCAGGCTTGTTCTGCTGATCAGGGAAACTCCGAAGAGCCAGATAATGCTAGAGAACGAGCTGAAACTCGCCCGTTGCGGAGCTGTCATACTGGACGCTAACCCGGGATTTTACTCCAACCCCAAAACTGTGGATGAAATCGTCGATTTCGTTGTGGGAAAGGCCATGGATTCGGCCGGAATCGACAACGAAATGTTCGCCAGATGGAAATGATCATTCCAGATATATGGCGGGCCTTCCGGGCACCGCCACGGATGATTTTCCCCTGGGGTCGTATTTCGTGCCGTCATCCGCGCTCAGCACAATGACCGGTATCCCTATCTCCTCGCTCATGAACCTGGATGCTTCCGAGAGGACCGCATGTTCGTCCGAGTCGGAATAAAGATGCAGTTTTGCGGGAGATTCCCTTACCATCTCCGTGGCGACCTTCTTGGCGAGCTCCGATGCCGCCTTTCCGTTGTTCCTTATCTCCGGGTCCGCCATGGATTCTTTCGTCAGGCCCGGAATGGTGAGTCCGTTGCCCGATTCTAAAATATCGGCGGCTATAGAGTAGATCTTTCTCTTCCAGGACGCTGCGGTGTAGATGTAGATCTTGGTGGCTTCTATGGATGCTACCTTCCTTATCTGTGCCACGTCCGATATGGTGGAACGTATCAGGTCCTCGCCGTACTCGGCCGAAGGGTCGGTCCCGCCGGATTCCGGATATAGCGAATCGGAAACGAAACCTTCGAATCCGGACATTTCCCAAAGCTCCTCTGCCATGTGCGGAGTTATCGGCATCATGCTCTGGATCCATATTCTCAGCGCATCGTTTATGACGGTCTTGTCCGAACCGCCGCGTCTGACGTACCACTTAAGGTCGTTGAACATTTCATAATATGCGGCGGTGGCCAACTGCCTGAGGTCGTACCTTTCCATAGAGCCACGTATGCCGGCCACATGGGCATGGAACCTCGAGTGCAGCCATCTGTCGATGTCCGACGTATTGCCGGACATCTGTATCAGGTCTTCCGTGAAGGAAAATATACGGTCGAGCCTCTGTTTATAGGATGCCACCATCTCTTCGTTCCACTCCACATCGACGAACATCGATGCGACGTGCGAATAATAGAGGCGCATGGCATCCACGCCGAAGGCCTCCACCGCTCCAGGAATGGGCTGGGCGCCCCCCTTGGATTTCGATATCTTGGACTTCTTACCTGTAATGTACCAGTTGACGATTATTCCTTTGGGCTGCATGTCCTCAGGCAGTATCGCCATATGATTGAACAGGAAGACGGGGAAATGGACCGTCATATGTTCCTTTCCTCCGAGGTTGACGTCCAGAGGATACCAGTATTTCACATCCTCGCGGATGTTGCCGAGCAGAGAAACACTGATCCCCGTCTCGGCGGCGACCTCCTTTGCGTCACCCCTGCCGAGCATAACATGATCGAAGAACTTCTCCGTCATGTTCTCCGGTTTGATGTTGCCATTGTTGGCATAGACTGAGATGATGTAGTATGCGGGATATAATGTAGAATCGGAGATGGCTTCGATGATCCACTTATCGTCGAACGGGAACCTCGTACCGAGCCAGTTTCCCTGTCTTACACAAGCGCGCTCCCTGAACCAGTCCAGTACGCCGTGGACGTTGGCGTAGTATTCCGGAGGATAGATGTCCATGTCCCTGCAATGCTCGGACGTCTTCCTTGTAAGCTCCTGATTGCCATAGTCGATGAACCACTGGTCGTCTACCCTTTTGACGTGTACGGTCTCGCCGCACCTGCATACGACCTCTTCCGAGAGGTCATAGAATATTTCGGCATCGCCGGAGTCGATCATCGCCTGCTTGATCTTGTCTTTGGCCTCGTCGACCCGCATTCCGGCATAGGGGCCGCAGGTCTCCCTCATACGGCCTGCATGGAAGCCGTCCTTGTAGACCTGCTTCTTGGCTTCTTCGAGCCTCGGATCGTCAGGGCCCGTGATGCCCATGGATTCAATGACGTCTTTTGCCGGCATGTCCCCGTATCCTTCGATTTTTATTATGGATATCGGATTGATCGAGGAGACGATCTTCTCGTCGAGACCGTATTTCGCGTAATCATTCGGGTGATCCTTGATATGTTTCAGGTTGATCCAGTCATCGGGCGAGTCGGAAGGTACGGACGTGACCATCCCCGTGCCCACTTCCGGGTCACAGAATGCGGCCGGAAGAATGAAAATAATGCGTCCGACAACAGGCGCCTTACAGGTCCATCCTATCATGTCGCGACCTCTTATCGTACCGATTACCTGGATATCGTCGAATTGCATGGCGAGCTTGTCTGCAGCGGTTTTGGATACGACCCATGTCTCGCCGTTGTGCGTGATTTTGACGTATTCCGTGTCAGGGTTGATCCAGAAGCAGACCTGACCGTAGACCGTCTCGGGCCTTAGTGTGGCCGCGACAAGTTTCATCTCTCCGAAGTCGAACTTCAGGAGAGTGTATTCCTGAGTCTCTGCGTTGCCGCCCTTGGAGATGTCCGTTTCCGATGCATCGATGGCTACGGGGCCGCAATTCGGACAAAATGGAGCGTAATATGGTTTCTGGATCAGCAGTCCCGCTTCCATGAGCTTTCTGAACTGCCATTTGATGAACATTCCGTAATCGGGATACAGGGTGCATGTGAATCTGCGCCAATCGGCCAGGAAACCAAACCTTTTCCAGTAGTCGTTCACATATACATTATTGAAGAAATCCACGACGGACATCGGGTCGTTGAGTTCCTTGAGCTGCCCGTCTGTGCAACCGTTGTCCTTCATGTATTTGATGATGTCCTGATCTTTACGTTTTATCCTTTTCGCAAGGCTGATGGCGCCGTTGCCTGTGGCGTGCGTTCCTACAGGGAACATTACGTTGTAGCCGAGGATTCTCTTGTATCTGCCTATGGCATCGGCATACGTGTAGCCGCGGAGATGCCCTACATGTAAGTATCCGGTCACCCCGGGATACGCGAATATTATCATGAATTTGGGCCTTTCGTCGCGAGAGGCCACGTTGATTCCGGCGGCCGACCACTTAGCCTGCCATTTTGTTTCCACATCAGTATAGTCGCGCGCCATAATTACTACCCGATACTGGCGATATGAAGTGCACACTGATTAAATAGTATTCTGTCGATCGAGCCATAGCCTGGTGGGGATCTTAAAGGCCCTGTCTTCGGCGTATTGTGTTCTTGTCGGACAAAGTAAGACAATGTCCGACAGTTTTAAATATCCTGTCATACATGTTATCGTAGAGCTAGAAGGGATGGGACTCTACAGGCTCTGCAGTGAGGTGGAATGGATGACTGACGACACAAAGGTCACGCTCAGGATGGGACCCGAGGAGATCCAATTGATGGATGACTATGTGGCTGAGCACCCCGAGGTCGGAACGAGGTCCAATTTCATACGCGCTGCGGTCCGTGCGTTCGTCGTCGGAGACGCAACCGACATCGACGGGCGTGCGGAGGAAAGCGGGATCTTCGTCCGCTTTCCCGAGGTACAGCTGATAGCCTTATCCTTGCTTAAGAAACAAGGAATATGCCTTAGCGAGGAAGAGTATGTCAGAACGTGTGTTCTGAAGAAGCTGATCACCGAGGAAACCGAAAAGGAATCCGCGGTGAACGCTTTCAAGACCGCGCAATATACCTCGAAATTGAAGTGAAGAGAAAAGGGATGGGATATCGAGCGCCCCGGCGGAGGGATGGGACGAGTCCGCCGGGTGTGCTTGGTCAAACGGTTTAAAGATGGGGGATGCACGAAATGGTTACGATCGGGACGGGCGATGGCGAGGTATACGTGGAGCCCCGCATCGCGGTAATCGGTGTCGGTGGCGCCGGATGCAATGCGGCAGGAAGATTCTACGATGATCTTAGGCCGGTAGACGTTATCGCTGTGAACACGGACAGGGCGGCGCTTGAGGACGCCCATGCCGACGTGAGGATCTTTATCTGCAAAGATGTGACCAAGGGAATAGGCACCCGAGGCGACGCAATTCTGGGAAAGAAGTGCGCCAGGATTCATGCCGAAGAAATCAGGGATGCTCTTAAGGGGCATGATATTGCAATAATCATCGCGGGAATGGGCGGCGGCACCGGTTCAGGTGCTGCAGCCGTAGTTGCGGAAATAGCACAGGGGCTGAACATGATCACAATGGCCATAGCCATCAGGCCTTTGTCCATGGAAGGAAGAGGCCTTGTGGCCGGAGAGGGCCTGAGGGCCCTGAGGTCCGTCTGCCCCAGCACGGTTGCTGTCGAGAACGACAGGATAGTCGAATTGTTCCCCGATATGACGATACAGCAGGCTTTCGATGCGGTAAACGAGGGCATCGAAGAGTATGTTATGAAAAAGGCGGACCATATCGCCGAGGCTTTAGCCGAGGAGAGCAATAAGGTCGGCCTGTCCGAGACCAAGGTAGGCGACGGACCGAGCGGTACCGCTTCCGCCGGAATGACGGTTTAAATAAAAGTAGCAGGAACGGCCCGGAGTCCTCCCCCGGGCCCGGTTCCTGATTTTAATTGGTTTTTGAGCGGTCCGCTCAAGCTTTCCCTTTCGAATTATAGTATTCGTACCCGAGGTCGAAGGCTTTCCTGTTGATGTCTGCGAACCTTTCGGGAACGGTCTCCAGAAGGGCGTCAAGCAAGATATCTCTCCCGATGGGGAATCCGTCGGCCGCGGCTACGGCGCCTATCATCACCGCGTTGGCGGCCACGGCCTTTCCCGCCTTCACTGCGAGGTCCGTGGCATTGATGGTTATCAGCCTCGGCGTTATCTTCCTCACGGCCTCTACAATTTCCTCTACGTCCGGATAGATATCAAAACCCGCCGCGACAGACGACGGAAAGATAGGCTCCATATTCATCAGTATGGCCGTATCCTTGTTGCACAGGACCAAGTTTCTGCAGGTCTCTGCAGGTTCGAAGCCCATCAACAGGTCCGCGCCCCCTATAGGTTCAAGAGGACTTGCAATGCCGTTTCCGAACCTGACCGTAGATAGTACGCTGCCGCCTCTCTGCGCCATGCCGTGGATCTCGCTCATAGCCACGTCATATCCTTCCTTCATGGCCGCATTTCCGAGCACCATAGAGGCCAAAAGAACACCCTGGCCTCCGACGCCGACGATCTGTACGGTATATTTCATTGCTTCACCTCCAACGCGCTTTTTGGACATACGTTGGCGCACATTCCGCATCCGATACATTGAACATCGTCTACGTTGACGGAGCCGTCTTTGCCCTTGAAAAGCGCCGGACATGCTATCGTCTTCAGACATGTGTAACATCTGATGCACTTGCTCTGGTCGATCTCGCATCTCTTGCTTACGAGCATCTTCTGCTTCTTGAGCTCGAGCGGACAGGCGCATTTAGCGATTACAACCGCTACCCCGTCGAATTCAATGGCCTCCTTGACCGTCTTCTGCATGGCCTTCACATCATACGGGTCCACGGTCTTCACGAATTTGACGCCTATGCCCTTCACCAGGTTCTCGATGTCTATCGGATCCGTCTTGATGCCTCCGAAGTCCCTCCCCGTGCCTGGGTTGGGCTGGTGGCCGGTCATCGCCGTCGTACGGTTGTCCATTATTATCATTTTGATCTTGTGGTCGTTGAAAAGGGCGGACATGAGGGGTTGAACTCCCGAATGGAAGAACGTAGAGTCCCCTATGAACGCAATCGGCATCTGGTCCGTAGACTGGGCGAACCCTCCTGCGGCCCCTGCTCCTCCGCCCATGCAGATGATGAAATCGGCAGCGTGGAACGGAGCCTGGGAACCCAGGGTGTAGCATCCGATGTCCGAGCAATAAACCACCTCCCTGTTGCCTACTGCCCGTTTGGTCGCGGCGAAGGTGCCGCGGTGGGGACACCCTGCGCATAGGGTCGGAGGCCTGCCCGGCAAAGATATGTCGGCCTTCGGCAGAGGTTTTCTGAAATCCTTAACCTTGACAAGGGTCGCTATGCCCGAAAGAACGTCGGGCGAGTACTCCCACTGCCGAGGGAAGTTACCGCTTCTTTTCCCGTAAATGGGAACTGCAAGGCCGTTCTGGGCCGAGATTCGGAGGACGGCGTCCTCAAGATAGGGCTCCAGTTCTTCAACGACGATTACTGCCTTCTTTCCTCTGACGAAGTCCGCCATCTTTTTCTCGGGAAGGGGCGCGGTGAATCCCAGCTTCAGCACCGAGACCCCGGATACGAACTCTTTGACGTAGGTGTAAGAGACGCCGGACGTGATGACCCCTACGTCACCTTCTCCCTCTATGAAATTAAGGGGGGATCTTTCGGAAAGCTCCATAGCTTTTTTCTGCTTCTCGAGCAACCTTACTCTGTTGGGCTTGGAATATGCAGGTATGTTCACGAACTTAGGGTCGTCCTTCACGAAATGTCCTTTTGCGACCGTTTCCCTGATAGGTCCAAGCTCCACGGGGCCGCGGGCGTGGTTCATCCTCGTGGTCGTACGGAATATGACCGGAAGCTCAACGGCCTCCGATATATCGTAGGCCGCCGATATCATGTCCTTGGCCTCGGCCGGCGTTGACGGCTCGACCATCGGAAGCAACGACAGTGTTGCGTAGTACCTGTTGTCCTGCTCGTTCTGAGAACTGTGGCATGACGGGTCGTCGGCCGTCATGATCAGCATGCCCGCCCTTACGCCGGAATAAGCCAACGTCATCATGGGATCTGCGGCCACGTTCAGTCCCACATGTTTCATGAATACGAATGAACGGACTCCGGAAGATGCCGCCGCTGCCGCGACCTCCATGGCCGTCTTTTCGTTCGTGGAGAATTCGAAGTACATCCCTCCTCTTTCAGCCTCCGTCTCCAACAGGTTCCCGACCTCGGAGGAAGGCGTGCCCGGGTATGTCGACGAGCACTTTACCCCCGCCTCGAACAGGCCCCTGGTGATGGCCTCGTTCCCGAGAAGGAGCTGCTTTCCATCTTTTGCCAATATATCCGACATTTTCATCCTCTTGTGTTGCTGTGTATTGCTACCGTTTTATTAAAATAGCTTACTTGAGTCATAAATAATAAAAACAAGTCCTACATACTTCGGCTGAGCGGGGGTTGCCAAGCTGGTCAACGGCGCAGGACTTAGGATCCTGTCCTTAGCGGTTCATGGGTTCGAATCCCATCCCCCGCACTTTCTCTGAATGGTTTCCGAACGAATACTTGCGGTATGTATACTGTGCCGTCGATTACTCCGTATGAAGAGACAGATGATCAAGATCGACGAAGAAAGGTGCAACGGCTGCGGACTGTGCATCGATGCATGCCAAGAGGGGGCATTGGCGCTCGTAGACGGCAAAGCCAAGTTGGTACGCGAGGACTACTGCGACGGACTTGGAAACTGTCTGCCGGCGTGCCCCCAAGATGCGATATCGTTCGAAGTGAGGGAGGCTCCGGCCTTCGTCGAGAACCCCGGTATCCAGAACGTCCCGTGCAGCTGTTCGGATGTGCCCTCGGTGATCTCCATCGGCGGCAACTCCACGGCCGAGGGGGAATTATCCCAGTGGCCGATACAGATCAAGCTCGTCCCGGTGAAAGCTCCTTGGTTCGAAGGAAGGGACCTCCTGATAGCGGCCGACTGCACCGCTTTCGCAGTGAAGAATTTCCACGAGAAGTTCATAAAAGGGCGTATCACGATCGTCGGATGCCCCAAGCTGGACTCAACCGACTACAGCGAGAAGCTCTCCGAGATATTCAGAAGCAACGATATCCGTTCCGTGACCTTGGTGAGGATGGAAGTTCCCTGCTGCGGGAGCATGACCCGCGCGGTGAGGGAAGCGCTCAAAATCAGCGGCAAGAACATTCCTCTGAAAGTATACACGGTATCGAGGGAAGGAAAAGTCCTGAGCGTCGAGTGACCCGGCAAACGGTTATCTTGTTGTACCTGCTTCCAGGAACCGAGGCGTAAGATGAAGATCGCCATATTAAGCGGGACACCTAGAAGCAACGGCTATACTTCGGAACTTATCAAGAATCTCAGCGCCGGGCTGAAAAACGCAGGATGCGATGTTGATGTCGTAACCCTTTTTGACAAGGACATCCGCGGATGCAGCAACTGCGGCGTCTGTCAGAAAAAAGGCAACGAAGGCAAGTGCACCATAGTGGACGACATGCAGCCCATATTCCATATCGTTGACGATTCCGAGCTGCTGATAATAGCCAGTCCGATCTATATGTGGCAGTTTACCGCATGCACCAAAGCGTTTTTGGAACGCCTGCATTGCATGTACGACTCCCTCGACGGCAAGAGGGTCGCCCTGGCAATGACCATGGGCGACGACGAATATGTCGCATCTTACGCGGTAAGCGGGATGCTGGATATGTGCGAATACTATCATATGACGTATTTATCGTCCTTCGCCGTCCCGTACGCGGACAAGGACGAGATAAACCGCCCCCTTTATACCGAGAAGATGAGGGACTTCATCAACCGCATCACGGGATGATCAATCGTATCTGCGCAGGTCCTTCACGTGGCAGGACTTCCCCTCGAACCTTTCGAGGGAGCCCGGCAGCGTAAGATGGACGGTCGCCTTGATGTTCAGGACATCTTTCAGGCGCGACTCCACAGAGCGGGCCATCTTGTCTATGGATACCGTATCCTCGGTCAGGGAGTCTTCACTGATCTCGACATCGACCGTCATGCTGTCCATGAAATTCTCGTTCGTGAGCGTTATCTTATAGAAAGGTGTCAGGAACGCGAACTCGCCGATCACGCCCTCGATCTGCGACGGGAAAACATTCACTCCGCGGACGATGAGCATATCGTCCGTACGTCCGGATATGCGCATCAGTCTCGGGTGTGTACGTCCGCAACCGCACTTCTCCCACGTAAGCGAGGAAATATCACCGATCTTGTAACGGATAAGCGGGAACGCCTCTTTCTTGAGCATTGTCACGACGAGCTCTCCCCTCTCCCCGTCGGCGCACTGATCGCCGTTCTTATCGAGCACCTCGACGTACGCAAGATCGGCCCATACATGCAATCCGTCCTGTTTGTCGCATTCCAGGAACATGGGCCCATAGAACTCGCTGGCACCGTAGCAGTTATGGACCTTTATCCCGGTCCTTTCCTGAAGCTTGTGCCTCATGCTCTCCGACCAGGGCTCGCCGCCTGCAATTGCATAGCGGACCTTCGTATCCCTCCTGATGTCGATGCCTTTCTGGTCGCATACATCGGCGATATGGAACATGTAAGAGGGCGTTCCCGCGAAAGAGGTGATGGGGAGGTCCTGCATCATCTTGATCTGCCTTTCGGTATTCCCGGTGCTTATCGGGAGGACGGTCACGCCCATCCTCTCTGCAGCGTAATGGACTCCGAGGCCCCCGGTGAATAGGCCGTATCCATGGAAGTTCTGAAGAATATCGTCCCTGGACATGCCGAAGGACGTCATTCCCCTGTCCAGCGATTCGGCCCAGTTGTCAAGGTCGTTCTGCGTATATCCCACGACGGTGGGATTCCCGGTCGTACCGGAGGAAACGTGAAGCCTCACAAGCTCGTGATAGGGTTTAACGAACAGGTTGTCCGGGTAATTGTCCCTCAGGTCCGTCTTTTTCATGAAGGGGACATTTCTGAATTTCTCGAAACTGTCGATATCCTCGGGGAGAAGACCGACAGACTTCATCTTGTCGTGTATGAACTTGGAGGAATCGTACATTGTCCGCAGCTCGTTCCTCAACAGAGCCAGCTGCATCTTCTGTAATTCTTCTTTCGGCTTGGTTTCCAATTCTTTGTTCCAGTATGCCATGCGATACACGCTCCGTGCTATCGACTAGCACGTTATTTCCCGAATATTGAGCTACGACTTATAGCTTTAGGTCTCCAGGCTTGAAAACGGCATCAGAGGGTCACGGTACCTGCGACCCTGAGCTTCCCGCCTTCCAAATACATCAGCACCGCCTTGTCGCCGGGCTTGTAGATCAGATCGGACTCCATGTTGAGAGTGACTTCTTCTCCCGAGACGGATACAACGCATGGGACCATCTGCATCCAATGTCCCAGATGCATGACCATCCCGTCCTTCAGCGGATTCTTCCAATACTTCACCATTTCTACTTTACCGGTGAACTTACGCGTCATCGTCACTTCGCGGTCGGTTGTGAGCACAAATCCCCTGTCGAGATCGTCGGACTCTATGCCCCTGAGCGCGAGTCCTACGTGGTCGCCTTTCACGGCGTCATCTGCGTCTATATCATGCTTCTGGATCGATTTCAGGACCACTTCCCGCTTGAGCGGCAGGAGGGTCATCTTGTCGTGCTTTCGGAAGTGTCCTTCGGCGACGGATCCGAGAACGACCGTCCCAACCCCCTTGACGTTGAAATGGCTGTCCACCGGGCAGGAACCGCTTGTACCGTCCCCCGGCTTCCTGTTCTGCTCGGCCACCAGCTTAAGGAGCTCGTCCCTCATCGTTATTGGCTCAAGCTCCTTGAATTCGTAATTTTCCATGCATGTTCCGGCAATCAGCGGTTTCAGCTGCTCGGGCTGAATGTAATTTCTGAGTACGATCCATCCTTTGGATATTCCGACGCAATCCGCCATCAATATGGTCTCGCCGAGGAACGAATCTATCTTATCGACGACCAGTATTGCGAATTCGGCCATCTCGACCGTGTAGAATATCGAAGACATCTTCTCCGGATATTTCGAAGGCTCCAGCAACGTGACGGAATCATTCCCTTTCTTGAGTTCGAAAAACGTGATATCGGTAACTGTGCCTTTCTTCCCGATATCCCCTGCGACATCCTTGGCGCCCAGTACAGCGACATTGAGGTTGCTCATCAGATATCCGTTCCTTTCACGAGGGCTATGCCTGCTTTTTTGAGTGCCGCTACGGCCCTGTGGGGGTCGTCGACACGGATGAAGAACGCAGAGAGTTTCTTTCCTGCATATGCGTATCCGTATTCGATGTTTATTCCCTCGCGGCCGCAGACATCGGCGGCATCGAAAAGAGAACCGGGCGCATCATTGATGACTATTCCTATCACCTGGGTCTTTTTGACGATTATGCCTTTCTGTTTTATCTTCTCGAACGACTCCTCGGGATCGTCGACGATTGCGCGCAGTATCCCGAACTCGGCGGACTCCGCAAGGTTGAACGCCTTCATGTTAACGTTGCTCTCCTTTAGCGTCCTGGCTATCGCGGCCAGACGTCCCGGCTCGTTGTTCACAAAAATTGAAAGCTGAATGATCACGTTCTCTTCTGGCATTATAACGACCTCTTGTCTTTCACTCTCGACGCTTTACCGTCGAACCTCGGTAGCTCTCCCGGGGCCTTGAGCTCCACGTGTACAGCAAGGTTGAGGTATTTTTTAAGTTCGCTCTCTATGTGGGAGCGCAGGGAAATCATGTCTTCGACCTTGTCGCTGAAAGATTCCGGATTTATCTCGACCTGTACAACCATGTTATCCAAAGCGCCGTCCCTGGTGAGCAGGATCATATATTGGTTGCCCACCTGCGGGACCTGCATGAGCGCGTACTCGATCTGGGATGGGAATACGTTGATGCCGCGGACGATAAGCATATCGTCCGACCTCCCTGATATCCTGGCGATGCGGGGGGAGCTCCTGCCGCATGCACATACGTCGTCATAAACCGCGGAGAGGTCGCGGATCCTGTACCTTACGAGCGGGAATGCTTCTTTCTTCAGCATGGTGATGACGAGTTCCCCTCTCTCTCCGGATTCCAGAGATTCGCCGCTGTCCGGGTCGATGGTCTCCATATAGGCCATGTCTCCGCATATGTGGATGCCGTTGCGCTCCTCGCATTCGGTGAACATCGGACCGGCCAGCTCGGACGTTCCGTAAATGTCGTAGGCTC
Organism: Methanomassiliicoccaceae archaeon; assembly: GCA_034928305.1. Classification (NCBI taxonomy): domain Archaea; kingdom Methanobacteriati; phylum Thermoplasmatota; class Thermoplasmata; order Methanomassiliicoccales; family Methanomassiliicoccaceae; species Methanomassiliicoccaceae archaeon. The sequence goes on along the minus strand of JAYFOZ010000002.1, from coordinate 596,840 downwards.
TGATGCCGGAAGATTCCTCGATGCGTTTTCTGATCCCTTCGCTCCAAGGTTCGGCCCCGAGGACCGCCTTCCTCAGTTTGGTGTCCCTCAGGAAATCTATCCCTATCTCCTTGGCCACGTCCATCATGTGTATGAAGTACGAGGGGGTACATGCGATCACAGTGACCTCCAGGTCCTGCATCAGCTCGAGCTGGCGCTCGGTGCTTCCGGTGCTGGCAGGGAGCACGGAGGCCCCGACCCTCTCGGCACCGTAGTGGAGTCCCAGCCCTCCCGTGAACAGCCCATACCCATAGGAGACTTGCAGGGTATCGTCCTCGCCGACCCCTATGGACGTCAGCGAGCGTGCAAGCGCATCTGTCCAATAATCGAGGTCGTTCCTCGTATATCCGACGAGCGTGGGCTTACCGGTGGTACCGGAAGAGACGTGGTATCTTACGATGTCCGTGTTCGGAACAGAGAACATCTTGGTCGGATAGTTGTCCCTGAATTCCTGTTTGGTCATGAAGGGAAGCTTGGAAATGTCGGATAGGGATCTGATATCGTCCGGTTTTACATTTACGGAATCCATCTTGTGCTTGTAAAATGCGTTGGAAGAATAGAGCTTCGATATGAGGGACTTAATACTGCTGTACTGCAGTTTCCTCAATTCTTCCCTGGGCAAACATTCTATCTCGGAGTTCCAGAACATGGTAGTCCACTGCGTTTCCTTATCGAATCCCTTTATTTATATTGAGCGAGCCCGTTGCACTGCCAGTATGGAAGGGGACAGGAAAGCTTGGGACGAGCTGTACCGCAGGCAGCCGAGAGCATGGAGGGGGGCATCTAAGGTACCGGACCTGGGCCTTTCCGCAGGCAGCTCTGTTTTGGACGTGGGATGCGGGAACGGAAAGACGTCCACGGCACTTATGGAAATGGGTTTCGATGTCACAGGCATAGATTTCTCCCCCGGTGCGGTTAGTTCATGCGAGGAACGCCTGGGCGACAGCGCACGGTTCATCGTTTCCGACTGTACGGAAATGCCGTTTTCAGACGGGACTTTCGACGGGATATACGCCGTTCACGTCACGGAGCACCTGGACGACGACGGACTTGAGAAGTTCGCGTCCGAATGTTTCCGCATACTCCGTCCGGGAGGGAGGCTGTATATCAGATCGTTCTCGCCCGACGACATGCGGGCATCCGAGGGCGACACTGTCAGAAACGGGATATCGTACCGTTACAGGACGCCGGAAGAGATCGCTTCGCGATTTTCCATTTTTGTCAGAGGATGTCTTGAAACCGTTACCGACAGGACCCGTTTCGGGACCGTAAGGAGCCGTTCCGAGTGCAATTTCATAAAACCCGACGGTCTGGGCCCCTAAATTCTCCTGTTCCGATAGGGTTAAATCCAGGAAGAAAATGGCAGTGTTTATGATCTGTCCGAAATGCGGAACCGATAATCAAGAAGACACATTGTTCTGCGAAAACTGCGACTGGCGCATGGACATGCCGTTCAAGGCCGCAAAGAAACGCAACGTGAATGTGCTGGCATGTGCTGTTCTGGCATGTGGTGCGCTATCCATTGTTCTGGCGTTTTTTACGGCTTTCGCCGGGATAGCTCTCGGAGCGGTCGGACTGCTTATCGGCGGTTACGCGATCAATGCGGTCCGCATTGTGAAGCCCGACAAGGAGAAGGTCCTGATGGTGGCCGCGGCGGCGGGGCTTCTGCTCTCCATGGTGGGGTTCATCCTGGGATTCGCACACATCTGAGGGGCTTTTGAATGGCTGTATACAGGGGACGTTACGTTCTTCAGGGACTTGCAGAGATATCTGAGATGATGAAGAAGGATCTTGACCTTGCATATGGCATCTGTGAGCAGTACAATGCCTCTTTCCCATGCCAAGAATGCGGCAAATGTTGCCACCAAAAACGGATAACGATCCTCCCCGAAGAGGTCGATAGGATATCTTCCGCGGCCAGGGTCCCGCTCGGAGAATTCATGTCTAGATATGCGGCGGTCGCCGGGGACGGGAAGATAATGCTCCTTAAGACGAACCCATGCGCATTCCTGAGCAAAGACAAAGGATGCACCGTCTGGAAGGACCGCCCGGAAATATGCAGGGAGTTCCCCTATCTTGTTTCCACCTTCATGAGCCGCGTATATCTGGCCATAGTCAACGAGAACGCTGATATCTTGGAGCTCGTCGATTACATGGATGATTCCTGGCCATGCACGAAAAATATCAGGGATACGATCGCTTCCAAAGTAGAGGAAGCTAGACTCATCAGGTCCGACGGTTACCTTCCGTGAGACATCGCGAAGGAAAAATAACTTTCCACGTACTTGGAAGGCATGATGTTGTGGCCTTCGCCTCTAAGTCTTATCATGGTGCAGTCCCGTATCCTGTCCGCCAGCGCATCGCCGAACTCCGGCGGCACCATATAGTCTTCTGAACCATGTATCGAAAGGGTCGGCGCCATGATCATATGTGCGTTGTCTTCCGTCGAATAAAGGTCCACCGCTTTTATCTGGTCGGCCAAGCCGTCGACGCTGTATCCGAAATCCTCCGCAGCCGTCCTTTTCTTGACGATGAAATACCTTTCGGGGAAGCACATGGCCTTCAACGGAACACTGAGGTATTTCAGCGGCATCCCATCCCTTATGGCCTCGATCATACCGTTGAGCATGAAAGAGGAACGCTCCGGCCTCCGGAGATATGAAGAAACAAGTGCCAGCGTGGAAACGCGTTCAGGGTAGCCGATCGCGAGGGACTGCGCTATCTGGGACCCCATGGACCATCCAAGGACGTGGGCTTTTTCAAAAGACAGCTTTTTCAGGAGTTCGGCGACGTCCTCGGCCATGTCGTTTATGGTGAACGGGCCGTCATATTCTGTAGCACCGGACCCCCTGTTGTCGACCGTGACGACCGTAAAGCGTTCGGAAGCCTCGGGTATCACATCTTTCCAGAAATCCATGCTGCTGCCGAATCCCGCAAGGAGGACCAAGGGGTCTCCCGACCCCGTTACGGAGTAGGAGAACCTTACCCCGTTCAGCTTGGCTATGGGCATAGCTACGGATTATAATTCCCCTACATATACGTGACGAGCCCGTCGATGGGTCATTTATTAAAAGATAAAGCGCTTCTCCCGATTGCGAAAAGCAGGACGTCCAAATGAAAGTCACAGCATTCAATTGCAGCCCCCGTAAGAATGGGAACACAGCGCACATGTTAATGTCGGTATTGTCCGTCCTTGAAGAGAACGGCATCGAGACCGAGTTCGTGCAGGTCGGAGGAGTGGACATGCACACATGCCACGCCTGCGGAAGATGCAAAAAGAACCTGGACGGCAGATGTGTCCAAGACGACGATCCGCTAAACGAGTTCTCCCAGAAGATGGTGTCTTCCGACGGAGTGATCATAGGTTCGCCCACATATTACGCCGACCTGAGCCCGGAGGCGAAGATCCTCATGGACAGAATCGGTTACTCTTGCAAGACAAAAGACGGCAACCCTCTCAGAAGAAAGGTCGGGGCCGCGGTCATTGCCGTCAGAAGAGCCGGTGCAATACACGCTTTTGACAGCATAAATCACTTTTTCCTGATCAACGAGATGGTGATCCCCGGTTCCACTTACTGGAACATGAGCCTTGCCAGAGCTCCCGGGGACTACGAGAACGATGCCGAAGGCGTGGCTACAATGAAGGCTCTCGGCGAGAACATGGCATGGCTTCTCAAAAAACTGGAGTGATCCCATGTCCGCTCAGAAAAAGAAGATATTGCTGATAGTGATGGACGGGCTCGGTGACCGCGGGAACGGGGAGCTCGATTGGCTCACCCCTCTGCAGGCCACGAAAACACCTAATTTCGACTGGTTCGCAAAGAACGGGATGTCCGGCATATGCGACACCATAGCTCCCGGCGTCAGGCCCGGGAGCGATACGGCCCACCTATCGATACTCGGATACGATCCGCGCGAAGTCTACACCGGCAGGGGGCCCTTCGAGGCCGCCGGGATCGGGCTCATAAGCAAGAAGGGCGACATAGCCTTCAGATGTAACTTCGCCACCGTAGACGATGACATGAACATCATAGACCGCAGGGCCGGAAGGATCAAGGAGCCCGATACCACCGAGCTGGTCAAGTCCCTGCAGGGCCTGACCATAGACGGGGTGCAGGCCATTGTGAAGGAGGGCACGGAACACCGCGCCGCTTTGCTCCTGAGGGGACCTGGGCTTTCCCCGGAAGTATCGGACCCTGACCCTCATGACCTTGCAAAGGTGCTCGAATCCAAACCTAAATGCTCCGGGGCGGTTTTCACCGCGGGTGTTGTAAACAAGTTCGTGACGATGAGCTACGAGGTCCTCAAAGACCATCCCGTCAACAAGAGAAGAGTAGCGGAGGGGCTTCCCCCTGCAAACGTTCTCCTTCCCAGAGGCGGAGGTTCTTTCCCCAACATCGAGCCGTTTCCGGAGATCCACGACATGCGTTCCGCATGTGTTGCCGGCGTCGGCATGATAAAAGGCATCTGCGGCGTTTGCGGACTGGATGTTCTCGACGTTCCGCCAAAGTGCACCGGGGGAACAGATTCGGATTTCACACTGAAAGCGAAGTTTGCGCTCGAAGCTCTGAAAAAATATGACTTCATACTGATGAACTGCAAAGCCCCCGACGTCTGCGGTCACGATGGAAACGCCAAACTGAAGTGCGAGATAATCCAGAGACTCGATGATATGGCCGGATACATACGCGACAACTTCCCGAAGGACCTGGTCATCGTGTTCACTGCCGACCACAGCACACCATGCAGCCTTATGGACCACAGCGGAGACCCGGTCCCCATCACGATATACACTCCGGGCATCGTCGTAGACTCGGCGACCGAATTCAGCGAGTCCGGTTGCGCGATGGGATCGATCGGCCGCATAAGAGGTTTCGATATCGTGCCCATATGCATGGACCTTGCGAACAGGACGGAGAAGTACGGAGCATGATCAATACACTGTCAGAATGTACACTGCTGTGAAATTATCCCCGGTGATCTTCTGAGAAAAAGAAGAGCCCGGCGTTCCGGCCCCGGACCCCACGGTATAGGACATCCCGTTGTGCTGGACCGTGAGGACGTACGCCCCTTCCCTCAGAAAATGCGAATCGAGTATCTCCTCCGCCGCCCGGGCGGCATCGCAGTCAGTGTACATTCCGTATACCAGCGCTTCGCACATTTTGACCGTGACCGGACCGCAGTCCTCCTCTATCTGTATCTCCACGTCGGACTCGAGAAGCAGAGGCAATATGTCGGATGCGCCCTGGAATTCGCTTTTTTCGGACGTTTCCAAAAGAGAGAACATCGCTGAAAATGCGATCGTCATCATGACAATGAATATCATGGCATCCACCGTCGCGGTGAATCCCTTTTTGTTTTTCAGGCCCATGTTCTGACCTCCAGATTTACCAATGCCGTTCCTCCGGCATGGTCGACGGAACAGATCCTCCTTTCCGTGGACATCGTGCCTTCGAACGTGCCGGCGCTGAAATACAATCGGCCTTCGAACCTGGGTTCTCCTGCAGAATCGGGCACCGAAGTGCACATTACCGAGGCGCCTCTGATACCCCTGAGATCCATCTGTGATTGCAGCTCGCCCTGAAGGTCCCCTTCGATCCTGCCGTCCGCGATACGTATGCCGCCGGCAAGGGAATCGATGTCAAGGGCCCTGTTCTCGACATCGGTCTCCAAGGCGTATATCGCAGTTGCACCTATGAACGCCGTAAGGACCAAAGTTACCGTCATGGCGGCCGCCATGGCCTCCATGAAACCGATATCCCCTTTTCTGTTCATCCTCATATGACCGGGGTCGGTCTATGTGATGAAATAAGCCTGAAGTTACAGTTAAATTAATTGACCCCGCGCTGGTAGTGGCCGTACGTAACGGAGCCGCACATCTCGGAGATCTTCGACTTCTTCGATATGTCGCGTTTTGCATATGCCTCGGCCACCAGTTTCGCCAGCTGGGCAGGGCGCTTCCTCAGGTCGATTCCGAAAGAGTCCACTCCCATCTTCTGAAGCTCCGGCAACTGTTCAAGAAGCATGAGGTCCGATGAATTGAGCAGATGCGACATCCCGTTGCCGTCCTTGTATACGGGGAACTGGAATTCTTTTTCGTCTTCCATTATCCCGTTTCCCATGGCCGGGTCGCGCGTGACCATGAGCTCTTGTCGCCCGAACACCATTACTTCCACTAGGCCGCTGTAATATTCGGTGATATTGCGGATCTCGTTCTTTGAAAGCTCCATTGAAAGAGTGGTCTGATTGACTGTCAGCGGATAGTACGAGTTGAAAAAATTCATGAACGTGCTGCCATAGATCTCCGGCGACCTCCTGTTGGCATACAATTGGCCTACGGTGTTGACCATCACGTGTGTGTCTTCCAGGGCGATATCGGTGGGGTCGAACCTCGGGAGCAGAGTTACGCACTCTATCTTCCCCGCCCTGCATATCTCCCTGGCCTCCTCTATGCTGTCGCCCAGTTCAAAATAGACCCTGTCTGCGTGGTCTGCGACAGCCTCAAGGTTCCTTATCGAGTTCACATAGAACGAAATCTCGGGCTTGGTCTCCTTCCTGTGGACCCTTTCGGGTATCGACCTGCGTTTGGGTTCGTTGCGCTTTGTCTTTCCGGTGAAAACGGGAACTGCCCCGATCAGGTTCTTCACCTCGTCTATGCGGGGGTCGTAGGTCCTGTATATCTGGTACTTTCCGTTGGGCACTTTGAAAGGGGCCGTCACCTTCTTGGTCTCGCCGACCTTGAATCCGCCGATCTTTTCATCGCCCTTGAATATGGATATCCCGTCCCTTGTGTTCAGGACCTCGCTGAGGTCAGACTGCAGGAAGGAGCGGTCTATGATGTCTGCCGTCCCCAGGTAATATCCTCTATTGTCGGGATATAAGGATTGCACCGGCGAGATGACCCCGCCGAAATACCCGTCGCATATACCGCGGTTGAATATCGTATGCAGCAACCCCGAGGTGGCGGCTATCGTCTTGTTGTCCTCTCCGTTCTCCTTCATCGAGTAGACCTTCGAAGCAAGATATGCGTATGCCGGGCTCCGCATCCTGCCTTCGATCTTCGCCGAGGTGATACCGATCTCCTTCAGCATGGGAATATAATTGAGCCCGTAAATATCGGCGCAGCTCATTATGTACTCGTTCCTGGCTCCGAGCTTGTATTTCTTTCTGCACGGCTGGGCGCATTGTCCGCGGTTGCCGCTCCTGCCGCCGATAATGCTTGAGAAGAGACAGCCGCCGGACACGCAGTAGCACAATGCGCCCTGGACAAAGACCTCGGTCTCCACGGGCGAATCCTTGACGATTTTTCTTATCTCCTCCAAAGTGAGCTCGCGTGCGAGTATCGCCCTGTCTATTCCATTCGAGGCGCACCATTCCAGGCCAGCTCTCGAATGGATCCCCATCTGTGTCGAAGCGTGCTTGGGTATGTCCACCTTGCTTAATTGCTTCAGAAGTCCCAGGTCCTGGACCAAGACCGCGTCCGCATCGATGTCCGACAGGAACCTCACGAACGAGAGCGCATCGTCCATCTCCGAGTCCTTTATGAGCGTGTTAACGGTGACATATACTTTGACGCCGTGGTCATGCGCGTACATAACTGCGCCCTCTATCTGCTGGTCGGTGAAGTTGTCCGTGAAAGCTCTGGCTCCATACGATTTACCACCTAGATATACGGCGTTGCATCCGCCTTTGATCGCAGCGACCAACCCCTCGGGGGAACCTGCGGGAGCCAAAATTTCCATAGCGGACACTAGGTAAGCCTATCCTTTATAACTTATCCCTCGGACATGTTCTGAATGCTAACTGTAATTTTCCATTTTAATACCCCGATCCGTCGGTCAAATGGCCATGGAACAAAAATCCCCGAAAAAAAAGAACAGAAAGAACGGTGCGGCAATGTCCGAGATCGACGGAGATGTGCTCAGCATAGATTGCAGGGGCTGCAGAAAGATACCGGATGCGGGCAGTGCGGAATGCATAAGATGTATCGTATCAAACATATCCGATAACGGTTGCGTAGCGCGGATCCGCCTCAGAACGGGCAGAGATATGGAGATATCCGGGCCCGCCGTCGAAATACTGTGCAAACTGTCTTTCATCGATAGGTCCGCCTCATCTATCGATAACGATAGAACGCATAGGTGCAGGTCGTGTCATTACTCATACGATAGGATCGTCGGCATAGCATGGAACAGCTTTCCTACTCCGGACTTCTCGGGGGCCCGCGGGAAGCTGATGTCGTTCAGGGCCGCCAACAATGTCTGCGATGTCTGTATCCAGAAAACATACAGGGCCTTGGATCAGGCCGAGCTCTCTGTTTCTGAAATCTCCAAAAGAACTTCCGCCATGGCCGGCGGCAAGGGGGTCTGAAGCATGCCGAGGATATGGAGCGGCAGACCCATGAAAGATTATGGAACGTCGGGGGTTTTCGGCGGCGCTGAAGAAAAGGCTGAAAAAACCAACGGCCCGGTCCCACGGTACGGAGCACCGGTGAGACTGGAGTCTAACACAGCAGGCCTTGTAGCCGATATTGGCAAGATCGCGGCATCCAATATGAGGGTGAAGCCCACATACGCGGACTGCTGGCTGATCGGCTCGGCAGACGAATTGGACATCATCTCGGAATACAGGCTTCCGGGCGCCGGCGTCATCATCGGTACCTCCTCTGAAGGCGAGACCGAATATAATCTCGCACCGGACGAGTACACTTCGGCAGATTCTATAAACGCGGTCGTGTCCAAGGCTATCGACGGCATCCGCGATTCATACAGGAAAAGAGGGGGGAGAATGGACAGGCAGAGCGTCCTGAGCGAGTCCCGCGGAAGGATAATGGAACTTTCGGATACGATCGAGGCCGTCTACGGAAGCAACTGCATCGATCTCGACAAGGTCATCGACGGCCTCTGCGAGACCGTTCACAGATACACGGTCGGGCTGGGAATATTCGACATCCTGCTATCGGACCCGAGGTTGGAGGACATATACATCGATGCACCGTGCGATAAGAACCGCATACATGTGACGATGAGCGGAGTGTCCGGCATCAACTCTAATTTGCGTTGCAGGACGAACCTGATGGTGGACCGCAAGGAGGTGATGAACCTGATAAGCGTGCTCAAAAGGGACAGCGGCCTTCCGTTCTGCGAGTCGGAGCCTGTCCTGGAGACGGACATGAAGGGCCGTGACGCAAGGGCTACCGTGATCGGGTATCCCATGAGTCCCAACGGGGATGCGGTATCGATCAGGAAACATTCCACCAGGCCGTGGACTCTTACAAGGCTTATAGCAAACGGTACGATCGACCACGAAACGGCGGGGCTGCTGTCGTTTCTGGTCGATAACCGTTGCACATTCCTGATATGCGGAGCAAGAGGTGCAGGAAAAAGCTCGCTCCTGACGGCGCTGATGTTCGAGTTCCCTATGGCCCAGAGGATACTGACCATCGAGGACACGATAGAGCTCCCGGGCGAAAGTATGAGGAAGATGGGTTACAAGGTCCAGTCTATGCTCATAAACGAAAAAATGGACGGGGACAATCTTTCCCGTGCAGACGAAGCTCTGAGAGTATCTCTCAGGATGGGGGAATCGGCCATCATCCTGGGCGAGGTCAGAGGCGAGGAGGCGAAAACACTCTATCAGAGCATGAGGACCGGACGTGCCGGAAGTTCGATAATGGGCACAATTCACGGGGATTCTGCAAAATCCGTCTATAATCGTGTGGTGCACGACATGGGCATCGCCCCCGAAGCCTTCATGGCCACCGACATCCTGGTAACATTGGGTTCTCTCAGGGACAGGCGGGCGGGCAACCAGAAGAGGATGCTCAACGAAATCGTAGCTACCGGCGAAAGGGCAGGGGAGTTTGTAGACGTCTCCGATGCAGAAGGGCTGTTCTCGTCCCCCATGATGAAAAGGATATCCTCCTCCTGCGGTATGGACAGGAAAGAAATCCTGAACGATATCCGCGCAAGGTCCGGTATCAGGAAGCTGCTGGCAGAGAAGGGTGCTCAGGACGACAGGTTCCTCGGGCCCGAATGGATAATCGTGGCGAACGACCACATATCCAGGAACTCAAACAAGGACTCTGGTATTCTGATCGGGTCCTTTGAGGCAAAGGTCCGCAGGGCAGAGGGGGGCGAATGAATTGAAATCCAAAAAAACAGACTTCAGACCGCTGATGGGCGAGGGGCCGAGAGCGGTCGGGATGATGTCGGTCGTCATCGAATCCGGAGGGTCTTTGGACTCGGCCGTCAGAGATGTGGCGGCGGAAGGTCCCGACAATACAAAGAAGCTGTTCTCCGGCATCGTCCAAGACACGGACACCAGGGTTGCCCCGGACATCAGGTCAGGTTTGAACGATCTCATGGCCCAGCTGCCCAAGGAACTGGCGACCTTCAGACGTTCGGTCCACATGCTTATGGCGGCCTCCGAGATGTCTTCTGGTTCCGAGAAAACAAGGATTTTAAAGGATGCGACCGACATCTCGCTCGCCGGGCTGAAGGAAACGGGAGAAGCGTACAGCTCTTCGCTTTCGAACCCCTGCATGATGATCTTCGGCCTGGGCATCATGGTCCCCATGATCATGATGTCCATACTTCCGATACTGCAGATAGGCGGCATGTTCGGCGCATCTTTGGGATTGGCCCCTGTGATCGTAACAACTCTTGTGATTGTGCCTGCATGTGTTCTATGCGTCACACTGTCGATCAATGCGAAGAACCCGTTTGGAACAGAAGAAGGTGACAGGGACTGGAGATGTCTAATGCCTCTGCTTGTATCCGTCCCGTTGGGGATCGTCGGTTGGAACATTACGGGAGACGTGGTTCAAACGATGGTCTTCGCGGCGGTGCCTGCCGGTGCTCTGACCTTCGCTTTACTGAATCCATCTCATGTCAAGGAAAAGAAACGTGCCGAGACGGAAAAGCTTCTTAAAGATTCCATCTTCGAACTGGGGAACCGTCTGATATCCGGAGATAATTTCGAGAGCTCGGCGATAGGCGCGTTGGAGGCCAGAAAAGAGACTTTCGACATTTCGGACATTCTCAGAAAAGAAATGACCCTCTGCAGGGGCGATGTCCGTTCAGCGATACGGTCCGCCCTCGGGACCATATCTCCTCTTACGGCCGACACTTATTGCGAGGTATACGATGCGTCTCTGAGGGATGTCCGGGAAGCAGGACGGCTCGCAATATCGATGGGAAGACAGATGCAGGACCAGGAAACCGTGAACAAAGGAATATCGAACAAATTGAAAAGCATGTTCGACATGATGACTGCTACCGCCGCGATCTTTGCACCTATGGTGCTGGGTCTTTCAGTATCGATGCTGAGGCCATTGTCCGAAATATCCGAGGCGGCGGACATGACGGGAACTTCCGCGGTGATCGCGATATATCTGGTGGAACTGTGCGCAATGATGGCCATACTGACCGCCGCACATACAGGAAAAAACGGTGTGAGGAATATTGTGTACAGGTTCTCGATGATGCTCCCGCTGTCGATGACCGTCTTCTTCGCATGTATGTCCGTCGCGCTCTAAACCCATTATTACTTTTTAATATCAAACGGATATCCTTAGCCGATGAGGGCTGGCATTCCCGGGCTGATGATATCCGCTTTTCTATTTACGATACTGGCACTTATCGTTGCAGTCCCTCTGATCCATCAGCCGGGGATATTTACAGGTCTTGACGGCACAACAGGCGTCATGGACCATAGTTGGAGCGCAGAACAGTTCATTTACGCCCTCGGAGACATGTTCTGTCACCAGCAAACGGAAAGGAGCTTTGTGATAAACGGGTCGCAGACCGCTTTCTGCGCCAGAGATATCGGGATCTTCGTCGGATGCGCCCTCGGGCTCATACTTACATACAGGTCCGCGGGAAGATATCCGTTCACCGACCGGAAAACGATGTACCTGGGTTTTGTCCTCTTATCGGTGATGGCGGCCGAGTGGGCGGCCGGAACGGCAACAGGTTATGATCTGGACCGCCTGAGGTTCGCGGCGGGAGCCGTCGGAGGGCTGGGCATCGCCATGGTGATACAGAACATCGCCTCTGAACCGTGGAAAAGTGAGGGAGCGAGCTGAGGCTCAACGCGGGCCTGTCTGAGTTCTCGATTTGAGGCGCACGGATTTATACGGTGCGATATAGAACAGGTCTTATCGCTGCTCCCTCGGAACAATATTGTTTTCGCAGTATTAATCACACTTGGTCCAGCCACAGGATTTGCATACATTGCACCCTCCCTGGAACTCCAGTTCGGAACCGCACTTCGGACAGGGGTTGATGATCTTCCTTATGGGCTCCGCGGGTATGTTGTCGGCGCCCTTCACTTCGATCTGCATCTCCTTCCACATATCGACGAGAGCGTATCCTATCGCCATGGGGCAACAGGAGCCTTTGCTCGTATCGTGCTTGGTGAACGTCCTTACCGTGTAAGACGGGCACGAACCGCAGCTCTTCAGCTGGTCCACTATAGAGTAAACATCGCATCCGCTCCTTGCCGCGAGCGATATCATCCTGGAGAGCCCGATCATGAAATTGTTGCATCCGCCCGTGGACCCTTTGTTCAGATATGCTTCTACGAGATCTCCCGTCTCCGGGTCGAAGAACGCCGTGCAGTGCAGGCTGCCGCACCCGGTCATGAGCTTTCTCTTCTTGCCCACAACGTTGTCTGCGACCTCGACTACCGAACCGCGCCTCTTTTTCTCGGCCTCGGCCTCTTCTTTATCTCTCTTTTCCTTGTCCTCGGCCTCTTTGGGAGTGAGTATGCTGTCGCGCTTGCATCCGTCCCTGAAGACGGTGACGCCCTTGCAGCCTCTGTTCCAGGCATATAGATAAAGGCCCTCTATTTCGGCCTCGGGAAAATCCTTGTGCAGATTTACCGTTGAGCTTATCGAAGCATCGATACGCTTCTGCCAGGTCGCCTGCATGTCTATGCGCTGCCTGTAGTCGATCACCTGCGCGTTTGTGAAGTAATCCGGAAGCTCGGAATCATCCCGGTAGCCGTGCTCCTCCATGAACTCTTTCACTACGGGAGTGTATACCCTATAGTACTCGTCCTTGCTTGAAAGGGACACGGTCCTGCGCTCATAATAGTTGGCGAATATGGGTTCTATCCCTCCGGATATGCCCAACATCGTGGAGAGCGTCCCTGTGGGGGCGATGGTCAGCAGCTGTGAGTTCCTGAGCCCGTACATGGCGACGAGGTCCCTCGTCTCCTGGGTCGTGTTCTCCATGAAATACGGCGAGGCGAGCACCTGCTCGATCACGCACTTGGGGAACATGCCGTCTTCCGAGGCCATGATCGCCGATTCGCGTATGGCGGCATCCGCCATTACGAACGCCAGCCTGTCGCAGAACTCGACCGCCTCTTCGGAGCCGTACCTGAGCCTGAGCTTGATGAGCATGTCGGCGAGCCCCATTATGCCCAGGCCGATCTGCCTCCAGTCCCTGACGGACTCCCTCTGTTCCTGAAGGGGATGCAACGGAAGGCCTTCGTCAAGAACTTCGTTCAGACCACGGACCGATATGCCCACGGCCTCCCTGAATTCGTCCTCCATGAATAGCCCTTCTTTTATGAATGCGGCGAGGTTTATGCTCCCCAGCAGGCAGCTTCCTCCGGCAGGCAATGGCTCTTCGGCGCACGGATTGGTTCCCGCATACGAATAGTCCGGGAACTCGCTGAGCAGATTCCAATCAGATATACGGTCCCAGAAAAGGCATCCTGGCTCACCGTAGTCCCAGTTCGCGTTGCACAATTTTTTGAAGAATGCGTTGGCATCGATGTCGCTGTTGACGGTCTCGCCCGTTTCGGGCCTTGTAAATTTCTGTGTGTATGTCTTGTGGTCTTTGACCGCATGCATGAACTCGTCTGTCATACGTATCGACATATTGGCCTTCGTTACACGGGTGAGGTCTGTTTTCACGCCCATGAACTCCTCCATGTCCGGATGTTCGCATGAGAGCGAAAGCATGAGCGCCCCGCGGCGGCCGCGCTGGCCAATAAGGCCCGTGACCATGGAGTACAGGTCCGTGAAAGACACCGACCCCGATGTCTCGGAGGCGGTGTTGTTAATCTTGGCACCCCTGGGTGCAAGCTTGGAGAGATCTATGCCCGCCCCCCCGCCGTAGCTGAACGTTCGGGCGAGCTTTCCTGCCGTCTCGAATATAGATTCGATGGAATCTTCGGGAGGCGTCAGAACGTAACAGTTGGAATAAGTCACCTTTATGCCCGTTTTATAAAGGCCGCGGTTGGCTAGTATCCTTCCGCCGAACAGGAATTTCTTCTCCGCGACCATCCTACGGATGTCCCTGTTACCTTCGGAAACGCGGTCGAGCCACATATCGAAAGACTCTCCGCTGTGACAGTATTTCTTCTGCCAAATATCAATTCCCAGTTGGTTATCCCTACCGAGCCAATCCTCGATCTCCATTTTTTACAGTCTCCGTCCGATGTGATATCCTATTGGTTAATAATCAATTGGGATGGACTTTTTTAAGTGCGAGATACGCAAAAAATAGTAGTCCGACACTATGCATAGGTAAAAAAAATAAAAAGTTTCACGATGCGCATCGAAGCCGTGTTCAGGCAGACTCGGGCTTGAACACATGCTTGTAGAGCAGACCGGCGATCAGTGCGCCGACGAGCGGAGCGGCGATGAACACCCAGACCTGCTCGAGCGCGATCGTCGTACCGGCAACCGCCAGGAATATGGCGGGCCCGACGCTCCTTGCAGGGTTGACGGAAGTTCCCGTGAGTCCGATGCCCAGCAGGTGGACGAACGTCAGGCTTCCGCCGATGGCCAGTCCGGCCTGTTCGGCCGTCTTCTTGGAGTTCGTGACGCCCAAGACCGTCAGGGTGAAGAATATGGTGAGGAGTATCTCGACGACGATCGCTCCGACCATCGTTATGGAGTAAGCGCCCTGTCCGAAGAATCCGTTGGTTCCGAGCCCCGCGACAATGTTATCGCCGATGACGACATCCATGCCGTTCGCGACCACTATGTAGTACAGGAGCCCTGCACCGACGATACCTCCGACGAACTGGAACACCCAGTAAAGAACCATCGTCTTTGTGTCTATCCTGTCATCCACGCGAAGCGCCAGAGAAACCGCAGGGTTGATATGGCATCCCGAAATGTCCCCTATGCAGTATGCCATTGCGACGATCGCCAAACCGAACGCCAGAGCAGTCGCGACGAGGTTTCCGCCGGAAATAACCGCTACACCGCAACCCATCAATGTCAGCACCATCGTGCCGACCATCTCTGCAATATATGCTTTCCATTCCTTTTTTTCCATCTTTATCCCTTCATATCTGCAATACCACACAATGTGGCGATGAGTAATATTTGAATCATGAGATAAATCTTTTTAGCACGTTGCAGAAATGAAAACTTATATAATCAACGAAACTATGAGTGTCAATAAGCCCGATACGGCTGATTCTTATTTTAAAAATCTGAGGTACACAAATGGCAGGGGATGAAATTCTTAAGACAGGCACAACCACGATCGGCCTAAGACTGAAGGACGGTGTGATACTGGCCACCGATCAGAGGGCGACAATGGGGAACTTGATCGCAAACAGCGACGTTAGGAAGGTCTACCCGCTATCGGACAACATCGGCATGACTATCGCCGGCTCCGTCGGAGACGCACAGCTGATGGTCAGGTACATGACGGCAGAGATTTCCCTTTACTCGATGAAAAAGGGCAGCCAGATATCCGTCAGGTCGGCAGCGACGCTCGTTGCCAACATTATCCGCCAGGGATTCTACCTCGGGCTCATCATCGGAGGATACGACAAGACCGGAGGTCACGTATACAGCATCGATGGTGCCGGAGGGTACCTCGAAGACAGATACATGTCCGTAGGTTCAGGCTCAGTGTTCGCACTCGGTTCCCTGGAAGCCTCGTTCAAGGACGGGATGACCAAGGAAGAAGGCATGGACGTCGCCATAACGGCCCTCAACTCCTCAAGGAGAAGGGACACCTACAGCGGCGATGGCTTTATGATTGCGTACATCGGTAAGGACGGATATCAGGAGATCCCGCAGCCCGAGATCATCGAGCGTTGCGAAAAGCTCGGGTTCCGCTACCCGAATTAAACCCACTTAACAAACCTTTAATTTTTAACAACTTAGAATATAACTGGTGCCGTTGTTTTCTAACGGCGCCTTGGCAGGATTCAAATGAACGCAGACAGGCTGTTCGACAGCCTTAGGGAAGAGATCACCCGGCTAGCGCCGGAGAACCTCGAAATATCCTCAATCGAATTCGAGGGACCCTTGGTTGTCGTCTATACAAAAGAGTACGACAAGGTATCAGGCAACAACAAGGCCGCGAGGGATCTAGCGCAGAGCCTCCACAAAAGGGTGGACATCAGGCCCGACCCTTCGACGTTGGGCGACCCATCGATAGTAGAAGAGAAACTCCGCTCGATGATACCCGAAGAAGCAGGAATATTCGACATATTTTTCAACGATGAAACGGGAGAGGCCACGGTAGAGGCCATAAAACCCGATGTCGTCAAAGGCGACGAGGGATCGCTGATACTTAACCTGAAACAGGAGACCGGATGGAACGTCAAGGTCATCCGCACGCCCCCTATCCCGTCCAAGACCATATCTGACGTCCGCGGATACCTCAGGGCATACAAGGACGAGAGGCACGAGATGATGCGCCGGGTGGCCAGAAGGCTTGCCCGCCCCACCATCGGGGGCGAACAGTGGGTAAGGGTGACCGCAATGGGAGGTTTCAGACAGGTCGGAAGGTCCGCATCTCTCCTCACTACGAGGGAGAGCAAGATCCTCATCGACTGCGGTCTCGACCCGGGCAGCGACGACACTCCGTACTTTGCCATTCCGGAGGCGCAGCCTCTCAGCGAGCTCGATGCCGTTGTCATCACACACGCACATCTCGACCACTGCGGGACCCTTCCCGCACTTTTCAAGTACGGATACGACGGACCGGTGTACTGCACCGCGCCCACCCGCGACCTGATGGCGCTCCTTCAGCTGGATAATATCAAATTGGGCTTCGGCGAGGCCAGGAAGAACCTCTATGAAGCGAAGGACGTGCGCAACGAGATGATGCATACGATACCGCTCAAGTACAACGAGACCACGGACATCGCTCCCGACGTCCGTCTTACACTGTACAACGCCGGGCACATACTCGGTTCGTCCATAGCGCATTTCCACATCGGCGACGGCTTACACAACGTAGCATTCACCGGCGATACAAAGTTCGAGAAGACCTGGCTGTTCAATCCGGCCAACAACAAGTTCCCACGCCTGGAGTCGTTGGTCATAGAGTCAACGTACGGCGGCAGGAACGACGAACAACCTTCCAGGGCCGACGCCTCGGAAGAGCTGGGAAAGCTGATGAAGCAGGCCGTAGAGAGCGGAGGCAAGGTACTTGTCCCTGTTTTTGCAGTAGGAAGGTCACAGGAAGTCATGCTTGTCATAGAGGAACTGATGCGCACCGGCAAGATCCCGACGATGAACGTCTATCTCGACGGAATGATCTGGGAAGCAACGGCTATACACACAGCCTATCCAGAATACCTCAACAGCCAGCTGAGGACACGTATATTCCAGCTGGATGAGAATCCTTTCCTTTCGCCCATATTCAAGAGGGTAGAGACCTCCGGTATGAGAGAAGAGATATGCCATTCCCCTGACCCATGCATCGTGCTCGCGACAAGCGGCATGATGTCGGGAGGCCCTGTAATGGAGTATTTCAGAGAATGGGCGGACAACGAGAAGAACTGGTTGCTGTTCGTGGGATATCAGAGCGAAGGCAGCATCGGGCGCACCATACAGAGAGGGCGCACGGACATAACCCTCAACCACCGCGGAAAGTCGATCAATCTGAAGATCAAGATGAACCGCGAGACCGTGGACGGCTTTTCTGGACACTCGGACCGCAAGCAGATGATGAAGTTCATATCCACAATGGAGCCCAGACCGGATAAGATCCTGATAGGTCACGGCGAGGACCGGAAGTGTTCCGATCTTGCATCCTCCATCTATAAGAAATTCGGCATCGAGACGAAGGCGCCTCAGAATCTGGAAACCATAAGGCTCAGATGAACCGCCCCCGAAGGGTAAGTTGTTTGACCTGGCATCACCAGTTCATAGCTCTTAATTCGAAGTATGACTGGGGGTGCTTGCATACGGGGCACACCTTGGGGGCCTCTGCTGCGATATGTATGTAACCGCAGTTGATGCACTTCCACATGACGACCTTGTCCTTCTTGAATACGATGCCCTGCTCAAGGTTCTTCAAAAGTGCCAGATACCTGGCCTCGTGCTCCTTCTCTACGCCGCCGACGGCTTCGAAGAGTGCTGCTATCTGTTTGAATCCTTCCTCGCGGGCGACCTTGGCGAACTCGGGATACATTTCATTGGTCTCGTAGTTCTCGCCCTCGGCCGCATCTTTCAGGTTGGCGACGGTGTCGGGTATGCAATCGTCATGAAGGGCCTTGAACCAGAGCTTGGCATGCTCCTTCTCGTTCTCGGCGGTCTCCATGAATATGTTTGCAATCTGTTCATATCCTTCTTTCTTCGCCTGTGACGCATAGTAGGTGTACTTTGTCCTTGCCATGCTCTCTCCGGCAAAAGCGCTGTTAAGATTCGCTTCTGTCTTAGATCCTTTGAGTTCCATATTTCACCTCGTTCCAGCTAGGCGGTTGGCAAATATGAACTTATCTTTAATCAGTTCACAATGTTAATTGTTTTTTACAAGATGGTCAAATCTTTTTCGGTTTGTGGCCGAAACCCCTCTTAAGGTTGCCGTCGGAGTCAAAATGATTGCTCAATAGTTTGGTGAGATTCTTCCTCACGTTGTGATTCTCCGGGTCGAGAGTTATGATGGTCTCAAGTTCCTTCTTTGCCGACACATAATCTCTGAGGTCGTTAAGCAGAAGCGAGGCGTAATTGATGCGATAATCGCTGTTCTTCGGGTCTTTGGCTATCGCCTTCGAGTAGTATTCTGCGGACTTTTTGAAATCGAGCATCTGCATCCTCAAAAAAGTTCCATATGCATCGAATACATCTGCAGAGGGATCGATCTCCGCCAGATGTTGGTACAGCTCGTTTGTCTCTTTGTTGAACTTCTTTTTTGAACTGAGAGCGGTTACCTTGGCCTTAAGGCAATCAACATTGTCCGGCTCCAGCTCGGATACGATGTCGAGCTGAAAAATGCCGAAATCAAACATATTCAGGCTGTAAATGTATATGTTGGACAGAAGAATGCGGGGTTTTGCATTGTGCGGATCCTTGACCAGATACTCTTCCAATGTTTTCGCTGCACCCTGTGGGTTTCCGCTAGAGCTCTGGCGTTTGGCACGTTCCATAGCCTCATATGCGAGGTCTTTCATAGTGCCCCCGAAGACAAACTAGGGTATAATCCTTCTTAGCAACGTTTTTCATATTCCCGGAAGATATGCCCGGGATGGCAACGAAGATATATCTGGCAGGCCCGCTTTTCTGCAAAGCGGAACTCGATTTCAACATAAAGCTTGCTGAACAACTGAGAAACTACGGCTTCGACGTCCTTCTACCTCAGGAGCTGAAAATCAACGTCAGAAAAATAATGGAATCTTATGGAGATGATGCGTACCGCTGGGTCTTTGAATCGGACCTCGCCGCCATCAGGAGTTGCGATATCCTTGTAATGATCATGGACGGGAGGGTTCCCGACGAGGGTGCATGCGTGGAGCTCGGAATCGCCTTTGAGTCGGGCATCGAATGTTTCGGCATCAAGACCGATGTGCGGACCTCGGAGTACGGCACTGACAATTTTATGATAACCGGAGCTCTCAGAGGCAGGATCGCCAGGGACGCGGAAGGCCTCCGCGACCTGATCGATTCTGCCATTGGCACATCTAACGATTAAATACGGTCAAGTCGATTAACACTCCGATGACGGCAACTAACGCGGAAAAACCCGATTCGGACGAGAAGGTTACCAAGTCGAACTCGAAGACCTATAGGATAACTCACGACAAAGACGAGAACAAATGGAGAGTGAAGGCCGACGGAGCAAAACGCGCCATCGGTTTCTATAACACAAAGGTCGAAGCCGAACAGAAGGTCAAAGAGCTGAAGGCCAACAACAAGGAAGCTAAGGTATCGATTCACAAAATGGACGGAAAGTTCCAGAAACTCAAGTGATCTACTTCCTAGGCCTGCGTGGCGAGGTCTATATCAGAGGTCTCGTTAAAGGTCCGTTTCGCTGCGCCTGTTCAATTTCTTTTCCTTCTCTTCGTTGAAACTGTCTATTAGCCCCTTCTTAAACTGAGTATAGAAATTGTTCACATATACGAAAGAATAGATTATCGATGTAACACCCACCAGCAGTATGTAGCTGCCATAGGTTATCAGAACCTTCGAAAAGTCCATATTCAGATATGCCAGCAATGTTATTAACATCATGAAGACCGTTATAGCCAAGATGCTCATGCTGAGACGCCCCTTCATCCCTTTCCACAGATAAAGGTCCCTTGGGGCCTGCGACTTTGCTTTCGCCCCTACCGCCCTGATAATGTGCCAGGGTATTATGAGGGCCGCTATGAACAGAGACAGGAGCATGGAGACCATTATCATTTCCTCTATCGGCATCTCGTTAACGAAATATGGGTTCAGGAAGATGTAAGAGCAGATGATGAACCCCATGTAGAATATGTCGAAAGCGACCTCCTTGAACACTTCCGTGTTGAATTTGCCGTCGTCATATTCAGGATCCAGGACGACGTCCTCCACATCTATAATGTCGGGCACATCAAAGAGCCAGGTAGCTATCTTTTTTGATTTGTTTTTAGGGTCTCTGCTTATAAGCCCCAGCATCAGCTTGGAAAAATATCTCCTGAAATAGGCCGAGATGACAGAAGATACCGAAATGGCGACGAATATTATGGTCGTCTCTATCACATAGAACCCGGCAAGCATCGTTTCTACCGTGACATCTCCGTCGCCCATGAAGAAATAGAAGCGGCTGATGAAAAGGTTGGGCGCGAAACCCTTCCCATATATGTAGAACAATGCAACGGAAAGGACTACCGGGGCCAATATCAATAACGATAACACATAGCGGTACTTTATCATCGGGCGGTCCATGTAGAACGCGCATACGATGCCTAAAACAACAAACCCGACGACAAAACCTACACATAGCCAGTATAGGATATCGAAAGGAGTTTCGGCCGAGAACTCGATGGATAGTATTCCCACAAGCAGAAGACAGCTTAAAATTACGAGCGGAAAATAACCTATAATGAGGGCGTCGAGCTTTTCATGCCTCGTCCTAACGTTATCGGATTCCAACTCAGACGCACCCTCTCCCCGATGTATCGTCCACCTAGTATCAAATTCTTTCGCAAATATATTATTAATAGCAATCGATAGGGTTGTATCATGGCCGACCCCAAGGGATTGAAAAACAGGGGCTATTCTCACAGCGATGTGGACGAGCGCCGTGCCGCAGCGGAGGAATTCAGCGGCACATCAATGGAGAGCATATCGAAATACTGCTTCAGCTCGGAAGCAGCCTCCAAAAATGTAGAAAACATGATCGGGTCTACACAGATCCCGCTGGGATTCGCAGGACCGGTCACTATAAACGGAGACTATGCCGCGGGCAGATTCCTTGTTCCGTTGGCCACAACAGAGGGAGCGCTGATCGCGTCGATATCCCGCGGAATGTCGGTAACAGAGGACAGCGGCGGCATAAGGGCCAAGGTTTTCTGGGACGCTATGACCCGAGCCCCGATCTTCAGAGTAAGGAATCTGGCACATTCCGCAGAGGTCATGGATTGGATAACAAACAACATGAGCCTGATAAACGAAGCTGTCGGTAAAACCACTTCCCATGGAAAACTGATCGACATAGAAATGCTTCCCAACGGGAGAAGCCTCTATCTCCGTTTCGTTTATGCTACCGGCGATGCGATGGGCATGAACATGGCCACGATCGCCACGGAGGCGGCAAGCAGGCTCATCGAAGAGAAAACCGGAGCAACGATGATCTCCGTCTCCGGCAACATGTGCAGCGACAAGAAGGCCGCAGCCATCAATATAGTGAAGGGGCGCGGAAAAACCGTAGTCGCCGAAGCTCTCATTCCCGGAGAAATCGTCGACAGGAGGCTCCATACGACCGTCGGTTCGATAGTGGAGGTAAACTACCGCAAGAATCTAATGGGAAGCGCTTTGGCTGTTACGATGGGCGCTAACGCGCACGCCGCCAACATGGCCGCGGCGCTTTACATAGCCACTGGACAGGACCCCGCACAGGTGGTGGGTGCAAGCATGTCGTTCACTTCGTGCGAGGACGTCGACGGGGACCTGTACATATCGGTCAGGATGCCCGTCGTCGAGGTCGGGACGGTAGGGGGAGGGACCTCACTTCCATGCCAGAAAGAGGCGCTTTCTATGATCGGATGTTCCGGTGCCGGCAAGGCAAGGAAACTGTCTGAAATAGTGGCCTCCACAGTCCTTGCGGGAGAACTGTCGAACCTGGCCGCACAGGCCGCCGGACAGCTAGGTTCCGCCCACAGCGCCCTCGGACGCTGATCCTGAAAGTCCTTTTATAGGGAATTATCCATGATGCGGATATGCCAGTTATCAACTTCAGCTACAGCGACCTTTGTTCGCTGATAGGTGAGGAAGTACCACAGTCATTGCTCGTCGAGAAAATACCGTTGCTGGGCGCCGATATGCACGACACCGAGACAGGCGCCGACGACATGTCCGTCGAATTCTTCCCGAACAGACCTGACCTTTACTGTGTCGAGGGGCTAGCCAGGGCGCTAAGGTCCTTCCTCGACATACAGCCCTGTATGCATGAGTATTACGTCGAAGACACCGATATCGATGTCACGATCGATCAGAACGTCAGATCTCTGCGCCCGTATTTCCTTTGCGGAGCGGTTTTCGACGTAGAGGTAGACGACCGCCTGCTGAAGTCCATGATGGAACTTCAAGAGAAACTTCACCTTACCATCGGACGCAAGAGAAGCAAGCTGGCGATCGGAATCCACGACCTCGACAAGGTCGCACCTCCGTTCACTTATTCCCTCGAGGACCCGAAAAAGATCAGGTTCGTTCCGCTCGCTAAAACCGAAAAGATGGACCTGCATGAAATATTGGAAAAGCACGAGAAGGGACGCGAATATGCCGATCTTCTGAGTGGCGCCGAGAAATATCCGATAATCAGGGATTCTGAGGGCAAAGTTTTGTCGTTCCCACCGATAATAAACGGAGCTTTGACCACAGTTACGACAGAAACCCGTAACCTGTTCATAGATGTCACCGGTACCGACCGCAAGGCCGTGAAAGGAGCTTTGGACATCGTATGCACCGCTTTGGCGGAGAGAGGAGGAAGAATCGGCGCGGTACATATGCAGGACGGCGCAGATAGTTTTGTTTCGCCCGACCTCGCACCATCGGACCGTATCGTTTCGTCCAAAGAATGCGATAAATTCCTAGGAACGGCCCTTGGGCAGACGGGAATGGTCGCGGCGCTGCGCAGAATGGGGCTCGACGCCGCCCCCGTGGAAGAGAATGGCGACGGGGTTTTCGTATCCATTCCGTCCACAAGATTGGACATAATGCACGATGTGGACATCTATGAAGACGTGGCCGCAGGTTATGGCTTTGAGAAGTTCGGAGGACCGTACAAGTTAGACCAGACAGTCGCTTCGCGCCTTACAGACACTGTTTTCTCCGACAACATCCGGAACATCATGATAGGTCTGGGGTACACCGAGGTCACCACTTTGACATTGAGCAACGAGACGGACGAGTTCTGCATTTCGGGAATTCCTGAAGTTAAGACCGTTCAGATCAAGAATCCGATAACCGAGGACCATACATGCCTCAGAGCCAATCTTTTCCCGAGCCTGATGAGGATCCTCAGACACAATCGCCACAGGGACCTTCCCCAGAAAATATTCGAAGCAGGTTACGTCGTAAGGGAATGCGCGAACAGACTCCATCTATGCGCCGTCATGGCCGCTTCCAAGACGTCTTTCACCGAAGCGAAGTCCCTGACAGAGGGCATTCTGAGGGAGATCGGATGCAGCTACCTGATAGAAAACTGCGGGTACGATACGTTCGTTCCGGGAAGAGGAGCGTCCGTAGTCGTTGGCGGCGAGTCGGTCGGCATCTTCGGAGAAGTATCTCCGAAGGTCATCACGGATTTCGAGATCAACCACCCGGTGATCATGATAGAATTAGATCTTGGCCCTTTCATATCGAAGGGCTCCAGCATGTTCTGAGGTTATACCATGGAAATAGGAGACAGATTTCCGGATTTCTTGCTTGCCGATGAAAACGGTGAAATATTCGATAGCAAAGCGCTCGCAGGCGTACGCCATGTGATTTATTTTTATCCGAAGGACAACACTTCCGGATGCACTCGCGAAGCTGTTGACTTTTCGGGACTTATCGTAAACTTCATGCTGCGCAACATCGCCGTGATAGGGATCAGCAGGGACTCCCCTGCAACGCACAGGAAATTTATCGACAAAAACGGACTGAAAATAAAACTCCTCAGCGACCCCGACCATGCCCTTACCGAAGCCGCCGGAGCCTGGGGCAAAAAAGTCATGTACGGCAAAGAGGTCGAGGGAGTCATCCGCTCCACATTCATTGTGGGGAGGGACGGGAAGGTCGAAGCCGCCTGGAAAAAGGTGAAGGTCGACGGACATGCACAGGAAGTCCTAGACCGCGCGATCTCGCTTACCAAGAGCCCATGATTACAATATCTGTTTGATTTTGTTCCCGCGGTACTGCCAATAGAATGCGGTGCCGCCGCGCCCCTCATCGACATCGGGTGATGGGAAAACGTCTTCCTTTACTGTTGCCACTTGGGGAAATGATACACACTCGTAACGTATCTTTTTACCATTGGAAACACGGAACATGCTAAGCTTTCTCCCCTCGAGTGCCAGATCGCTGCAGTCCGTCACGATGCCCGTTCCCATTGAGGCTGCCGTCCTCGGAGCCAGCTCCGTACCTCTCGCAGTAGATCCTATGAGCACGACGGCAGGAATGATGCGTTCGCATATCTTTGCAATCGATTCCGCATAGGCTTCCGGATGAAATGTCGAAAGACGGACGTCCCTGACATGATAAAGCGTGTCCACTCCGTAGGAGAATACTCTTTTGTAGATTTCTTTCCGCTCCGGCCCACCGAACATGACTCCGAACAGACGCCCCCCTCCCATTTCAGAAGCTTTATTCAGCAACTGCAAAGAAACGGGTTCGATTACCTGCTCGCCTTCCTTGTCCGATACCTCTATGAACACAAGCGTACCGTCAGCCGTCGATTGGTTTGTATTGTAATGTTCCAGCATCCCCGGAGGAAGCTTCTTTTCCCCTCCGCATGAGCCGGTGCTGCATGAGTCGCCGGAACTGTAGGAGGGGCATGAACCGCTCGACGCACATCCGTCGCATCCTCCCATCAGCACACCTCTCTGGCAAATACACGGGAACCACGGAAGCCGACAGACATCTTCGCCAGTTCCAGGCCTTCCCTGTCAATGTTTTCGATCTTGGATGCGCTGGCACTTTTATCTTCATATGAAAACTGCGTGTTTTCTTTAAGAGAGATGACCGATCCTCGAGGCACGCGGCATTTCCTCCTCTCGTCCCCGTAGTCCTGGGTGACAATGATGCCTTCCGCGTCACTTGCGATTTCGGTAACATAGCAGAACTGCTGCACCCCGATCAAATGTGCCAGCATCGGTAATGCGGAACTGTAGCGACTGAATATCATCAATTCCATCTCGGGACTGTATTTTTGGACGAAGGCCGCATATATCCTGGCCAATGCCCATGTATCGGAGCCTTTGAAATCCTCGTCCATGAGCCGGTATGTCCTCGAAGCGCCCGCAGATATGCAGGTATTGAGCGTATCATCGAGTTTTTCTGCCCCTATGGCAACCGCGATGAGTGTGTCATCATTCTTCATGACCGCCTGCAAGGCACCCAAAGCCGAAGCGGGATCGCCTGTCACGGATAGAACATACTCCATGGGCCATATACGGTCGCCAGGATATTTATATCAATAACCGAGGTCCGAAGAAATGCGCGGGACCATCGCTGCGATCACCGACTGCTCGGTCAGAGTTTTACGGTCCAGCAGACCGTTGCTGAGCATTCCGATGGCGCCCTGCCTTTTGCCGACCCCTTTGTTACCATAAAGCTCGGCGATCGCTTCGGCAACGGTAAAACCGTTGCGGACCAGATCGGCTATGTCGTCTGGGTATGTGAATCCGGGCCCCATGCCTACAGTGAGCGTGCCATTCCTGTCGAGCACGGCGCAGTATTGGATGTCGAACAGACCCTCCTCCCTCTCGAAGACCCCTGCTTCGATGCCGAATGCCATAGTGTGGTCTCCCAGCGCATTGCGGGCCCTGTTGATGGCCCCTTTCCTGACGTCGGACTCGAACGGCTGTTCCGGAACGCCGCTGTCGACATCTGCGGCAGTTATCCTGACACTGCCGTATATCTTCTCGAGCACGCTCCTTACGGCCTCTATCTTTACGGGATTCAGCGATCCGACTGCAATATCCGGCACATTGCTGACCCCGTTTTTACCATATCTTCCTTCTAAAATAGCACTGGAAGATATCTTAGCCCCGTCGTCCGCCATGACCAGCTGCACTACCGAGAACTCCAGTGGCCGCACCCCGCGGGATCTGCGATCATCGTTGATCTTCTTGCCATTGGAAAGAGTCTCCTCGGTCAGAACAAGCACATCAACCAGGTCCATCATTTCCTTCGGGCCGTAGATATCGTCGATGATAAAGATCTCCCACGGCTTGGAAGTTCCAGCAAGGAACGCCCTGAGCGCAGATATCCTGAGTTCCAGCGGAAGAATAATCTTTCTGCCCTTGGCGGCCATTTCGTCCGACGTTATACCGACTGCGACCGCGTCTCCGATCTCGAAGGCTCGCCTGAGCAGAGCGCGGTGCCCGTCATGCAGAATATCGAATGTTCCGGCAACCGCAGAGCGCATGATCAGATCCCGCTGATGATTATCGCGATAGTGGCGACCATGATGACGGCCAGCACAGCGACGTATATCTTCAGTTTCTTCTTGACGTCTTTGCCGGAGGTATCCCTGCATTCGTTGCCGCAGTAGTTCCCTACACCGACGAACGCCTTTCCACAATTGATGCAGTGCCTGTGCTGCGGTATCCTCTCGCCTTCGGCCATGATGTGTCATCCAGGTTCAGATAATAAAGGTTCACTCTGCTCGATCCATCTCGTTCTGGACGACGACCACGCACTGGTTGGCATGGAGGCTGCGGGGCCCCAGGCATATCTTTGCCGGCGAACGCTCCAGAAGGAACGATTCTTCTTCTTCGGTCAGGTCCTTGTCGTCCCCTAGCACGAATATCGGGTTTTCAGGGAATGTGAAATCGCGGACGTCGGTGCCGTCCTCCTTGAGATAGACGAGCTCGCCCTTCTCCGAAAGGAACGATATAACGTCTTCGAACGACATCCTGGATATGTACACGCCGGGAGAAGACCTTTTCTCTCCCTCCTGCGGGACCTTCTTAAGCAGCGCGTTCCGGATTAGGGACGCCGTGCTCCTCTCGTCCGGGTTGAGATACCTTATCTCCTCCCCTGAGAAACGCACGGTCTTCGGTGCGTCGCCCCCTCCCTCGAGGATCAGGTAAACCTCTGTGTCCTTTCTTATATCGTGACTGAGAAAAAACGCCGACGTGACGCATCTGACAAGGACATCCAGTCTTCCGGCGCCCCCGCATATGTCGTCAAGCTTGAAATCGGGAGTGCTGTATGCTCGATGCCCCGTAACGACGAAATAACGCATACGATCACTGCCCCATGTCGGCATCCATGTCGCCGAACTGCTTCATCAGCTTTTTACGCATCTTGCGGTCCTTTCCGATGGTTCCCATCATCTTTCTGCTCTGATTGTACTGTTTCAGAAGCAGACGGACGTCTCTGGGCTCGACCCCGGCACCGGCCGCTATCCTGTCTATGCGCTTTCCCTTGATGATTGCGGGCTGCTCTTTCTCCTGAAGGGTCATGGAGTCCATGATCACCCTGAACTGAGCGAGTCGTTTCTGCGACTCTTCGTAATCGATCTTATCTTCCATGTTGCTCATGCCCGGCAGCATCGACATGACCTTCTGCAAAGGCCCCATCTTAGTCACGGCGGCCATCTGCTGATACATGTCGACAAGTGTGAACTTTCCGGACAGCATGTTCTTGCTGGCCTGTTCCACCGACTCGTCACCGCCGAACTCGTCCTTCGCGATCTGGACCAGATAAGACAGGTCCCCCATCCCCAGAAGCCTGGAGATGAATCTGTTCGCGTCGAACGGTTCCAGGTCGCGTATGTGCTCCCCCGTACCGATAAATACTATCCTGGCGTCGGTTTTGGACACGGCCGAAAGCGCGCCGCCTCCCTTGGCCGTTCCGTCCATCTTGGTCAGTATGACCCCGGTCACTCCGACGGCCGCATGGAACGCCTCTGCCTGTGGGCCTGCCTGCTGTCCTACCTGTGAATCCAGAACAAGGACCCTCTCGTCGGGCTTCGCGGCCGCATCGATGTCCTTCAGTTCCTGTATGAGGTCGTCCTCGAGCGCGTGGCGCCCCGATGTATCCACGATGACGATCTTCTTGTCCTTGAAGGCGACCATCCCGTTCTTGACGATTTTAGCAGCGTTCTTCTCGCCGGGCTCCCCGTATACTTCGGCACCTACCTTTTGGCCGAGCTGGCTCAGCTGGTCCAAGGCTGCCGGACGGTAGACGTCGGCACCTATCAGGCCGACCGTGAAACCTTTTTTGATGAAATAATTGGCTAGTTTGCCGCAGGTGGTCGTCTTACCCTGTCCGTACAGGCCGACCATCATTATCTTCTGCGGTTTGAGATGCAGCCCCTCGCCGTTGTCGAGCAAAGAGACCAGTTCGTCGTAGATTATGCTGATGACATGCTCTTTAGGGCTCTTCCCCGCCGGCGGCTTCTCGTTCAGCGCGCGTTCCTGAACTTTGGCGGTCAGTTGCAGCACGAGCTGCACATTGACGTCTGCCTGCAGGAGCGCACGCTGTAGGTCTTTGGAAATCTCCTTTATCAGTTCGTCATCTACAGAAGACGCGATGCTTATCTTGCCGAGGACGTTCCTCAGCGACTTACCTAGACCTTCCAGAACCATGGGAACGAGTCCTAAATGGGCTTAGATATATTATAGATTTCCAGAGAATTAAAATTAAAAGTGCGGGAAGAGGCCAGCCGGTCAGAAGGGATGGGATGCACTCTACAGAACTGACCTGATCCCCGTATAGCTTGATTGGTTCCGGTGCTATATAAATATTTGTAAAATACGATAAGTGGTTTTTATTGCCTGCGGATGTCCGCAGGCAGATGTTTTCAGAGGTAGCCGGATCTCTGGAGGGCCATGAGGTCCTCCGTGCTGAGCTTGTCCCCGTTCTTGAACCGCTCGAAGATTTCCTTGGCCTCTTTCTTATTATCGGCTTCGACTTTCTTCTTACGGGCATTGGACTTGCGGTTCCTGATGCCGGATGCTTCCCTGTCGGTGTCCTGTATGGACCTTACGAGCTCGATGTGCATCCTGTGCTCTTCGTCGCCGAGGCGCTTATACTCTACCAGCTTCGCCTGGGCTGCGTCGGCCTCCTTCCTGAGCCTGTCAGCCTGATCGTACAGTGCGATCATCTTCTCATGGGCGGACTGTGCGAGGTCGGCGTTCTTTGACATTTCGGTGTGGAAGCCCTCGGCGGTCGCCTTGGCCTCCCTGAACATGGTCTGTATCTCCCTGTACTCTGCGTTGTGCTCGGTAGAGGATTCCATCTCGGACTCGCGTTCGTCTATCTGTTTAGCCAACTGCGAAATGAGTTTGACGAGCTTGTCATCGGCCGCTTTTGTGAGCACGCCGGTCTGCTGTTCGAGTTCCATCCTTCTGAGGTTTCTCTTCATCTCTTCGAGCGATGGCCCGGATTTTTCCTTGTCTTCAGGTTTCTCTGGCCTCAGTTCTGTCAGTTTTCCTTTGAATTCAGATACTTTAACGTTCCACTCGTCCCTCTGAGCTTTGGCTTCCCTGACCAGCGTGTTGAACTGATCGCGTTCGTCCCTGCACTTTCCCGCGTCGGTGACCAGTTCCCTGACCTGAGAGTTGAGAGCGTCCCTCTTGGACTTCCACTCTTTGGTCATGGCGTGATATTCGTCCCTGAGCTTCCTGTGCTTGTCGGCATCGTTGTTCACAATGCTGCGTTTCTCCTCGAGGGTCTCGAGCCTTTCCGCAGACTCCTTCTCATCCTCTTCCGTAGTCTGCACTTCCGTCTCTTCGGTCACGACGTCCTCTAAAACATCGTCCTCGACCTTTTCGACTTCTTCTTGCTGAACTTCTTCAGAATTCTGCTGAACTTCCACATCAACCTCTTTCATAAATCCACACTCGTGTTCGACCGACCATGAGTAAAAGCATGGTCCACTTACGTTTTGCGCTATGAAACAATTCACTTATAAGATTTTCTCTTAATTTCATCTTATAAGCGCCCTTGTTCGCACGAAACCCGCGTCAGGAACACGTACTTAATCAGTTATAAATAATGAGATTCACTCACACACATGATTCACATGAAGGAACTATGCCCTCTGGACTACAGATACGGCCGCGAGAATATGAAGTCCATATTCTACGAGGACAGCCGTCTTCGGTACCAGATGGATGTGGAGTCGGCTCTCGCAAGGGCTCACGCATCCCTCGGCACGATAACCAAAGAGGATGCTGACGAGATCACCAGGATTGCCAACCTCGATTTTGTAAAACCGGAAAGGGTCAAGGAGATCGAGAAAGAGACCAGGCACGACGTGATGGCGATGATCAGGGCCATGACGGAACAGTGCTCCGGCAACGCCGGCAAGTACGTACATCTGGGAGCCACGTCCAACGATATCGTCGACACGGCAACCGCACTTCAGATCAAGGCCGCCCTGGACATCGTCGACGAAGACGTCGATTCCCTCATCTATACATTCGCAAAGCTCGCCAAGAGGGAGAGGGACACGCTCGAGATAGGGAGGACCCACGCGCAGTTCGCGATCCCCATCACTTTCGGGTTCAAGATCTCCGGATATATCGCAGAGATGCTGAGGCACCGGGACAGGCTGAGGGAGATAAGGCCCCGCGCCTGCGCCGGAAAGATGGCTGGCGCCGTCGGGACCGGTGCGGCCCTGGGAAAGAACTTCTTCAAGGTTCAGGAGGCCGTTATGAAGGACCTCGGCCTGGAATACGAACCTGCCGCAACACAGGTCGTCGGCCGCGACAGATATACCGAGCTGATCTGCCTGATGGCGAACATCGCCACTTCGCTCGAACGGTACTGCACAGAGGTCAGGAACCTCCAGAGGTCGGAGATAGGCGAAGCGTCCGAGGCCTTTGACGAGAGCAAGCAGGTCGGAAGCTCCACCATGGCGCATAAGCGCAACCCGATCAACTCGGAGAACGTCTGCGGACTTGCGAGGGTTCTGCGTGGTTTCGTTACGCCGACCTTCGAATGCCAGGTCCTCTGGCACGAGAGGGACCTGTCGAACTCCTCTGCGGAGAGGTTCACGATACCGCACGTGTTCGCACTGATGGACGAGATGTTGAAGAAAACCGACTACATATTCGACGGACTTACCGTCCATTCAGACATAATGCTCCGCAACATAGAGTCTTCCAAGGGACTTGTGATGGCTGAGCCTGTGATGATGAAACTCACCGAGAAGGGTATCGGCAGGCAGGATGCCCACGAGATCGTCCGCAAGGCGTCGATGGTAGCCGTAGACCACGACCGCCAGCTCCGCGACGTGCTCCTCGAGACTGAAGAACTGAAAGGCGTGTTGACCGCCAGAGAGATCAAAGAGGTCATGGACCCGGCAGGATATACCGGAGGTTCCGGAGAGATCACCGACCGCATGGTCGCCGCCGCCGAGAAGGCCCTGGGCAAGAGGGTGTGACCATGGTGACCCGCAGCTCCAGACTGAAACAGGCCACTATATTCGGCCTTATAGTCGGGTCCGTGGTTTTCTCGATATTCTATTATCTGGACCCGTCCCTCAAGTATCTTCTGTTCATACCGTTCGGCGGCCTGATAGGATTGGCCACTTTGTATGTTGACAAGGGAGAATGATCAGAGCTTCTTCCCGGCGTGGTCCCCCGGTGTGACGTAGAAGACGTCTTCCACAGTCAGCTTAAGCAGGGTTTTGGCCGGATAGGTCTCCTTCCTCTCATGTGCCAGCGCTACGGCTTTCTCATAATCGATGCCGGAATCCTCTATCTTCACAGAGCACTTGACCTGATAGCTTTCTTTTACTCCGTCGTGCCATATGTAGAACGAGGCCACGGGGTTCTCGCGAACGTTCTTCAGGGTCTTGCCCATATAGTTGTCGATGACCCATATATTTCCGTCCGGTCCCTCGAAAAGGAAACCTACGGGAACGACGTTCGGGACACCGTCTTTGGAAGCGGTCGCCAGGGCATAGATCCTCTGCCCTTCCATTGCACTCTGAACTTCTTTGCTGAGGCCTGTTATAGTCATGACCGGACATGGCGTTTCTGACGTAAAACTATCGTCAGTTCATGACAGGGTATGCGGGAATGCCTTCATCGGCCTTCGTTACGACTCCCCTGGTGGCATCGGTCCCCAGGATGACCTCCACGTCGAAACGGTCGTCGTTCCTGTCGAGGGATATGACCTCCTCCGGGGAGAGATGAGAATAGTAGGTGTCAGGAATGTATTTTCTGGCCGCCCTGCAGGCGGCCTCCATCTCCCTGAGGGTCGGCCTAGGATAGGACTGGCCCGGGACCGGGATATAGCCCATGATGTGGAATTTTGATATTCCTATATTCGATAGGTGCTCGGCGGCGGCCTCGATCTGATCGGTCTCGACGCATCCGGGGATGTAGATCATGTTGGTGGCAACGTCCATTCCGCGCCCCACGGCCGATCTGACCTCGCCGTAGATCTTCGCCTTGGTAATCCCTGTCAGTAGCAGGTGGCAGCCCTCGTCCCAGGCTTTGAGGCCGACGTTGGCCGCATCTATGTTATCCAACGAGAGATTGGATCCGTTGGTGTGCCCGAGGGCCGTGGTGGCTCCGAGGGAGCTCTTGCAGAAGGCGAGGAGCCTCGGCAGGTCCTTGGAAACGGTGGGCTCGCCTCCCATGAAGTTGACGCGCGACGGGCAGACCGAAAGCAACGCATCCTCGATCTCCTCCGGCCTCAGAAACTTCTCGGGTCTCGGATATGCGAGGCCGGGAGTTCCGTTGGGACCGCTGCGGAGCTTGTAGCTGCAAATAGGACATCGGAACGTGCACCCATAATTATGTACGGTTGCAAAATCGTGCTTCTTATTATAGGTCACATTATAGAATGCCATGCAAATCCTATGTTAAAATGTGGCCACCCATATATAACATTATTACCGATTTGAGATTAGTGTTACCAGGATAATACATTCTTGTTATCCGTATGCATCAAGAACTGAAACAGACTTTGCTGGTACGATATTTACGGTTCGATGTTGCAAATGTTTTATATCTTACCTCTGAATGACAGTCACTGATGGGCAAGTAGATCAGCCCGGTAGATCGCTTCGTTCGCAACGAAGAAGTCGCGAGTTCGAGTCTCGCCTTGTCCACCATTTTCCCATCCGAGTGTTAAAATCGGTCGGTCGATTACGATTGGTCGCGTATCTCTCGCGGCGACTTCGACCGGTCCGACATATTACGTCATAAAAACGTTCTGTCATTTTTCTCGGGTTCTTTGAGCGAACATCTGACCCGTTCGACAAACAATCGAAGAAAGCTTGGAAATCAAAGACGGTAGAACAAACGTTTAAAATACAATGAGCCTGTGGCCCGTTCATTCGAATGGATATCCTTAACGTGCATTTGCAGGATGGGGCATTGGCAGCGGTATTCTTCGTCGCTGTATTCGTACCCGCGGTAGCGGGTATGATACTGGGCACTTTCTCGAAATCCAACAAAGTCGCCAACGTGGTGGCCAGCCTATGCATTGTTTCATGCTTGGCGGGGGCGTCGACATATTTCCTATGGCGCGCCGGGGTCGATCTCAGCTATACGCTGCCTATCTCCTCTGCCACAGGAGCGTATATGCTGTCGATCGATCAGCTTTCCGCATCCATGATATCCTTTTCGTCCGTGATATTCATGCTGATCGTGGTCCACGTTGTCAAGTCCACATCGGATTCCGGATGCAGATACAGCGCTTTGCTCAACGTACTTTTCCTTGCATGTTTTTCATGCATGGCGGCCGACAGCGTGCTGGTTCTCCTATTTTCCTGGGAAATGGTCACGCTGACGACCTTCCTCCTTTCCAAAAACGACAACAACGAAAAAGCCAGATGGCTGTTCTTCGTGATAGCCCACATAGGAGGCGTGCTCCTCATATGCGCCTTCCTTTACATCTCATCGGTCACCGGGACCCAGGTACTCTCCGAATGGAGGGACCTCGGCTCTTCCCTGGGGGCCGGAACTTCAATGATCCTGATATTGATGATCGTCCTGGGATTCGGTTCAAAGCTTGGCCTTGTGCCCTTCCACGCATGGATGCCGAATCTGTACGCTTCCGCCCCCATACATACCACCGCGCTGCTCTCCACCGTCTGCTCGAACGTGGCCGTACTGATACTCATTAAGAGCATATTCTCATACATCGGGGCCTCTCCCGCCATGACCTGGGTAGCATTTGCCATATTGGCCCTTGCCGCCGTAACGGCCCTATGGGGGGCAATGGAATCCCTGGTCCAGAAGGAGCCCAAGAAGATACTTGCATATTCCAGCATGGAGAATATGGCCCTGGTAGTCCTTTGCATATCCCTCGGGATGATATATTTCGGTGAGTCTCCGGCGCTGGCCAAGCTCGTTCTGATAGCGGCGGTCCTCCATACCATGAATCATGCCGTCTTCAAATCCCTGATGCTGATGACCATCGACACCGTCGAGGACTGCACAGGAGAGAAGAACATAGGAAGGATGGGCGGGCTCTCCAAGGCCCTTCCCGTTCTGTCCGCCGTTGCGATAGTAGGCGTGCTGTCCATGGCGGCCATACCGCCCACCAACGGGTTCGTAAGCGAATGGCTGATGATCCAATCCCTTATGGGGGCCGACCTGGAATCCAAAGGCATGAGCCTCCTTATGCCTCTCGCCCTTGCCGCCGTGGGGATATGCGGCATGATGATGGCTGCATCGTATGCACGCCTCTATGCTTTCGTGTTTCTGGGCAGGCCTCGTTCCGAGGGGATGAAGAATCCCCGCCCCATGAAGAAAGGTACCATACTCCCTATGGCGATATTGGCCATGCTCTGCCTGGGAATGGGTTTCTTCGCCACGGTTATAATGGATGTCATCTCGTCCGGAATAGTATCCGTCACGGGAATGCTTCCCGAGCCCGGGTACAGGAGCGTCATGTCCGGGGAGCTCCTGCCGTTTGTTCTGGGAGCGACAATAGTAGCGATATTGGCACTCCTGCTATGGATTTTTAAAGGGGAGAAGCACAGGGAGAGGTCGACCCGCACATGGGGTTGCGGCGGGAGACTCGAAGACGACATGCAGTATTCGTCCGTAGGATTCTCCCAGCCCCTGGTGAGGGTGTTCCATCCATTCTACGGGGATACGGCAACCGTTAAGGAGTCCGAGGGCAAAGATGAGAAGATCGTTGTAACCGAGTTCACAGAACCTTTTGTAAAGTATCTGTATAAGCCGTTATCTGCAATAATACTGTTCCTGTCGGAGAAGATAGGAAAGACCCAGACCGGTAATATCCAGACATATTTCGCGTACCTGCTGGCGACGCTCGTCGTCGCTCTCCTGGCGGTGAGACTCCTATGAACTATGCGGAATTGGCGATCATGCTGATACAGGCCGCGGCCCTGGTCATGATATCTCCGTTGATAGCAGGCATAATAGGCAAGTTCAAGGCCCTTATGCAGAACAGAGTGGGGGCAAGCATATTCCAGCCTTACCGCGACCTGCGCAAACTCATAAAGAAGGAGTCCGTGGTATCCGAGAACGCATCCTTCCTGTTCCGCGCAATACCTCTCATATGCATTACTTCCATGCTCCTGCTTGCGGCAATGACGCCGTTCATTTACACAGGCGTCCTGGCACCCTATGCGGACGTGATCGCCATGGTCTACATTTTCACCATGTTCAGGTTCGCCATGGTCCTCGGAGGGCTGGAAGGAGGTTCCGCCTTCGGAGGAATGGGCAGCAGCAGGGAGGCCATGATGTCCGTTCTGATAGAGCCGGCCCTTCTACTTTCCATAATGACCCTTTCCGCCATAACAGGAGTGGGATTCGATATAACCGACATATCCTCTTCCATAATAGGGGCCGGTGCATTCGCCATATCTCCGGCCCTGCTGTTGGCCGGAACGTCGTTCGTTATAACCATGGTGGCCGAGAACACGAGGGTGCCCTTCGATAACCCGGACACCCATCTGGAACTTACCATGATACACGAGGGCATGCTTCTGGAATATTCGGGCAGAGGCCTCGCCATGATGGAGATGGCCTCCATGCTCCGGTTGACCATATTCATGGCCCTGCTGGGAACGCTTTTCTTCCCATGGGGAACGGCGATTACTATGGCGCCCCTGGACCTGGCCGTTTCGGTCATTGTAATAATTGCAAAAATGCTTGTGATCGCCTTCGGAATAGCTCTCCTCGAGAGCACCATTGCGAAGATGAGGGTATTCAGGATGCCCAACATGCTGACGGTGTCCTTCGCACTGTCCCTGATGGCAATGATATCGCTGTATGTTCTGTGAGGTATATTTTATGGACCAGATATTGACCAACAATCTCATTGACATCTTCGCCGTATGCATGCTGCTGGCATCAGTGCTGGCAATGGCAAGCGTAAGGATGCAACCTCTCATCAGGTTGTTCATATTGCAGTCCCTGTTCCTTGCGGCCTTCGAGTTCACGGTCGCATATTCTCAGAACGAGCCTCACATTTACATCATGGCGGCCATGACCTTCGGGATCAAGGTCCTTCTGATACCGAGGATGCTGAAATACATCATGTCCCGCATAAAGGCGGATGACGAGATGTCCCTGTCCCTGGGAATACCCGGGTCTATTCTCCTTTCCGCCGCCCTCATAATATTTTCATATTATGTGTCGGAGCCGCTGATAATAACTTTAGATACCGCAGAGAGGAACTCCCTGGTGCTCTCCTTCTCTATAATGCTGATAGGGATGCTCATGATGGCGACCCGCCGCAAAGCCATAAGCGAGGTCGTGGGTCTGCTGATGGTCGAGAACGGTCTTTTCCTTGGAGCTATAGCCCTCTCCAACGGAATGCCCTTCATAGTCGAGCTGGGGGCCTTCTTCGATGTGCTCATGGCCATGATAATTATCGGAATATTCGCATTCAGGATCAACAAATCCTTTGATTCGGTGGATACCACTTTACTGCGGAGGCTGAAAGAAGAATGATCGTAACGATAATGATCCTAGTACCCCTCTTGGCCGGTCTGCTCTGCCTCCTGCCGTTTGGCACCAAGGGCCTGTTCCGCATATCCATAATGGGGGCATTCGCCTCGCTGGCCGCTGCGATCTACTGCTGCATCTCCCCGATAACAGGAAATGTCCTGGACACATCGATATGGTATATAGACAGCCTTTCCGCATTCTTCCTTCTGATCACTGCATTCGTTTCCTTTGCAACGCTGCTGTATTCGAAGGATTATCTGAAGACCGAATGGGACGAGGGCCGCCTTAACGCGAGGGAGATGAGATGGTTCTACTTCACCATGTTCGTATTCATCTCCACGATGCTGATAACCTTCGCCGTACGTTCGGCGGCGCTAACTTGGATAGGCATCGGATCCACCACGCTAGTATCGGCTTTCCTTGTGGGCCTATATAAGGATAAAAGTGCCACCGAGGCATCATGGAAATACATAATGCTCTGTTCAGTGGGCATAACACTGGCACTCTTTGGGATCGCCATGCTTTACGCCGCATCCTCCGGATTCATACCGGACGACAGAGCACTGGATTGGCCGGCCCTCGTGGCCAACGCCGCAAATCTGAATCCGATTTTTATGAAATTCGCGGCCATACTCTTCATAATAGGCCTTGGAATGAAGGCGGGCCTTGCTCCCCTCCATAACTGGTTGCCGGACGCCCACAGCCAGGCGCCCAGTCCCGTGAGCGGAATAATGTCGGGAGCGCTTCTAAACTGCGCCATGTACGGGATAATGCGGTTCTACTCCGTATCGGAGATCGTGAACCCGGACTTCGCCCGGCACATTCTGCTTTTGTTCGGTATCACGTCTCTTCTGGTAGCGGCGGCCTTCATACTGGTATCCAAGGACTTCAAGAGGATGCTGGCATATTCCAGCGTGGAGAATATGGGCCTCATAGCCATAGGTCTGGGAATAGGTACGCCCCTGGCTCTTTTCGGAGCTATGTTCCAGGTTATGGCCCATTCCATATGCAAGCCCCTGGTATTCTTCTGCGCCGGCAATATAACCCAAATCTACAAAACCAGGATCATGTCCGAAATAAAGGGCGTATCTCAGAAGATGAGATTTTCGGGATTCGCCACTGCCGCAGGAGGACTTGCAGTGGCAGGAGCCCCGCCTTTTCCTCTTTTCATTGGCGAGCTGCTCATTATTGGCGGCGCCATAGGTGCCGGAATGTATTATCTCGCAGGAGCTCTGGCTATTCTGCTGGCATTCGTATTCGCCGGCCTTGTCCTGCACATATTCCCGATGCTGTCCGGAACGACCGACAAAGATGTATCGGAACCTGTATCGCGTCTCAGAGCGGGATCTATGGTCCTACTGATGATATTCGCCCTTTTCTTCGGTCTTTTCATGCCGGAAATGGTAAGAGATGTCTTTGACAGCATGGTCCTCATACTCTCAGGAGGTTCCGTATGATAATAAAAGACCCAACGCTCTGTGAATCCAGCATTCTGGGACAGTATCTCAGAACGTATTTTGACGACGGGTGGAGGATCATGTCGATGTTCGCCTCGGAGTCTTCGCCGGGAGCCGAATTGAACATACTCCTCAGAAGAGGAAAAGATATCGTCAGGATAACTTCAGATGTGGAGGGGTCGTATCCGGCCGTTGCTCCGCGCGTGCCGTCCGCCTCCGTATTCGAGAGGGCGATCTGGGAGATGAACGGGATAATTCCCGAGGGTCACGACAATTTGATACCTGCCATATATTGGAGGAAGGGCAACGGCCATCCGCTCCAGAAGGGTGTGTACATCACAGACGGCGAGGTCAGGGCCCCCATACCAAAAAACCATGTGTCCGGACCGGGAGTGTTCGAGATACCCGTGGGGCCGGTCCATGCAGGTGTCATCGAGCCGGGACATTTCAGATTCAGTGTAGCGGGGGAGCCGATAATCCGTCTGAAAATACATCTGGGATATGCCCACAAGGGTATCGAGAAGCTCATGGAGGGGCCCGTATCCTATAACCGCTCATACCTGGCAGAAAGGATATCCGGAGACAACGCGGTGGCCCATGGCCTTGCCCATGCCCATACCATGGAGGGAGATACCGATATACCCGCCAGGGCACGGTACATACGCGTCATACTCTCGGAACTGGAGCGCATACACAATCACCTGGATATTATAGCGGGCCTGTGCACGGACACGGCCTTCAGCGTAGCAGCGGCGCTCGGGACAGAGGCCCGCGAGGAGCTGCTTAGGGCAAACAGGGAGATCTTCGGCAGCAGGATGCTCATGGGCAACATAATTCCCGGAGGAGTGAAGAAGGACATACCTCCCGAGAACATGCCCAAACTGGAAAACGCCGTGATGCGGGCCGGTTTCGCAACCATGAAAGTTGACAGCTATATGAGGCGCTCACCTTCCGAAGTGGACCGCCTAGAGACGACCGGTGTATTGAGGGCCGAAGATGCCGCGAGATTGGGCACTGTCGGCGTCTTGGCAAGAGCCAGCGGTATCGTTTCCGATGTCAGGGCCGAACTGCCCTACGATGCTTACGGGGACCTGTCGTTCAATACCATATACAAGAAGAACGGCGACGTGATGTCCCGTGCGGCCGTCAGGGTGGAAGAGGTATCGGAATCCGTTAGCCTCATTCTGCAATGTTTAAAAGACATGGAGGAGGGGGAGATCAGAACAGAACCGGAAATACCGGACGGCTTCTCCTGCGGCATGGTCGAGTCTCCGAGGGGAGAGCTTCTCCACTGCGCCGATATAAGGAACGGAGATATCTGGAGATACAGCATAAGGGACCCGTCCTTTGTCAACTGGCCCGCCTTGGAGCTGGCCGTTATGGGAAATATAGTGCCCGATTTCCCTATGATCAACAAGAGCTTTGGGCTGTCCTACAGCGGGAATGATGTTTGAGGTGCGGACATGATAAGAAGAAGCCTATTGAATTTTATATCGCAGAAAAGGCCGGCCGAGCCCCAAGATGAGATGGGTGCCAGGCTGCTCCTGATGCCGTTCGCGAATGTTGTACACGGGAAGTGCAGAAAATGCGGCAAATGCGCGGACGTCTGCCCCACCGATGCCATCGACGTCTCCATGGAATGGACCGTGGATCTGGGAAGATGTATATTCTGCATGGACTGCATCGGATCGTGCCCCGCATCCGTCATAGAAGAGATTCCAGCGCCCCTGTACGCCACATCCAGGGACGGGCTTCTGTTCAGCGGTTCAAAACCTCCGAAGGAATCGGATGGCACGATAGACAGAGCCAAGGCGGAGATATTGGGCGAATCCATAGCCTTTAGAGAGCTGGATACTGGATCTTGCAATGCTTGCGAGGTGGAGGTCAACTGCATGTCCAACCCATACTACGACATGAGCAGGTTCGGGATGAAGATAGTCGCATCCCCTAGACATGCGGACGTGCTTCTTGTCACCGGGCCGATGGCCAGAAATATGAGGGAAGCGGCCCTGGAGACATTCGATGCCATGCCCTCCCCGAAGGTCGTTGTAGCCATGGGGACGTGCGCCATATCCGGGGGCATTTTTGTCGAAGGGGACGTCTCCGGAGAGGGCATAAAGGACACCCTGGAAGTGGACTTGTACATACCCGGATGCCCACCTTCCCCTGAAAGGGTGGTCCTGGCCCTCCTTAGAGCTTTCGGACGGAATTAATGCACCACGACCACGTTGCATTTGGCATGGCTCACAACATACTGTGAAACGCTTCCCAGGACGACCCGGTCGATAAATGTCTTATCCGACCTTCCGACCACGATCATATCGCACTTGAATCTTGACGCAGCGGCAAGAACGTTTTCGGCGGCAGGCCCCGGCTCTATTACCGAATGGACCTCTATGCCCTCCTCTCTTGCGGCGTCCTCCGCCTCTTTCATATACGTTTTGACCTTGGCGAACTCTTTTTCATGCTCCACAACGTCGCGTGAAACTATGGAGGAATAGATGTAAAGAGGCATTTTGGAAATCTTGGAATAGTTTATCGCAAAATCCAAAGCTCTCCGCGTCCCCGGCCTCCCGTCATATGCCAGGATAATAGACATGGTAACGTAATCTGTTGCTTTGATTAAATATCTTTTATCGCTCCGGGAAATTAAGCGACGTGCGGTCATCCGCCCATAAAGGTTGCCATGATAGTAACAGACCACCCCACCAGGGTCAGAATAATGGCCATCTTCCACTTATTTGCGCCTATGTATTTGCTCATGGTATAGCCTACAAAAAATAAAGCCACGGCGCCCAGAGCAGAAGCAATAAAGAGGGCCGTTGTAAGATCGGGTATCAGAAGCAGAGGGATCAGCGCCGGAAGGGCCGCGAGAATAGTTATCACGAAACTAGATATGCCTGTCTTAAGGAGGTCGGCCCGGTCCTTGCGCAACTCTTCTTCGGATTCTATCCTCGAAGATAATATCTGCCGCACTATCTGCCGCTCGTCTTTTGGATCTATGGCGCCCAGAATGGTACCGGACAGATCGTCCTCTACTATGGCCTCGCATTCCTCGCAATCGTTATCTCTGCTCTTGGACAGTATCTGTATGTCCCTCTTCCTCTCCAGGCTCCCGACCAGAATGATTATCAGCGCATCGATGACACCCCACGTGAAGTTCATAGAGAATATGATGAAGGCCAGATGGACGTTGGAATCAAAGGTGAATATTCCGGCCTGTGCGGCGTTGACAAAGATCATCGCCATTATGAAACCATAGAGAGCTTCCTGTATGGCCAGCCCCGGCCCCGTATTGGATATTAACTTCCCGGTAAGCCGCATGACCATATTGTGTCAACGGAATCATCCGTAAAAACCCTATCTGTTTCCGTGGAGTTTTCTGAATCCCTTCTTTTGCATTCGAGAACTGGCCCGATTTCGGGCCGTAATTCCTATCCTATGGATATATATCCATTCCATCGGACAATTCTCCCGTGAGATGCCTCCGACAGATGAGCGTCTCGCCTTTCAGGCGTCTTTTTCTGTGTAGGGTCCATATCTCTTCGATGTGCCAGATCGGATTTATTCCCGTTGCGACCTCTGATTAATTCGACATGAAAAATACATTTGGAAATGGATCGGCATATTTTATCATGCATTTGTTGACTGTACTGATGATAGAATGATATTGACATGACAAAACTGTCGACATTAGATCCGTTTTAATATCCTATGCATCTATTAACTGGCTCTTTTTGAAGTTCAATCGTATTCATTATAAGAAAATCAATAGAATATGTCTGAATAATTTTATTTTTTATTATACATATATTTATAAATATATATCTATGCTCTGTTTCATATATATACTACCTAAATTAGTTTTAAATATATGTCGAACAATGTATGGATAGAAGTTGTGAGCGGCGGAAGCCGGGTACCCGGTATAGGTCCTCGCCATGTGGCGTGGGACGGGTGCGTTTCACACCTTCCAAGCCCTCGGGCTTTCTTCTTCCCCCCCCTATTTTTATTGCTTTGGAAAGAA
The DNA here is from genome assembly GCA_034928305.1 of Methanomassiliicoccaceae archaeon. Taxonomy (NCBI): domain Archaea; kingdom Methanobacteriati; phylum Thermoplasmatota; class Thermoplasmata; order Methanomassiliicoccales; family Methanomassiliicoccaceae; species Methanomassiliicoccaceae archaeon. The sequence goes on along the minus strand of JAYFOZ010000002.1, from coordinate 553,805 downwards.
CGCATTCTGATGTCACAGATTGTTGTGCAAATATATTCAGACGAATACAGACATGAAAAATGAGCCTCTGTGCCTGCCGCGATCATAGAGGAGGGGCGGCCCCCGGATGGGGGCCTAAAAGGTTTGTTTGAAGTTTTTCCGATGCCTCAGAGCCCGTAGTTCTTTATGTTGAACGCAGGGACGTCCTTGTACAACTTGGTGCAGTACTCGACGAACTTCGCCTCGTCGTCGGGCAGCGCGGCCATCTGCTTCTGGCATTCCTGAAGGACTTCCAGCTGCTTCTTGGTCAGCGGCAGCTCCTTGGAGTTGTATCCGTCAAGGATGATCTTCGCTGCGGTCTCACCGGCGGCCTTGGACCTGAGGTACAGGTTGTTTCCGTTGTCGGCGATGGCCTTTCCGATCATGAAGGCATGGTCGTAGGCGAGGATGTATGCTTCCGGTCCCCTGATTCTGTCGGTGTACATGTACAAGTCCCTGAGGGTCTTGTCCTGTCCCATCTGGATCGAGGTGTTCATCAGAGCGACCTCGTATCCGAGGGCTCCGAGCCAGCATGCGACAGAGGATCCTCCGAATTCGGGGTGGTACTCGACGGACTCGTTGGACCACATGTCACAGGTGGACGCCATCAGGTTGCCCTGCAGATCGCAGTGGGCGCACTGGCAGTTCTTTCCTTCCTGAGAAGTGGGCTTTCCGGCGACCGCCTTGCATATGGGTCCCTCGTAGCCGCAGTCCTTGTCGGGACCGGTGGCTCCGCACTCCCATGCGCACAGGGTCCTCGCTGCCGAGATGGCCCTGGTGATCGCGGAGAACGTCCTCTGAACATCGTTGTCCAGGAATCCGCCGGCCATGAACATGGACGTGTTGGCTCCGGAACAGTTGGTGTCTCCTCCGGGGGTCACCTTGTTCTTCTTGCATATGTCCACGAACTGCTGCCAGATGTAGGTCATGTCTATGGATCCGAGGTAACCGACACCGAAGAGGAAGGCTACGATGTCACCCTGGGTGACCGCGTGGTCAGCCAGCTCTTTTCCGCCTACTGATTCGACGGAGAAGACGTGGGCACCGTTCTCGCATGCCATCTCGGTACATTCGATGAGCTTCTCGGGATAGGTGCGCTCCTTGTCCATTCCGGGGCGGAGTCCGTGGTCTGCCTCACGTTGGTCTGGCACTGTGTGCCTGACGGCGGCATTGATACCGTATTCCTCGTGGTACTTCTCGCACATCTCGGTCTGTCCGGCGATGACAGGCACTGCCAGCTTCTTCTGGTTCATCTGAGAGACCCACTCGGTCTCCAGCTGGAGGTCGGGCATTCCCGCGGTTACGGCCCTGTCGAGGGCGTCCTTCGTTATGTAATCAACGTACTCCCTTCTGAACTTCTCTACGTCCCTCTCCGTTCCCGGGCGGGGCGCGTAGTTTATTTCGGGAATGACACGGCCGGCTCCGACCTTTATTCCGAATCCATACGAAACGGGGTGCTGCGCGCGTCCGAAGATCAGTTCGTCAGCATCTTTGTATGCCATCTTTGTGTATCTGCTAACTGCCATCTTACTCACCTCTAATGATATTGTCCCACTCTTCCCTTACCTTCTTCCAGTCGTATCCGGCAAGGATCTTGTCGGCGATCGGGGGTGTCTGGGCAGCCTTGTCGGAATAAATTCCGAGGTCGTACGAGTTGGCGTACTCCCTGTTGACCGCACCGCCGCATCCCATGAGGGGGGTGTTGAGGCCTTTCGCAATGAATTTTTCTGCAATCCTCGGGAAAGCGGACATCGTCGTGGTCATGAGCGCGGTTCCGGAGACGAACAGGGGCTTGACCTCCATGGTCTTGGCCACTACATCTTCGACAGGGACATCTCTTCCCATGTCGATAACGTCGTAACCGGCCGCCTTGGTCATGATGGCCGCGATGTTCTTTCCGATGTCGTGGGGGTCTCCCTCGGCAGCGTGCATTATCACGGTGGCCTTGGCCTTCATCTTTCCGCCCTCGAGCTTCTTCTCCGCAAGGGCTATTCCGATCTCCATGGTCTTTGCGGCCATCATGATCTCGGGCAGGTAGTACACGTGCTCTGCGTAAAGCTTCGCGACGATCTCCATTCCTGCAACAAGCCCCTCGTTGATAACATCGAGCGGTTTCTTCTCCTTCAGGGCGTCGTTGACGACGGGCCCTACGGTCTTAAACCTCATGTAGAGTACCTCTTCCGCGACCTTTTTAAAAACGGGGTCATGCGGGAGCATCTCTTTAGCCATCTCTTGCGGGGTGGCCGCGACCTGCTGGTCGACATCATAGCGCCTCAGTATTCCACTGAAGTCTACTCCTTTGCTGCTAAGCATATTATTTTTCCTCCCAGGTTTGCACCTGCGAGTTGGCAATAAATCGATGCTATAAATTCCGTTTCGTGGATGGACGATGTATCCAATAATATTTCAAATATGTAATAATATTAAAATTTATGCTTCTGGTACCAATCAAAAAAAAATGCAGTATATAATATCAATAACTTATTATAAATATCATTAATTTTGGAATCGTTATTATTTTTTATTCAAATAAAAAACTATGCATTGTGATTAACATTGTGAAATGAATAATGAAATTTATCGATTATATGATGTAAAAACTGATACCCGCAGTAAAAATGTAATGAAACCATTCCGCGACTGCAGTTAGAAAATTTGTTTTTACGAACTTAACCGATGAATAAGTGGCTATCGCCACTGCATTCGCTGACCATATTATCGTATTCTAGACCTATTGCCAAAAAGCCTACCTTATACGAATCTCAGTCGCGTATACGGGTCAAATATTCGCGCGAATAAGGCCGACGAAAAGAAATCTGTATATACTTACGTTGAAAACAGATTTCGCCTCACGAAACGACCTACAAACGACCGAATGCTCGAGCTCTCATTTATCGCATCGGGGGCGGGAGACAGGCGGGATTAACATCACACGGTGCCGAGGGGTTTCTTCATCTCATGATTTCCTTCCATTATCTATTTGAGCCTTGCCCTGAGGCCTGCGATTTGCGGGAGGACGGGCAATCTTAAGAAAGTGAGATCTGACGTGGAAATTGCAGAAAGAGAAAGAAGGGTGCCCCGTGCTACGGGGGCTTAAATGGTTTGTTTAAGAGGTTTGCCTGATTTCTCAGAGCCCGTAGTTCTTTATGTTGAACGCAGGGACGTCCTTGTACAACTTGGTGCAGTACTCGACGAACTTCGCCTCGTTGTCGGGCAGCGCGGCCATCTGCTTCTGGCATTCCTGAAGGACTTCCAGTTGCTTCTTGGTCAGCGGCAGCTCCTTGGAGTTGTATCCGTCAAGGATGATCTTCGCTGCGGTCTCACCGGCGGCCTTGGACCTGAGGTACAGGTCGTTTCCGTGCTCGGCGATGGCTTTTCCGATCATGAACGCATGGTCGTAGGCGAGGATGTATCCCTCGGGCCCCCTGGTCCTGTCGGTGTACATGTACAAGTCCCTGAGGGTCTTGTCCTGTCCCAGCTGGATCGAGGTGTTCATCAGAGCGACCTCGTATCCGAGGGACCCGAGCCAGCATGCGACTGAGGATCCTCCGAATTCGGGGTGGTACTCGACGGACTCGTTGGACCACAGGTCACAGGTGGATGCCATCAGGTTGCCCTGCAGGTCGCAGTGCGCGCACTGGCAGTTCTTTCCTTCCTGGGCCGTTGGCTTTCCGGCGACCGCTTTGCATATGGGTCCTTCGTAGCCGCAGTCCTTGTCGGGACCTGTGGCTCCGCACTCCCATGCGCACAGGGTCCTCGCGGATGCGATGGCCCTGGTGATCGCGGAGAACGTCCTCTGAACATCGTTGTCCAGGAATCCGCCCGCCATGAACATGGACGTGTTGGCTCCGGAACAGTTCGTGTCTCCTCCGGGGGTCACCTTGTTCTTCTTGCATATGTCCACAAACTGCTGCCAGATGTAGGTCATGTCTATGGATCCGAGGTATCCTACACCGAAGAGGAAGGAAACGATGTCACCCTGGGTGACCGCGTTGTCCGCCAGCTCTTTTCCACCCATCGATTCGACGGAGAAGACGTGTGCACCGTTCTCGCAAGCCATCTCAGCGCATTCGATGAGCTTCTCGGGGTAGGAGAACTTCTTGTCCATTCCGGGGCGGAGTCCGTGGTCGGCCTCACGCTGGTCAGGAATGGTCTGCCTCATAGCTGTGTTGATTCCGTACTCCTCGTGGTACTTCTCGCATATTTCCGCCTGTCCCGAAACGACCGGCACGGCCAGTTTCTTCTGGTTCATCTGCGAGACCCACTCGGTCTCCATCTGGAGGTCGGGCATACCTGCGGTGATGGCCCTGTCGAGAGCATCTTTGCATATGTAGTCGACGTATTCTCTCCTGAACTTCTCGACATCCCTCTCCGTTCCCGGGCGGGGGGCGTAGTTGAGTTCGGGTATGACCCTTCCGGCTCCGACTTTTATGCCGAATCCGTACGAGACGGGGTGCTGTGCGCGTCCGAAAATAAGCTCGTCAGCGTCCTTGTATGCTACTTTTGTGTATCTGGTTACTGCCATTTTTAATCACCCCTTACAATGTTGTCCCACTCTTCCCTGACTTTCTTCCAGTCATATCCGGCAAGGATCTTGTCGGCGATCGGGGGCGTCTGCGCGGCCTTGTCGGAATAAATTCCGAGGTCGTACGAGTTGGCGTACTCCCTGTTGACTGCGCCGCCGCATCCCATGAACGGGATGTTCATGCCTTTCGCCATGAATCCCGCTGCGATCCTGGGGAACGCGGACATCGTCGTGGTCATGAGCGCGGTTCCGGAAACGAACAGCGGCTTTACCTCGACGGTCTTGGCTATAACCTCGGTGACAGGGACGTCTCTTCCCATGTCGATGACATCGTAACCGGCCGCCTTGGTCATGATTGCCGCGATGTTCTTCCCGATGTCGTGGGGGTCTCCCTCGGCAGCGTGCATTATCACGGTGGCCTTGGCCTTCATCTTTCCACCCTCGAGCTTCTTCTCTGCAAGGGCGATTCCGATCTCCATGGTCTTTGCGGCCAACATGATTTCGGGCAGGTAGTAAACGTGCTCTGCGTAAAGCTTTGCGACGATTTCCATTCCTGCAACAAGCCCCTCGTTGATAACATCGAGCGGTTTCTTCTCCTTGAGGGCTTCGTTGACAACGGGGCCCACGGTCTTAAACCTCATGTAGAGTACCTCTTCCGCGACCTTTTTAAAAACTGGGTCATGCGGGAGCATCTCTTTCGCCATCTCTTGCGGGGTGGCTGCGACCTGCTGGTCGACATCATAGCGCCTCAGTATCTTGCTGAAGTCTACTCCTTTGCTGCTAAGCATAGTGTTTTTCCTCCCAGGCTTGCGCCTGTGAATTGGTATTCTACTTGAGGGTATAAATGTCGTTTCGTGGATGGATGATAGGTCCTCATCTATATCTATCAAAAATGCCTACTGATACATATATATTTAATATCGGTGTTAAGATTTACTTTATAAACATTTGCCATAAGATACAACAGCCAGCTGTTTTTGTATGTATTATATTTACATCCATCATGACAAAGGTCAATGATGGTCCAATCGATAAAAAACAAGCCTTTTACCACTTATCCATTATAATAATCAGACATCTTGGCGATTCATACATATATAAAGATTTTTTTAACACAGAAATGATATTTGTGTTACTGTATTGCGATCATTGTGGGTCGGTTTGTTATTTCCGAATGTCGTTGGTAAATGCATAAATAACATCTCCTCAGTTCACTAGTCATGTATGTTTATATTCTGGGCGGTTTCCTCGGAAGCGGAAAAACCAGCCTGTTGATGAAGCTCGCGTCAATGTACATCGAGAGAAAATTACGTGTGGCGCTTCTTGTGAACGAATCCGGCGAGGTCGGCGTGGACGGCGCGACCCTCAAGGCCGAGGGATACGATGCGATCGAACTCCCCAACGGGTGCATATGCTGCTCGCTTTCAGGAACGCTTCAAAATGCATTACAGAATATTAAGAGAGACATAGATCCCGACATAATAATCGTGGAACCCACCGGGCTCGCCTTACCGCACAAAGTGAAGGAGCTGGTTCGCATATCTATGATCGACCCAGACGGGACATTCATAATCGGAATTGTAGATGTGCAGAGATTTGACGACCTGATAAAGAAGAAAGAAGAGTTCTTCAGGAGGCAGATGCACGGAAGCGACTTCATACTGATCAACAAGAGCGACCTTGCCACTCCTGAGAAAATGAAAGAAATCAAAGAATGGATGGCTTCCGAATTCCCGAGCAAGCCCTTATTACCTATATCTGTAAAGACCGGCGAGAACTTGGATAAAGTATACGAGATGATGAAATGAAACAGCACGACCACACAGAACACGATGATGCGGAACCGGAGAACTCCATAGAGGAGGCCGGCGGGGCCGCCGTCGGTTTCACAGGGCGCATCATAGGATTCAATGCAGACGCCCAGGCAAGGATGGTGGACGCGCTCTACGAGATCGGCAAATGGGTCGGCGGCGAGTCCGGCGTGCTCCTGGGCCACATCAAGTGCGCAATCTATCTGGAGGACGGCTCCGGAATAACGCTGAACCTCATCGATATGGAGAACGGGGTCGAGATACACGGCACGATCGAGCCTTCCGAAAAGGTGTCGTTCACTCTCATGTGCGCCGTCCTCGATGTCGACGAGGGCGAGCTCGACCATACCATGCACCATGTTCTGGAAGACACCAATCTGGACATCGAGCTCGATCATCACGACTGCAAATGCCACGGGCACGGGCACCACCACGAACATGGGCACGAACATGGGCACGGGCATGACCATGAAGAGGGGGATCATCACGAACATGGAGCGCACGACTGCAAATGCCACGGTCACGAGCACGAGAATGCCCACGAAGGTCAGCATCATCACGATGATGACGATGACGACGGCAGCGAACACCGCGGAGGGTGTTGCGGCCGTCGAAGTCACCGTTATTGAAACGTATTAACAAGCGGAGGAAAAACAATGGAATATGGAATATCTCTAGATTTGGGAACAAGCGGCTTCAGGGCCCATGCGGTCGACCTGAAGGCAAAAAAGATCCTATCGACATCGATAACGGAATGCCATCCTTTGCCCGGCGCCAATATCATGGACCACCTGACATTCAGCATCAGGGTCGGACAGGATGTGGCGCATAACATCGTCATCGACACTGTGAACAAGCTCATCAGGACCCTGGGGATAGACCTGAAGGATGTAGTCAGGCTCAGCATCTGCGGGAACCCCATCCAGCTTTCGCTGGCGCAGAACATTCCCGTGGAAGACCTCGCTTTTGCGGGCGAGAACGCCAAAAGGGTCAGGGGGATCAAGGAACAGAAGAGGGATGCGGGCGTGTTCAGCGCTGTAGCCTGCGGGTTCGACGTCCCGGACAAGACCGAGCTCTATGTGCCGCCCGCCATAAGGCACGAGATAGGCGCCGATGCGCTGGCGATGATGTACAAGAGCGGTTTCCTGGAACAGAAGAAGAACTGCCTTGTCACCGACTACGGCACCAACGCCGAGATGGCCCTGAAGGTAGGAGATGACATATACACCGGGTCGGCCGCGGCCGGTCCGGCAATGGAGGGGCAGTCCATAGAGTGCGGGATGCTCGCGGCCCCGGGAGCGATAAGCGACCTGGAGTATGATTTCCAATGGATCTGCAAGGTCCTCGACGATAATCTGATCCCCCAGAACGGAGACCGGTTCGACTTCAGCCTCGGCATCATGTCGGAGGAGGGCCCCATGCACGGAAAGGCCGCCGGAATAACCGGTACCGGCGTCATAGCGGCCGTCGCCGTGGCGATAGAAAGCGACCTCTGGAAGAAAGGTAAACTGACCACCGATGACGGAAAGATGCATCTTCAGGATGGCGTCTTCATCACCAGCAACGACATATCGGAGGCCATGAAGGCCATCGGTGCAATGAGGGCCGGCCATTTCACACTGGTGGAGCACGCGGGCATCGATTTCAAAGACCTTAGGACGATGTACATGTGCGGCGCGTCCGGTACATACGTAGATGCTTTGAAAGGAAGAGACATAGGCCTGATACCCCCGACATGCGACGATATCTATCAGTACGGGAACACGTCCCTGGCGCTTTCCACGGACATCCTGATGAACCCCGAGATCCTGGATGAACTGCAGGAGACCGCGAACAGCATCCGCGCCAACCACATAATGTTCGCCGGGGACTCCATATTCGAGCAGATCTACGTCCAGGAGCTGGCTTACTGCGAAGAGGGCATGAGCATGACCAAGTACAACGATAACAACGTTGCCGCCGGTCTCCAGGCGCTGCCCAAGCCGACCGGGCACCCGAAGGTCACGCGCATATCCATGCGTGACATCGCCGACCTCGGCGAAAGGGGCCTGTTCATCCTTCACGACCTAGGTACCGACCTGACGGGAAAGATGGCCGGTTGCACCGGGTGTAAGAAGTGCGAGCGCGAATGCCCCGAGAACGCACTGACCGTCAGCAAAGACAAGACGATCACCGTGAAGACCAAGAACTGCCTTGGAACGGCGTGCTACAGATGTCAGTACGTATGTCCTGAAAAAGTCATGCAGTTCGACACCCTCAGGCTGTCTTGAAGAAAACTATTTGGGCGGGGTCGTTCCCCGCCCTTTTTTTGTTTATTGCCCGTTCAGAGCCTCCGTGTGCACGATGGGTCTGACGTTCTCGTCCTCCAGTTGGTTCAATATGTGCTTGCGCAGTTTGATGAACTCGGGCGAGGCGCGGTCCCTGGGCCTCGGAATATCTATTTCGACAATATCCTTGATGCTTGCCGGGCGTTTGGTCAGAACCACTATCCTGTCGGAAAGGTAAACGGCCTCGTCCACCGAATGCGTGACGAATAATATCGTCGTGTCCGTCTTTTCGACTATCCTGAGAAGCTCCCCCTGCATGATGTTGCGGGTCTGGGCGTCCAATGCGCCGAACGGCTCGTCCATCAGCAGCACGTCGGGTTTGGTCACAAGCGCCCTTGCGATGCCCACGCGCTGCTTCATTCCTCCCGATAGCTCGTGCACTCTGTGGTCCTCGAACCCTTCGAGGCCCACCGCCTTGATGTAACGTTCCGCGGTCATCCTGCGCTCTTCCGCAGGAACACCGGCGATCTCCAGGCCGAACTCTACGTTTTTCCTTACCGAGCGCCACGGGAACAGTGCGAACTCCTGGAACACCATGCCCCTGTCCGGGCCCGGCCCGGTGCACTTACTGCCGCCGATGACGACCTCGCCCGAGGATGGCTCCATCAGGCCCGCTACCAGCCTCAGCAGGGTCGTCTTTCCGCACCCCGACGGCCCGACGATCGAGACGAGCTCCCCTTTATCGATCTCGAGGGAGAAATCTTCCAGCGCCACCGTTTCCTGTTCGTCTGTCTTGTAGACCTTCCTCAGATGGTTTATCACAATTTTTTCGCTCATTCTATCCCCATCCTTCTGGTGATGACCTTATGCACATAATCAGCAAGGCTGGTTGTCAGTATACCGAGTATCGCGATGATCACTATGCCAGCGTAAACGTTAGGCCAGTATCCCATCTGCGCCTGGATGCTGATGAAGTATCCCACGCCTCCGCCGAACGATGCGTACAGTTCGGACGCGACGATACACATCCATCCTACTCCCATACCTATGCGGAGGCCGTTCATTATGTACGGCACCGCTGCGGGAAGCATTACCTTCACGAACGTCTGGACCTTGGACGCTCCAAGCGTTTTGGCGGCGTCCAACCAGTTCGGGTCTATCTTTTTAACACCGAATATCGTGTTCGTCAGTATCGGGAAGAATATCCCCACGAACACCACGAGGACCGGCCCCCAGGTGTAACCGACGGTGAAAAGGAAGATCGGCGCCCATGCGATCGGCGCGATGGGCCTGAGAGCTTCCAAGGTCGGGGACGAGAACTCCTTCAGAGTATCCGAGTATCCGAGAAGCAGTCCGAACGGCACTGCGAGCGCGAGCGCAATCAACAGTCCGGCGAAGAACCTCTCGAGGCTTATCCCCATATGGCCCCACATGGTCATTCCGGAGACCGCATCGCCGTTCTGGAACAGGAACACCAGCGCGTCCCACGTCATCTTGGGCGTGGGGATCGCCGGATTGTTCAGTATCAGCGACAGGTTCCACCATATCAGGACGAACACGACGAGCGATACGACGGTGATTATGCCCTTCCGCACCATGCGGTGACTCTTTTTGTCCTCGTCGTAGCGGATGTCTTTCAGTGATACTCCCATGTTCTCAGCTCCTCAGCGCGTTGATGGATGAAGAAACTACTGGCGGGGAACCGACGAATCCGATGCTCGCGTGGCCGGAAAGCAGCGCGTTCATGACGTCGCCACCGGACGCGAAAGGCCCTATCAGCTCTATTTCGATCCCGTATTCAGCAAAGAATCCCTGTTCGATCCCCACATGCAGGGCGATCTGGTGTATGTCGGCCGCCAGGTACGCCACCCCTATGTGGGTGACGGCTCCGCCGTAATAACCCAGCTCTTCCGCCGATTTGACATTCCCTTCATCATCGAGCGCATCGGCGATGTACTGCCCCTGTACCAAATGTTCGGTGAATTCCAGCGATGATCCGTATCCGGCATCGCTCAACGTGCTCTGCTGCACGATATTGAGCGATTTGTACGTATCCACGACATCAGCAAGCTGTTGGGCGAGGTTTCCTATCTCATATGCATAGGTGATGTTCGCCAGCGCGGCCTCCGCTACCTCATCGGACATCGGAGTGGCCGAAGAAGACGCAGGGGTGCCGATCCTCTTGGTTATGTCCAGAAGGGCATCGTGATCTTCAGATATTTCGGACGTCGCCTCGGTCACCCATAGAACGGACTTTATGTATGCCGCAAGGAATCTTTCTGTTGCATTCACGTTGCCTGAAAGGAACGAGTTGTTCGCCGCTATTACACAGCAAGGGTGGCCTTGCCAATAGTCGCTGGTCGTCATAAGTTCGATGCACAGGCCGTCATTGACCGCAACCGAATAATGGGGCTCCCATGCGATTCCCCCGTCGATATCGCTTTTTGCATTCATGGTGCTGAGCATAAGGCCCGGACCGACCTGCGTCCAGAACACGGCACCTTCGCTCTCCGTACCGTATTGTACGAACTTCAGGCCCAGATCTTCCTGCACTATGTCCATGAGGATCATGTGTTGGATCGAAGACGGGCCGGGCGTCATGAACACCAGTCCCTCCCACAGTTCGGGATTGACCGCTGTCAATACCCCGTCGACCATCTCGGTCATATCATCTACATTCTCGGTATCGGCCCTGATAAAAATTCCAGACCCGTCGTTGTTCACCCTGGCAAGTATCGAAACAGATTCTTTCTCGGAATCTTCCATCGACAGTATCAAGCCGGATGCGGAGAGGAGCACTATTACGACTCCCACTGACCCCCACATTTTGTAATTCCAGTTCGAGCTCACACATGTAACTGGGATTTTTCAAATATAAATGTTTGTAATTTTAACACATTTTGGATACAATGATACAATTAGGATAATCAAATATGTTATGTTCCTCTGATGAAACAAAACGCTGGCCTAATTGGGATATCGAAAAAGATATCGGCATGAAAATGGTACAAAATGGAAAAAAATATCTCTCTGTATGAGAGAAAAGGGGTTTAGATGTCCCTGAAGGACACCGAGTACTGCATCTTCTTGGCGCCAAAGTATTCCTGTGTGTACTTGGCGGCATTTTCGGGACCGAACTCCCTGCATGAGAATATGTCGACGAATGCGCGGTCAGTGTCCTCGGCGAAGTGGCCGGAGATCAAAGACGTCTCTATGAGCTGTACGAGGGAATATCCCTGGACCTTGGGTTCGTCTCCGAAGAAAACTACCTGAGGTTCACCGTATCTTTTCATGTTGATGTGCTTGGCGAGGTCGATTGCATACTGTGTGATGTGCTCTTTGCTTGCGATCTTGGAATGGTCGCACTCTCCGAGGTCGATCGAGACGAGCAGACCCCAAAGCTTCTCACCATTGTATTTTTTCATTGCCTCCTCGTCGCTGAGGAGTTTGCCGGAATAGGGACTCATTGTGTACATTGTAATTCCTCACAACGGGGATTGTTTTCCCGTTGAACAGTGTAAATACTTTCTGTATTTCAAACAATGCCCGACCTTATAAATTCCGGTCAATTAATTTTTTACACCCAGCACAACGAATTGTCGAGTGAGGAACACTCAAAGTCCAAGGAGACAAAATAACACTGTTTGTAACAAAAACAGCAGATTTTGACCCCTTCGTACGTCCGCTCCCGCCACGTGAAAAAAACCCGATTTATATAGGGAACGTCATGGCTTATGCATCATGGCATCCGAGGTTTTCTTCACAGACATGCGCACCGGGACGGGAGATTCCATACCTGACAAACTGCTAAGGCTCGTAGAGAAGGCAGGGATCGGCAGGATGGACTGCGACAGGAAGTTCGTGGCCATCAAGATGCACTTCGGCGAACTGGGGAACCTTGCGTACCTCAGGCCGGGAATACCCAGGGTTCTGGCCGAGAAGACCAGGGAGCTCGGAGGGATCCCTTTCCTGACAGACTGCAACACGCTGTACGTGGGTCGCAGAAAGAGCGCCCCCGAGCACCTGGATACCGCGAACTACAACGGATTCAACCGCATGTCGGCAGGATGTCAGATAATAATAGCCGACGGCCTTAAGGGGACCGACGACGTCGAGGTCCCGATAAACGGCGAATATGTGGAGACGGCCAAGATAGGCCGTGCGATTTACGACGCGGATGTTATCGTAACGGTCACGCATTTCAAATGTCACGAGCTCACCGGATACGGAGGGGCCCTGAAGAACCTGGCGATGGGGTGCGCGTCCCGCCGCGGTAAGATGGAGATGCATTCGGCGGGAAAACCCTCCGTGGACCGCGATAAGTGTGTCGGGTGCGGCACGTGCGCCAGGCAGTGCGCGGAGTCCGCGATCGCCTTAACACGGAGAAAGGCCGCCATCGATAAGGAAAAGTGCGTCGGATGCGGAAGATGCATCGGCTCCTGCCTCTACGATGCCATAACCGCCGAGAACGACCAGGATGCAGGCGTGCTAAATGCCAAGATCGTGGAGTACGCTATGGCCGCCATCAAGGGCAAACCGAACTTCCACGTGACCGTAATGACGGATATATCTCCGAACTGCGACTGCCATGCCGAGAACGACGTCCCGGTCATACCCGATGTGGGGATGCTCGCATCCTTCGATCCTGTCGCTTTGGACAGAGCCTGCATAGATATCGCGATGCGACAAACGCCCATCGAAGGCAGCGAACTTTACGAAAAATGCGCCGGTGAAATACCGGAAGACATGTTTGCCTGTATACATCCGACCACGAGATGGCAGAGCACCTTCGAACACGCGGATAAGATGGGGTTCGGCTCTTCCGACTACGTCATAGTGAATATCAAGTGATATCATGCGGGCATTTGTTGCCGTTAAGATACCTGACAGACCGTCGTTGATCCGGCCGTTCAAAGGCCTGTCTGCGGACGGTGGAATGAAGATCTACGGCACCGGGGACCTGCATATCACCCTCAGCTTCATCGGAGAGATAGAGGACGGACGGCTCTCCGATGTTACCGAGGCCGTTGAAAGGGCGGCCCGTGGCATAGGCCCGTTCGAGATCGAGGTCGGAGGGCTCGGGTCGTTCCAGGGAAGGTGGGGGCCCAGGACCGTCTGGGCCGGCGCAGGGTCGGGAGGAAACCTGGAGAAGCTTGCCGAAAGGATCTCCGAGGAGCTTGATAAGAAAGGGATCGGGCACGACAGGAAAAAATTCGTTCCCCACATAACATTGGCAAGATTTCGGGACGGGAGGGGCGCGCCATCCGCATCGTCCGTCATCGAAAGATACGAAGGAGGGGATTCCTTCACTTTCACCTGCAAAAATATAACGATATTCAGCAGCGAGCTTGGCCCGTCGGGCGCCGTCCATACCCCCGTATCTGAGATTTTCCTCTGATGTATGTTTCTTAAGGTTAACTGTAGCTTTCGCCCCTTATACTCTGCAGATCCGAATAAGATATCATGAGAATAACAAAGCGTCTCATGAGAAATAATAGGATCAGGATTTCGAACAACCGCCGCGGAGGAATAGAAGGCCTCCCGCTGCAACTGATGATCGTGATACTGGTGGCGACACTCGGTACCGGCATCATACTGGGATGGATGGGCAATATAGAGAGCCCGCAGTCCATCGGTTCCGTGGACGTGACGTCCGACGACATCGTGCTCGTAAACGGAAGCACATCCGACGGCATCATCGAGGTGCGCGTAACGGACCAGGACGGCGAACCGATCGAAGGCGCCGCGGTCGTGCTCTCGGGCCTCGGAATAACAGACTTGAACGGTAAGACCGCTTATGACAGCACAGATTCCAACGGACTTGCTGTATTCACGGGCCTCAATATCACGATGGACAACAGTTCTGTCGGATTCATAACCGTAAACGTCTCGGCGTCCGGATACGGCGAGAACAACACTGCAAGGGTCACCGTGATAGCATGAAGATGGACAGGAGGGGGACCATAGGCATGCCCGTCAGGCTTGCCGTCACCTTCCTGATCCTGGCCCTTACCGTGCCGCTCCTGATGGGGGCCGTGGATGATTATCGGAGCGATGCCGAAGCTTCCGGACTGAGGGCCCAGGCGGGCATCGTCTCCGATACCGCGGAAAAAGCTTATTATGCCGGCGAGGGGGGAGCTTTCACGGCAGAGGTTTCGATCGGACATTACAACAGGATCGTTATCGGCGGCGAAGGCGCCGACGCCTACATGATAAATATATTCTGCGGGGACGACAGCATCGGCCGTTTGGTGATGGACCGCCCTGCAGTAAGGATCGCCGGCGACGGAATATCGATTTCGGGCGAAAGGACGCTGTTGTTCGAATGCGTGAACGACGGCAGAGGATATGCGGTGGAGGTGAGCGTGATTGCTTGAGTTCACGATGTCCAGGGTCGTCCTGTGCATTTGCGGGGCCGTCCTTCTAGGGGCCGTAGCCATACCGTTTTCAGGAATCTGCTCGTCCAACGAAGACGTGCAGATGACCGAGACCGCGGACTCCATAGCGGAGATGGTCGACTCTTTCTACCGTTCGGAGGCTGATGAGATGACGCTCAGAGGATGGGACATTCTTCCGGACCCGGGATGCTCGATGCGGGCGGAGGGCCACATCCTGATATTGGAAAACGATGGAAAGGAATATCGTTCGCTGATCTCCTGTATATCCGAGGGTTTTTCACTTTCTTACAACGGAACGGTCACATTGGAAAAATCTGATGCCGGGATCGTCGCAGTGTGATCATTTTCCGAAAGCGTCGGCCGCTTTCCTGAGAGCCGCGGAGAAACGACTTACATCTTCCTCATTATTGTAGAGGTAAACTGAAGCTCTGGCACTCCCCTCTATCTTCTTCCCCTCGAAGAAGGGATGGGCGCAATGCAGCCCCGAGCGGATCATTATGCCATCGATGTTGTCCAGCATCATGGCTATGTCATGGGGCGACAACCCTTCGACATTGAACGAGAATACGCTGCCGCGCCTGTCCGGGTCCGTTGGGCCGACGAGCTTCAGCCCCCTGATGTCCTCCGTCTCCCTTACCATCTGCCTCATGAGCTTTTTGTCCCATGCCTCGACATTGTCCATACCCGCCTTCGACAGATAGTCGAGGGCCGCCTTGGTCCCCGCTATGCCCGCATAGTCCTGAAGCCCCGCCTCGAACCTGTCGGGCGGCGGCGCCAGTCTGACCGAATCGTATGTCGCAAGGCCGACCGTCCCTCCGCCGTAGGAGAGGGGCCTGAGCTTTGCCAGTTCCTCGGACCTTCCGTACAGTACGCCCATTCCCGAGGGGCCGAGCATCTTGTGCACCGACAGACAGTAGAAGTCCGGATTGATCTTGTCCAGGTCCACCTTGATGTGCGGTGCGGCCTGCGCACCGTCGATCACGACTTTCGCGCCGGCGTCGTGGGCTATCTCCGATATCTCTGCGACAGGCATTATGCACCCTGTGACGTTGCTCGCGTGTATCACGGAAACGACCTTGACGCGCTTTTCCATGCATTCTTTGAACGACTCGATGTCCAGTTCCCCTTCTTCCGTCGTCTTGGCATAGCGCCTCTTCGTCCCTTTCTCCTCCGAAATGATCAGCCAGGGGACGTGATTGGAGTTATGTTCGGAATCGGTTGTAACCACCGTATCTTCTTTCTTCAGCGAAAGGCCGAACGCGACGGTGTTGAGCGCCTCGGTCGCGTTCTTGCAGAACACATAGCAGTCCGGATCGTCCGTGCCGAAGAATTCGGCCAAGGATTCACGGGCCTCGTCCACTGCCATGGAGACCTTTGCGCCCATTGCGTGGACGCTGCGGCCTCCGCACGACGGATATTCATTATAATATCTGAGTATCGCCTCGATGACGCTGTCGGGGCGGAGCGATTGACATGAGCTGTCCAGGTATACGCCGCGGTTGTTCCTCATCGTGGGAAAATCGTTCCGCAGAGACGATATGTCCATGGAAAGGCCATGATTTCCTTGTTCATTACGCTTGCGCATTCGAAAGGGGTTTTTATTAAGAGACCTGCATGCGGTAGCGATGGGTAGACTGGAAATTACCTTCGGACGGCTGAGGCTGGAACGTCCCGGGATGGTCGCATCGGGAATAATGGATGAGACAGGGGACTCGATGGCGCGCATGATAAGATCGGGAGCGGGCGCCGTGGTCACAAAGTCCATAGGCCTCGAGCCGAGGCCGGGGCACAGAAATCCCACCTTCACCGAGGTCGAGGGAGGTTATGTCAACGCTATGGGCCTTCCGAACCCGGGAATAAAACTTTTCGCCGAGGAGATGGAGATAGCTTTGCGTGCGGGGCCCGTTGTCGGTTCCGTGTTCGGCTCCAATGCCAAGGATTTTGCAATGCTGTCGGCCAAGATGGAGGACTATGGGGCATCCGCCATCGAGCTGAACCTCTCGTGCCCCCATGCCGAAGGATACGGGGCGGAGATAGGTTCCGACCCGAAGAACGTACGCTCGATCGTTTCGGCGGTAAGTTCGTCCGTCGATATCCCCGTATGGGCAAAGCTGACGCCCAATACCTCTTCGATAGTGGAACTGGGCAGGGCCGCGGAGGACGGCGGCGCCGAGGCCGTGGTGGCGATCAACACCCTGAAGGCCATGGTCATTTCGGCAGAACTGCGAAAACCCGTCCTGAGCAACAAGTTCGGAGGCCTCTCCGGGCCCGCGATAAAGCCTGTGGGCGTCAGGGCGGTCTATGATCTTAGGGGCGCGCTCAGCATCCCGGTCGTAGGCGTCGGGGGCATCTCTAACTGGAGGGACGCCGCCGAATATCTCCTTGCAGGGGCCAGCGCATTCCAGGTCGGAAGCGCCGTGGGCACGAAGGGGCCGAAAGTGTTCGGAGAGATCAACAGGGGCCTGGAGATGTTCATGTCGGACCACGGTTACGGGTCCATCGCGGAAATGGTAGGTGTTGCGCGTGAGTGAGACCGTCAAGATCATCGGAAAGATGAAGGAAAGCAAAGACACGTACACTCTGGAATTCAAATGGGACGCTCCCGCGATGCCCGGACAGTTCGTCATGGTCTGGATACCGGGCGTCGACGAGGTCCCTATGTCGCTCTCCCGCATAGGGAAGATCAAAGCGATAACCGTCAAAGGCATAGGGGAGGCCTCCAATGCTATACACGGTCTGCAGGTCGGGGACTACGTCAGGCTCAGGGGCCCCTACGGCAACGGATTTTCCATAAAGAAGGCCAAAAGGATCCTGGCGGTCGCGGGCGGTGTAGGCGCCGCGGCGCTGATCCCCGCAATAAAGGAGACAGGCTGCGATACCATCATAGGCGCCAGGTCCGAAGGCGAGATCATTCTGGACGATGTAGCGAGGAAATACAGCAAGAGCGTCTGGATATCCACCGATGACGGCAGTCGCGGTTTCCACGGAAACGCGGTACAGCTTGCAAAGGAGAAGATGGCCCTCAGGGACTATGATCTGGTGATCGGTTGCGGGCCCGAGGTCATGCTTTATTTCCTTCACAGGGCGTGCAAAGAGAACAATGTCGAATGCCAGCTTTCCCTGGAGAGGTTCATGAAATGCGGCGCCGGCGTATGCGGGTGCTGCATGATGGACGAGCTCAGAGTTTGCAAGGACGGGCCTGTGTTCGGCACAGAGGAGCTCGACGGCCTTTCCGACTTCGGGACCAGGAAAAGGGACGAGTGCGGACGCATCATAAATCTAAGGTGAGAGCTTGCCGGTTCCAAGCGGACATATCGAGGTGCATCACGGGAACCTTACCGTGCATGTTCCCAGAGGCATTTTCAAAGCGGGAACCGCGGAGATCGTTCCCGAACGCGCGGCACCGTTCAGAGAGATGGTCATGGGGAGATACCCTTGGCTTACCGCCAACTCCGTGAACGTCCTTATGGAGCGCGCCATCAAAGAGATGAGACAGGTCCTCGACGAAGAGACGGCGGGACGTTCCGTCAGCCGCGTCCTTGCGGAGGGCGGCCGCGTCGGCGAGGCCATAGACCATCTGACCAAAAGTCTGGAACGCAACCCCGACGATGCCGATTCCTGGTATCTTCTCGGGGAACTGCTATGCAGAGTCGGACGTACCGATGAAGGATACAAAGCGTTCGCAGAGGGAAGGAAGCGTTTCTGATCAGCGGAACAGCGCCTTTATCGCCGCGACCACTTCCGGAACCGTGGCTCCCCAGGGCACGACCGCCGTGTCGCCCTCTATCACATGGCCCTCTCTGACCTTGCAGCACCTTACGATGGTTTTTACCCCGTCCTTGGGGCAGAAGTCCCTGGGGCATATATCGATCGTAGCGGTGTCCCTCCCGTAGAGTTCCCTGAATATCCTGCGGGAAGTATCGCACCCCAGCAATGTGACCTCGTGATTCAGCTCGGGGCTCTCGTCCAGGAAATAGAACGGTTTATCGGCCCTGAGGCCGGATACCTTGCAGGGGAACATGACTCCTCCGGTCCTGACCTTCGATACCATGTCCTGGATATCGATGGTCAGATTTTCGGTCACTATCGGAAGGTCGATATATCCTGACTCCAAGGCCTTGTTGACCAGTATCTCCGTCTTGGACGGGTACGGAGGAACGCTGTCTACGACCCTCAGCGTCATAGGCTCGATCCCGGTGACGAAACTGATATGGTAGAACATCCCGCGGACGACCACGGTCTTCCCGGGATGCTCCTTCTGGATCTGCGCCCTTTCCGGAAGGTTGAGGACGTCCGCCCCGGGCATGTCCACGAACACGGTATCTTCGGGCAGAGATATTATGTCCACCGACTCGACTGTCCTGAACAGCCCCGCCCCCTCCGACTTGTGCAGCTCGGCGACCGCGTACCTGCCATCCCTGGACATGACCACATACTGTGCCCTGACATAGGCCTTGTGCCCCATCAATCCTTTGCGGATCCCTTCCTCGGTGAGAGGGAAATCCGCTTCCAATATGGAAATGTCCTTGCAATGCATGCCCGTGTATCAGACTAACAGACCTATAACCGTTATCCCGTCCGATGACGAAATGATTTAATACGTTCAACCGATGAAGTGACTGGCTGTCGGGGTAACACAGTGGCTATGTGGCGGACTGCAGATCCGCATACGGGAGTTCAATTCTCCCTCCCGACCCCATTTTATTTTTCCTTTTAACGTCGGGTTTTGCGTAATCTATTTAAATAGGCTTTAAATAGCCTATATAAGGTACAAAAATGGCAAAAATGAAAATAGAGAATGTTGTCGCCTCGAGCTACCTGGGACAGGAACTCGACCTCAACGCGATAGAGGCCGCGCTCGAAGGTGCGGAGTACAACCCTCAGCAGTTCCCGGGGCTTGTGTACAGGCTCAAGGACCCCAAGACGGCCACGCTGCTCTTCAGGAGCGGCAAGGTCGTATGCACGGGCGCCAAGTGCTATGACGATGTGGTCAGGGCCGTTACCACCGTCGCCAAGGACCTGGAGAAGGCGGGCATTACAATAACCATCGTGCCCAAGATCGAAGTTCAGAACATCGTCGCCTCTTCCGACCTGGAACAGGAGATAAACCTGAACACCGTGGCCATAACTTTGGGACTTGAGAGGGTCGAGTACGAGCCCGAGCAGTTCCCCGGCCTGGTTTACAGGCTGGACGACCCCAAGGTCGTAGTGCTTCTATTCAGCAGCGGCAAGATGGTATGCACGGGAGCGAAGGTCCCCCCGGACGTCACCCGCGCGGTCGACAAGATCGCCGCCGAGCTCAGGTCCGTCGGACTGATGAAATAAACGCTTAACTCCGGCGGGGGTTCCCGCCGGATCACATTTTCCTGAAACCTCTGGACATCCAGAGCCCAATCGATCTGATACCGTAGCGCAAAGTGCTCCCCGTGTGCCTGTTCGAGCTGATTGCCGACAAAGGTCCCGACATCATCTCTCTCAGAACTTCCGACCATGACGTGAGCCCGTCGGGCAGCGTGACATATCCGAATCCGATGTGGCGCGTGGTGTGCGCATCGCTCCCCGCCGATACCGGACATCCGACCTTTGCGGCGAGCGCCGCAGAACCCAAATTGTCTTTATTGTACGATCTGGAGTTCGCCGCCTCTATGCCGTCGAAGGGATTGTCGAGCACGGCCTGCTCTCCGAGCCCCGACCACCATCTGTACGGGTGTGCCGCAAAGGCGATCCCTCCCGCATCGTGGATGGCCTCTATGGTTTCGATGATCGAAAGCCCCTTCTGTATCTGTCTGTCGATGCCGTAAGCGAGGATATGCCCTCCCTTCGAGGATACTTCCTCCCCCGGTATTACTATGAGGCGGCCGTCGTCTTTGATCAGGTCGTATGCCTCGAAACTGTTGTGATCCGTTATCGCTATGCAACCGATGCCCCTCTCGACCGCGACGTCCACTATCGTGACGGGGTCTGTGCGCCCGTCCAAAGAGAACGAAGAGTGAATGTGCAGGTCCGCCTTCATCTTACGCCAGCACCGTCCTTGATCTCGCTTTCGACGGTTGCAACGCTGCCGTTGCCGTCGCTGAGCAGAACTGTTCTATCGCCATCTATCACGGCCGCGGCACGGGTGGGGCATCCTTCCGACGGCTCCAGCTTCCTGGACCCGGCGACGAACATACCGTCTCTGACCGTGGAGACCTTGAGGACCGCCTTCTGGAAATCCTTGTACTCGATACGAGAGGATGACGAATCCATCCCGGACGAGAACTTCGTCCCGTTTGGAACCTCCTTCGAGGGAGTTAGCAGTAGCACGGCGCTTCCGCCTATGTCCTCGTCGTCCGCCGCGAGCAGCATTCCCGAAGACATTATACCGCGGAGCTTGGCGGGCTTGAGGTTGGAAACCACGAGGACCTTGCGGCCGAGCATCTTTTCCCTCGGATAGTAGGCCTTGAGACCTGCAACTATCTGCCTGGGGGATTCTTCCCCGATATCCACGCTCAGCAGGTAGAGCTTGTCGGCATCCGGGTGGTCCTGAACGCTGATCACGCTTCCGGCCCTGAGATCGAGCTTCCTGAAGTCCGCGAACGGCCCGGAGATGTCCGGTTCAACAGCTGGCACCTTGTTCTCTTTCTCCTTTTTGTCCTCGAACTCGACCTTCTTGTAGACAGGCACGGGTTCGGGCATGGCGGCGCCGCTGGGAAGCGGCCCGGTCATTCCTTCGTATCCGCATTCCTCTATCGTGCCGCCGATCGCCAGATACTCCCATATCTTCTCCGACGAGCGGGGCATGTACGGCCATGACATGACCGCGAGGGCTTTGACTATGCGGAGGTTTGTGTTCATGACCCTTCCGCACGCTTCCTTGTCGCTCTTCAAAAGCGCCCATGGCTTGGACTGGTCAAAATACTTGTTCGCAAAATGGGCCAGGTCCATGACCGCCTTCAGAGCCTTCTTGAAATCGCATTTCGAAAGATACTCGTCGTATTCTTTGAAGGCCGATCCGATCCTCCCCATGACCTCCGCCGACTCCTCGGGGAGGGCCGCTTCGGGTATGCTTCCGTAATTCTTCTGCGTGAAGCTTAGACACCTGTGATAATAGTTCCCGAGGTCGGAGACGAGTTCGTTGTTGATCTTTATCTTAAAGTCCTCCCAAGAAAAATCAGAATCGTGCGTGTCCGGCATGTTGATCGACAGATAATATCTGACGAGGTCCGCGTCGTATTCGTTAAGGACGCTGGGCACATCTATTGCGCCTCCGCGGCTCTTTGAAAGTTTTCCGCCGCCGAACATCAGGTACTCGTTAGCCGGTATGTCGTAAGGCAGGTTCAGACCGCCCTCGCCCATCAAGATGGCGGGCCAGATTATCGAATGGAAAGGAATGTTGTCCTTACCGATGAAATAGTAGTGCTTGACCTCCGGGTCCTGCCAGAACTCTCTCCAGTAGTCGGGCTTGCCGATCATCTTCGAATATTCTATGGATGCGCTGAGATATCCGATGACCGCGTCGAACCACACATAGATGACCTTCCCGTCCCAACCGTCCACGGGCACAGGGACGCCCCAGGTCATGTCCCTGGTGATCGCCCTGTCGTTGAGGCCCTCGTTGAGCCAGTTCTGCGTGAACGTTTTCACGTTAGATCTCCAGTGGCCCTTATCGGCGATAAAATCGAGAAGTCTTTCCCTGAAAGCGCTCAGCTTCAGGAAATAATGCTCGGTCTGCCTGACCTCCGGCACGTTGCCGCACTGGATGCAATGGGGCTCCTTAAGGTCGCCCGGCTCGAAAGTGGTTCCGCAGGTGTCGCACTGGTCGCTCCTGACGTCTACCGCCCCGCAGGTAGGGCAGACTCCCTCGACATACCTGTCGGGGAGGAACCTTCCGCAGTCTCCGCAGTAATACTGGTCTGTCTGCTTTGTATAAAGATATCCTCTGTCGAGAAGGTCGAGGAACAGCTTCTGCACCACCTCGTAATGGGTATCGCAGTGGGTCTTGTTGAATAGCGAATATTCTATGTCGAGGTCCTCGATCGCCTTCTTGTTGATCTCGTGGTATCTCTCGGCCACGGACTCGGGCGTGGTGTGCTCCTTCTCGGCGGTGACGGTTATGGGGGTCCCGTGCTGATCGGACCCGCCTACCATCAAAACCTCGTTACCGGCGAGGCGGTTGTATCTGCTGAAGATGTCTGGCGGCAGAAGGGACCCCGCCACGTGTCCCAGGTGTATCTTCCCGTTGGCATACGGCCAGGCGATGTTGATGCAAACTTTTGACATGATATGGCCTCACAATGTTCTGTTACCTATAAATAAATCGATAGAAGGACGGCAATTTCAGGCCGCCTGTCCTTCTTTGGGATGATATTTTTCCGCATGCTTCAGGAAGTTCCTCAGAATGCTTTCTCCCCATATGCCGGCAAGCAGAGAACCAACGATCTCGCCGAACGCCACTCCCCACCAGATGTAGTCCAGGGTGCCGCCTATTCCGAAAAGGAATATGCATACGGGGATCTGCACCAGATTTCTGACCAATGTGGATATCAGGGACTTCGTGCCCATCCCCAACGACTGGAAGAACGCGGAAGCTGTGGCACCCCAGCTGGCGAACGGCAGGAATATGCATCCCACATGCAGGAGCATGACCATATCTTCGCGTAGATAGAGCGTCGATTCCGTATAGGTGAATATCATCACCATGTACTGTGCGGCGATCGCCGTTATTATGCTGATCGCAAGCATGATCACCACGACCAGCTTCAGGGTGTAGCGGTATGCTTCGTTTACGCGGTCGAAACGCCGGGCTCCGAACGCCGCGGCGCAGACCGGGACCATCGCACTTCCGGTGGCCATGAGGGGAATCATCAATATGCTGATGATACGCCAGCTGCTGGTGTAGATTGCAACCGCATCGTCGCCTCCCGCCCCTATCAATATGATGTTCATCACTATCGAAACGAGAGATATGATCATCATCTCCAGGCTTGCGGGGATTCCGACCCTGAAGATCATCCTGTCGATCTTTCTGTCGAATTTGAATCCCTTAAGCGAGAGCGTGAGGTATGTATCGTTCTTTACCTTGAACCAGTAAATAGCCACGCTCAGGCCTATCAACATCGAGATGACCGTACCGACGGCCGCACCGGCTATGCCCCATCCCAGTCCGAATCCGAACGGCTGGTATATCAGGAACGGATCGATGGCAAGGTTGATGCACGCCGTCAGTATCTGGATCATCATCGATCTTTTTGCGGCGCCTTCGGACCTGAGGAGGTTCGAAAACAGGCTGCTGAGCATCAGTATCGGTGAAAAGATGACTATCGGCAGAGCATACTGATAACACTCATCGATGATGTTTCCTCCGCCCATCAACATGAGGAGCGGGCGCAGGAATACGCCCAGGATGGCCGCTATCATAAGCGACGCGATGATCGTCAGCACTATTGCCTGGACGGCAGACCTGTCGGCCCCCTGCTTATCGCCCATGCCTATGTGCAATGCGACGGTCTGCGAAGCACCGACACCGATACCGTTTCCGACCGCTAGGATTATGAAGAAAACGGGAAAGACCAGGCCGACGGCGGCCAGGGCGCTCGGACCAAGGCCGGCTACCCAGACCGAGTTGATGATGCTGTTGAGACTCTGGAATGTCATCGCTATGATGACGGGTATCATCATCAGGACAATGGCCCTTTTAGGGTCGCCGAGAAGCTTTTCCACATCTTTTGTCATTGCTTCGCCCATAAGGCGGGCTAATTCGATGTTGTATATTAGAGTTGCGAGATTGGTTTTCCAATATGGGAAATGTGCCTGAAAAGAACGATGGCGACTACCAGAGTAACGATTCCGAAAGCGATCTCGCAGATGGTCATTCCCCACCACATGTATGATGCCACCCTGAATGAGGAAAGCCACGCGTAGACCGCGGCTATGAACAGATTCCTCACCACCGTCAGAAACAGAGATGCCGTCCCCAATCCCATAGACTGCATCAGCGCCGACGATGCGTTGATCAGTGAGAAAGCAGGGAAGAAAAGGGTGCAGACCACCAGCATGTCGGCCATGTACGGCCTCAGCCTGGCGGAGTCGTCGGAGAGCGTCATGAGCTCTGTCAGGTGGGGGGCGAGCAGCGCCGTGAGTGCCGCGATCGCCACCATTATCGCAATAGACAGTTTAATGCCGTGTATAAAACTGACATTCGCTCTGTCTGGGTCTTTCATCCCAAACGATGCCGACAATATAGGTACCAGAGCAAAACCTATTGCCTGTGCCGGGACCATCATTATCATTGCGATCCTCCACGTTATCTCGAAAACCGCGACGAGGTCGGTACCTCCGGTAAAGGATATCGAGCGCACGAAGAAAACCGACATCAAGGACATGATCACCAGTTCCACCGTCTGGGGGACGCCGACCTCGGAGATCGATCTCACTTCCGAACGGGTGAACCTGAAAAATTTGAAGGAGATCGGCGTAAGCACGTCCTTCTTCACCGAGTACCAGTATATTGCGGGTATCATGGATATCGCGGCCGATACCACCGTAGCGTAGGCCGCTCCGGCGATTCCCATGTCCAGCCAGTAAATGAACACCGGGTCCAGTATTATGTTGAATACCGCGGCCACCACCAGGATGAACGTGGACCTTTTCGCTGCGCCTTCGCCCCTCAGACATCCTGAAAGCACCCCTCCCATCATCAAAAGGGGAGCGAAGAGGATCACGGGATATGCGTAATCGGTACAGAGTCCGATTATACTTCCGGCCCCCATGTACCGCATGATTGGCTCGACCATTACTGCCAGCAGGACAAGGGATACCACTCCGGCGATCAGGGTGATCACGACCGACTGAACCGCAGCGGAAGAAGCGGACCTCCGGTCCCCGGCACCTATCCGTTTGGATATTGCATAGGATGCGCCTATGCCTATCCCGTTCCCGATGCTGATGATCGCCATGTAGATCGGCGTGACGATGCTTACGGCCGCGAGGGCATCTGCCCCCAGCCCGGATACCCAGAACATGTCCGCCACGCTGTTGAGGTATTGGACCAACAGTGCCAGCGCTATAGGTGCCGACATCCTAAGAACTGCTTTTCGGGGGTCACCGAGTATATTTTCCGAAGAATCAGTCAGATGCGGCTCCTCCTTCCGGTCATGGGCCATTATCGCTCTGACAGATTATAACTTTCGGGATATTCCCTTCGAACGTTCGAACAGACCCAACCTCCACAGTGCCAGTCCGAGCATCAGGAGTCCTCCTACTATCTCTCCCAGGGTGAGGGACCACCAAAGAGAATGGGGCGTACCTATCAGGTACGCTGCGACGGCGAACAATATGGCCAGCATCAAGTTGCGCATGAACGATGATGCAAGTGCTATGTTCGCGTTCTCGAGCGACTGAAGCAGAGACGAGCCTGTGAATATAAGGGACATCACAGGCACCATGATGCAGAATACACGGATGATGTAGGTCATCTCATCTCTTTTGGCCGCAAGTTCCCCCTCGTAAGTGAACGCGGCCGATGCCAGATCGGCAGTGATGAACAATATTATGGCCAGTACTATCAGTGTTTCGACTGTTTTCCTCACACCGTAATAGTATGTCTTCCTGATCTTGCCGTATTGTTCTGCTCCGTACTGCGCCGAACAGATCGAAACTATCGCTCCTCCGACGGCCTGGGCCGGTATCATGAGCAGGTAAACGACCCTCCAGCCCGTGGAGTACATCGCAACTCCCACGGTTCCGGCGACCATTATGACGGATAAATTCAGGAAAACATTGAATATGTTCATCACTGAAAGTTCGGTAGCTTCCGGTAGACCTACCTTGAGGACTCCCTTCATCTCTTTAGGGCTGTATTTTACTTCTTTTCTCCCGATCTTTAGATACATATCCTTTTTGATGAAATACCAGTAAAATGCCAGTATGATGGAGGAGCCGAATGCGATGACTGTCGCCCAGGCCGCTCCGGCGACCCCCATCCCCAGTCCGTAGATGAGGATGGGATCCATAATTATGTTGACCGCTGCGGAAAGAAGCTGAATGTACATCGAACGTTTAGCGGCGCCCTCCCCACGGATAATTCCTGTGATTATCGCGTTCAGTATGATTACGAACGTGGCAAGATAGAGCGGCGTGGCATAGTCTTTGCACAGTCCCAGGATATCGGATCCTCCGAAGAGGATTATCGACGGCTCCATGGTTATCAAAAGAATCGGCGTAAGGGCCACCGATACCAAGACCGAAAGCAAAAGGGACTGCCCGGCCTTTCTTCCCGCCTCCTTCCTATTATTCTGGCCTATGCTGCGTGCTATCGCGGCAGAAGCTCCGATGCCCAGTCCGCTTCCGATGCCCATGACAGTGGCGAAAACCGGATAGACTATGCTGATGGAGGCCATCGGGTCCGCTCCGAGCCCTGCGACCCAGAACGTATCCACCAGGATATTGATATGCTGGATCGCCAAAGCCACAGCTATCGGAATAGAAAGGTGCCAAATCGCCCTTTTGTAATCGCCCGTCAGTATTTTGACATCCTCGGAGGTCCCATCCGCTTCGGCCATGATTATTACTTCCCGCAGTACTTTATTTGTTTATCTGTGGTACCATCCTTAAAGGTTATATCTTTAATAGGTCTAGGCGGAGGCATGCGTATAGCGGCCGTCCTGCAGGACAGATGCCAGAACAGAAAATGCAACAAAGAATGCTACAAATTCTGCCCACTTGTCAGAACCGGAGTGGAATGCATAGTTTTCGGGGAACGCGGCAAACCCCTGATCTCCGAAGCCCTATGTCAGGGATGCGGAATATGCGTAAACAAGTGCCAGTTCGACGCGATCAAGATCATCGGGCTCGCAGACGAGCTCAAGACCGAGATGGTTCATCAGTACGGCGAGAATACTTTCCGCCTGTACAGGCTTCCCGTACCGAAGAAGGGGATGGTGACCGGAATACTGGGCCCTAACGGAATAGGAAAATCGACGGCGATAAAGATACTTTCCGGCGAACTTGTTCCCAACCTCGGCGACTACAGGGATCCTCCCTCCAAGGAGGAGGTGCTTCAGCACTACGACGGCACCGAGGTCAAGACATATCTCACCGACGTCTACGCGGGAAAGGTCCGAACGGCCATCAAACCACAGTACGTCGACCTCATCCCGAAGGCTTTCTCGGGACCCGTAAGGGGCTTTCTTTCAGGGATCAGGGGCCGCCTCACCTTGGACGAGGCGGCGGTCATGTTCGAGCTTACGGAGCTGCTTGACAGAGATATCAAGAAGCTCTCAGGCGGAGAGCTGCAGAGAGTGGCCATGGCTGCAACGATCATGAAGGATGCGGACGTCTACTTCTTCGACGAGCCGACCTCGTATCTGGACATATACCAGAGGATAAAAATCGCCCGTATCATCAAGGCCTTGAGCGTGGATAAGCAGGTGGTCGTCATCGAGCACGACCTTGCTATCCTTGATTTCCTGGCCGATATCGTCAGCGTCGTCTACGGTACCGAGGGAGCTTACGGCGTATTCACCCTGGCCAGACAGGTGAGGACGGCCATCAACGTATACTTGGACGGTTACCTTCCCGAAGAGAACATACGTTTCAGGGACAGGCCGATAGAATTCTTCGCCTCGCCTCCCAGGAGCGACTGGGTAACGGCAGACCTGCTGTCCTTCGAAGGTTTAAACAAAGACTTCGGCGAGTTCACGCTCGACGTCGTCGGAGGTTCCATCAAGATGGGCGAATCGGTAGGGGTCGTTGGTCCCAACGCCACGGGCAAGACGACGTTCGTCAAGATGCTGGCCGGAGAAATATCGCCGGATGGCGGGAATATCGACGCGAAGGTGAGGGTCGCATACAAGCCCCAATACATAACCGGGGACTTCGACGGCACGGTAAGGGACATGTTTTACCGCAAAGATTACGACAGGGTCACTTCGAGCTTCTTCGAGGGCGAGGTCATCGAACCTCTGAGCGTAAAATATCTGATGGACAAACAGGTCTCCAACCTTTCGGGAGGAGAACTTCAGAGGGTAGCCATCGCGATGTGCCTGCTTTCGGACGCAGACATCTACCTGTTCGACGAGCCTTCGGCATATTTAGACTCGAACCAGAGGATGAACGCGGCGAAGACCATACGCAGGATGATGGAAAAATCGGGACGCAGCGGAATGATAGTGGACCACGACATCTACTTCCTCGACATGGTCTCGGATTCAATGATGGTCTTCGGCGGGGAGCCTGGGCACCACGGAATCGGAGAAGGCCCGTTCGATATGAGGGACGGCATGAACAGATTCCTTTCGGCGGTTGACATTACGTTCAGAAGGGACGCCGAAAGCCACAGGCCCAGAATAAACAAGCCGGACTCCAGGCTCGACAGGGAACAGAAGTCCAACGGCGAGTACTATTACTCGTGATCACAGGACTCCGCTGGTCAGCTGCGGGAATATCATCATGAGTGCTATATAGGCGGCATATACCAGGAACAGGAAGACACCTTCTCTCCTGTTGACGCGGTCGTGAGTCCTTACAAACAGGAAAACCAAAAGTGCCAGTATTATCATTACCGGTATGTGGAAGGCCAAAGTTGTATCGCCTATCGGGATGTTTGTGAACAGCGCTCCGATGCCCAGTGCGAAGAAGCTGTTGAAAACTATGCTTCCGACTATGTTGCTCACGACCAGCTCGTCCTCGTGACGGTAGGCCGCCATCAGGCAGATGCATATTTCCGGAAGCGCAGAGCCTACGGCGACCAGTATCAGTCCGATCATCAGGTCCGATACTCCGAATATCTCGGCGAGGCGGACCGCACCGTCGATGAACCAGCTGGCACCGAAATACAGCGCGGCCATTCCGATTATAATCATTAACGAACATATGGGCACAGAGGTCTTGGAAACATCGACATCCGGCGCCTCTTCCGTACGGCCCTCTTTCACCTTCACCTTATATACGGAGAATATGAAGACCATCAACAGTGCCAGCAATATTATTCCATCGATGAATCCGAGCACTCCGTTGAGAGAAAGCGCCAATATTACAAGTACCGCTATGATCATCGCGGACATCTCGAACCTGATCTGGGCGAACTTACATGCTATCGGGCTTATAATGGCCGCCAGACCTACTGCGATCCCGGCATTGGCCGAATTGCTTCCGATGATGTTGCCTATTATGATCTCGGGGTTCTCGCTGCTGACAAGAGAAGTTATCGCCTCAGGAGCGGAGGAACCTATAGCAACGATCGTAAGCCCCACCACGAAGGGAGTTACGCCGAGGCGGATCGCCAGCTTCTTAGCTCCGTCGACCATCGCCTCCGAACCTATGTACAGGAGCACTATGCCGATCGGTATGCCTAGAAGGGCCCATTCAATCATGTTCGGCCGAATACGAATATATCTATAAGCCTGTCCATCGCAACGATCTGTGATCCGCCTGCAATGCATGTTCCGATTACCTCTTATATGCAGGTGATATTGCGGTTACATCATGCCCGAGATGGGAAAAGCAGACACCCACGTGCACACAGAATATTCCGGCATCGCAAGACTGGGCGTCATGAAATTCCCTGAATCCGTGTCGGCCCCCGCAGACCAGGTCGAACGTGCCAGGAAGAACGGAATGGATGTTCTCTGCATCACAGACCACGATGAAACCGTGGGTGCTTTCAAGGCGCAGGAATACGCAAGAAAATACGATGACATAGAAGTGGTCGTCGGAGAGGAAGTTACGACGGCCGACGGAGAGATCATAGGTCTTTTTCTTAACGAACGTATTCCCGACAACTTATCAGTCGAAGAGACCGTGGATATCATAAGGTCTCAGGGCGGGCTGACGATGGCGCCCCATCCTTTCAGTTTCCACGTTGCAGGGCTCCAGGAAAAAATATTCTCCCTGGACCTCGATGGGTTCGAGGTTCTGAACGGCGGGCATGTAGATTCATATTCCAACGCATTCGCAGGCGCGGTGATGGACAAGTATCCCGGCAGATGGGCGGCGATTTCGGGTAGCGACGGCCATTCCGTACACACCGTAGGTTACAATTGGACGGAGTTCGAAGGGAACACGGCCGACGATTTCAGAAAGGCCGTCCTTCAGAAGAAAACGTCTGCGGCAGGGCGACCGACCCCTGTCTTCGGAGTGCTCCAGTGGAGCGCGGAAGTTGTCTGGGGAGGACAGAAAATGATGTACCGCTCGATGATACACCGCCTTCCGGACGATGACGAAAAACCACTGGTAAAGAAAATAAACAGCCTTACCAGATTGAAAAAAGCTACGGGCATAATCTCTGGTTTCGCCTATGTGGTACCGCCTGCATGCTTTATTGCAACATGGCTGAGCACATCCTATCTCAACCTGAACGCCAGGAAGATGAATAAAGGAATGGAAAAAAGATTGAACAACATAGATTGGATGGTATCTCAGCCTCCATCCGATGTGATCAAAATAATCCACTGACGCGTAGGGCCCCTTATTGTGCCGATGTATCCATAAGATGATATTGTTTTATCTTTCGGAACCTGTCATGTACCATGGACCGTATCTTCAAAATAGCCGTCAACATTCCCGAAGAATTTTTAAAAGATCTTACCGAGAAGATCAACTCTTCGATGACCCAGGTATATCCGGGCTACGACATGGTTTTCTCCCTGACAAAGGTCACCGGCATCTGGAGACCGCTTCAGGGTTCCGATCCTTACAACGGTGAAACGGGCAAGTTGACAACTGCCGACGAGATCAGAGTCGAATTCGCCGCAAGGGAAGACGACCTGAAATCCGTCATAGAATCGATAATCAGCGTCCACCCCTACGAAGAGCCGGCGATAGATGTGATCCCTATGTACGCCTGGAAGAGCTTCATTCGGTGAACTTGTACGAATATATCGAATCGAAAGTTATCTGCAGCCTGCGGACCTTGAGGCTCTGCTTTCTGAAGACCAGGTCCTCATCGGAAAGTATGCCCATGCTGTTGAACTTCTCCAGCATCTCCGTGGCGCCGTCATAGTCGTTCTCCACTCCGACCATTATATCGATGAGCCTGTTGCGACAAGATATGTTCTCGGGTACCTGACCGTCTTTTCCAAGTATGTTCGGGAGGATGTCGGGAACGAGTCCGAGGTTTAAGAGGCACATCTCCTTTGCCTTGGCATAATCCTCTTTCTCAAAAAGTGCCAGTATATACTCTTCTCTAAGTTGGAAACGCTCCATGGCAGTGAATTTCTGGGTTTCCGCAAACTCTCCCAAAGTGATAGTGGCGGAGTTGTTACCTTCCGCGTTCGCCTTCGACATCATGTCTTTGAGGACGGCCGCCTTGGAAGAAGTGTCCGCGCCCCCCACGTATCTGGAGAGCCTGATCTTCTCCCTCTCGTCCAGGGCGTCGTACCACTTGGACAATTTGACCGCAGATATCTCTTTGGGAACGTCCTTCTTGAAAATCATGGGGCGTAATCGGCCGGCCCGTATAAATCATTCATCATTTGGCGAATGCTGTTTTTTAGCCACCATATTGTCTTCGTCCCACTCGATTATCCTGACGAATTTCGAATCGCGGATATCGCAGTCCCTATTGCATATCCTGCATGAAAAGTCCCGGCAGGGTTCGGACTTGACGGTCAGCTCGACGCAGTCCCCGAACTTTTCCATTATACATTCTTCGAGCTCGTTTGTCTCGTCGTCTATCTGTCCGACGGTCATGTTCCTCGGGAATGTGGCATGGAGCTCCACCACGTACCTGGTGCCGAACTTCATCACTCTGAGGGCGTGGATGTCCACCCAGTCGTCATGCCTGTGTTCGCGCAGGCATTCCACGATCGTGTTGACTGTCTCCTCCTCCGCGCGTTCCATGACGGTGTCGATGCATCCTTTCAGGACCCTTGCGCCCGTGGTCATTATGAAAGCACCGAAGAGGATGGCCATCACCGGGTCCAGCCAGGCGACGTTATAGCCGTAATGCATGCCGACGACCACGACGACCAGGCCCGCTATTATTCCCATGGAGTCCAGTGTATCGGTGCAAAGATGCTTGCCGCTCGCCTCCAAAGCCTGGGAACGGTTCTTTCTGGCTATCTTTATCGCGGTCCTTCCCATTGCCAGATTGACCAGGGCAGCAATGAATATTATTATCAGACCGTAATCCATCTGCTGTAAAGGCTCTGGATTGTACAGCGACTCCACTGCCGAGAATATGATTATCAGGCCTGCTCCGAGGATCATCAGTCCTTCGAAGGCCGCAGATACGACCTCCACGCGCCCGTGCCCGAAAGGGTGGTCCTTATCAGGGGGCTTGGGTGAAATGAACAACGCATAAAGGCCTACGAGCCCTGCGATGACGTTTACGATGCTCTCCATCGCATCGGTGAAAATGGCCACCGAATTCGTCATGAAATACGCCACGAACTTTGTGACCATCAGGATTGTACCGACTGTGACTACCACTACCTGGAAGCGGAAGTTCTCTCTGGAACCAGAGATCATGTCGGCCATAAATCGTTTAGCGGAAAGCGGGTATATAGGGGTTTGCCAAGGTTATCCGAGTTAGGCTCAATTAACTTTTCGCGTTATGCTGGCTCTTCTCTCGGGCGGGGCTCCTCTGAACCATGAAACCAACATGGCGAACAGGCACATCACGGCCGATACAAAGAAGGAAATACGTATCACCATGACGAAATTTCCATATGTGCTCGGGCCCAATGTGTCGAGTCCCCCCATTATGACGGCTATTGCGAACATCGCTATCCCCATGGACGCCATCATGCCCGTCTGTCTTACGACGGCAACCATGGCCGATGCCGCGCCGCGGTCGACGGGGGAGACGGAAGACATTATCGCCGTGGTGTTGGGGGCATTGAAGATCGCGTTGCCCAGTCCGAAGAATAACAGTGCCGCGATCACCAATTGGAGGTTTAGGTCTATCGACAGCGCCATTATGAGAATTATACCTATCCCGCTCACGGCCACGCCGACCGTCGGCAGAAGTCTCTTGTCTTCCATCCTGTCGTACAGTTTTCCGAAATAAGCGGTGAGGGCTGCCTGTACGAGGGGCTGGGAGAGCATTACGATTCCCGCTTCGGAGGACGTGAGGGCGCCGATGGTCTGAAGATAGATCGCAACGAAGAACGACACGGCATAGTTCGCTGAGTTCATCATGAACGAGGCCAGGCAGGACCGGGAGAAGGTCTTGTTCGAAAATATGCGGACATCGAGAACAGGTTCCTCGACGCGCTTCTCGTATTTCACGAAAGCCCACAGCAGTAGCAATCCCACGATCATCGAAACTGCGGACAGGAGGCGGGGCATGTTTATCAGGCCTATCATCGTCAGCGTTATTGCCAGGGAGCACAGGACCGTTCCCGTAAGGTCGAAGGTCTTGCCGTGATGCATTTCGTTGTTACTTCTCACACTCAATATTGTGAAGGATGAGATTATCGCCAGAGGTATCGTGACCAGGAAGACGGACCTCCAACCCAGAGCGTCGTTTATGATTCCTCCGACGACCGGCCCCATTGCCGCCCCCAAGTAGACGCTTGCGGTATTCAGTCCGATAGCGGCCCCCCTTTCGGACGGGCCGAAAGCATCGGTAAGCATCGATATCGCAGTTCCGGCTATGGCCGCGGTCGCCAGTCCCATTACTGCTCTCAATATCAGCAGCATCTCGAAAGACACGGAGAAATACGCAACTATGGATGCGATCGTGAAAAGGATGAGGCCGAATATGAAAAGCTTCCTCCTCCCGTATATGTCGGCGATCTTCGCGATCGGCACCATGAACACCGCCGAAGAAAGCAGGAACGCCGTGTTGACGTAAGCGAGTGCATGCGCACCGACGCCGAAGGTCAGACCGATGCTCACAAGGCTCAGATTCATCATCGTGCCCGTAAGAGGAGTTATCGCCGATGCTATGCATGATGCAATTAGCAACGTCCTCTTCTGCGCCTTCGACATCTCCTCCATTGCCCTGTCGATTGTTCGGCGTTTATTTTAACCATTGCCGGTGCGGTATTATTAATTCGGAGACGCCGATACTGCAAACATGGACGTGAAAAACTGCTGCAAGAAAGACGAACTGGGCCTTGTACACGTTTATACCGGTAACGGGAAGGGAAAGACCACGGCCGCCCTGGGGCTGGCCTTCAGGGCGGCCGGTTGCGGCCTCAAAGCGATAATGATCCAGTTCCTGAAGCCATCGGAGGAATACGGCGAGCAGCTGGCCGCGAAAAGGTTTGAAGGATTCGAGATCCTGTCCATGGGCCTTGACCATATGTGTTCGGATGTAACACGTCCCGAAGATATACGCCTGGCACACGAGGCGCTTGACCGTCTTTCGGATATCCTCTCCTCCGGTAAGTACGATCTGGTAATCGCCGACGAGATAAACGTAGCGATGTCGTGGGAGCTTCTTAAGCCCGAAGAGGTCATCGATGTGTTGGACAAAAGGGCCCCCTTTACGGAAGTGGTCCTGACCGGGAGAGGCGCACCGGACAAGATCAAAGATTATGCCGACCTGGTGACCGAGATGGTCCTTATAAAGCACCCTTTCGACAAAGGAATTCCGGCACGTCGCGGCGTGGAGTTCTGAAAAACATTAAGTTGCCGATAGTAGGTGCGGTGAGACATTATGACAGTATATGACAGCGTTCTCGAATGCATCGGCGAGACGCCCATTATAAGGCTGAGGAAGATGGCCCCGGATAAATCGCACATCTATGTTAAGATGGAACGCGGCAACCCCGGAGGGTCCGTAAAGGACAGGGCGGCGGCATCTATGATAGCGGACGCCGAAGCCAAGGGATTTCTTAAAGAGGGCGGAACCATCGTAGAACCGACTTCGGGCAACACGGGCATCGCCCTCTGCATGGTGGCCGCGGCCAAGGGATATCGTACGGTGATAGTCATTCCGGACACGATGTCCGAGGAACGCATGGCGTATATGAGGGCATACGGCGCCGATATCGTCCTCACTCCCGGGGCCGAGGGCATGAGGGGGGCGGTCGACAGAGCGCGCGAGATCGCCAAAGAAAGGAGCGCGTTCGTTCCCGGACAGTTCGATAACCCCGCCAATACTTTGGCTCACAGGGTCGGCACGGGAAAAGAGATCCTCAGGGACCTTCCCGATGTGGATTTCGTTTTCTCCGGCATAGGTACCGCAGGGACCGCAACGGGAATTGCTCAGGCTTTCGCCGATGCGGGCTCGGATGCAAAGGTGATAGGAGTGGAGCCTGAAGAGAGCCCCCTCCTGACCGAAGGAGCGGCGGGGCCGCACGGCATCCAGGGCATAGGGGCGAATTTCGTCCCGGGCTGCCTCGACATCGACATGATATGGAAAGTCGTCAGGGTTTCGACCGAGGACGCGGAAAGGACGGCCGTCAGACTGGCAAGGGAAGAGGGCATCTTTGCAGGGATTTCCTCCGGTGCGGCCGTCGCGGCCATGCTGGAATTCGGCAAAGCTAATAAAGGTAGGAAGCTACTTGCAATCTTACCCGACGGTGGGGAAAAATACCTCAGTACGGGCATCTACGGAAGGTATTGAATTGCCGATAAAAATCCCCGACGACCTGCCAGCCGCCTCCACCCTGGAGTCGGAGAACGTTTTTGTAATGACCGAAAAGCGTGCGGTGTCACAGGACATAAGGCCTCTGGATATCCTCATCATGAACCTGATGCCCACCAAGGTCGAGACGGAAACGCAGATACTGCGTCTTCTGAGCAACAGCCCTCTGCAGGTCAACATAAATCTGCTGCAGGCGGCGACCCACGAGTCGAAGAACATATCCCAGGAGTACCTGGACCGCTTCTACACCAGGTTCGACGACATAAAAGACAGAAAGTTCGACGGAATGATCATAACGGGTGCGCCGGTGGAGAACCTTGCATTCGAAGATGTGGACTACTGGGACGAGCTGTGCGAGATCATGGAGTGGACAAAGGACCACGTGGTATCCACCCTCTTCATCTGCTGGGGCGCCCAGGCTGGCCTGTACCATCTTTACGGCATTCCGAAACATCCTCTGAAATCGAAACTGTCCGGAATATTTCCTGTCAAAGTTATGACCAATGGCGAGCGCCTTTTCAACGGGTTCGACGACGTATACAATATGCCGCACTCCCGTTACACGGAGGTCCGGGCCGATGACATAGTCAAGAACCCGCATCTTCACATCATTGCGTCTTCGGCCGAGGCGGGCGTATCGGTCGTTATCTCGGAGGCGGCCGGACAGGTGTTCGTCACGGGGCACATGGAATACGACCGCGGGACGCTGGCATACGAATACGAAAGGGATCTGAAAAAGGGTATAGGACCGAACATTCCCGAGAATTATTTCCCGGACGACGATCCGCGTAACGACCCGGTCATGAGATGGAGGGGTCACGCAACACTTTTCATGACCAACTGGCTGAACTATTACGTCTATCAGGTAACACCGTACGATATATCTCAGATAGGCTCCGAGAAGAAATAAGCTTCAGAAGTTCACTATTCCGGGGTTGATGAGCTTGCCCAGCACGGCATCGCGAACGAACATGTTATACTGGGACATGTCGGGCCTCTCCGAGAGTATCCTGTCGACCTCTTCCTTTACGTGAAGGAATACCGCCTTGAAGATCTTGCACGAAGGTCCGCCGTTCTTCTCGATACCGGTCTCGCATTCGGCATCGATGCTGCAGCCTCCGGCGCAGTAACGGTATATCTCGCATGAAGAACACTCGTTCCTCCGGGCTACTGTACCTTCGAGGATGTCGGCGAAACCGTCGGTGGAAAATACATCCGATATGGATTCGATCTCGCTCACGTTGCCCATACGGTATTTGGAAGGGCAGCCTTTGGCGCATGGATACAGGTCCCCGTTGGGATAGACGCACAGCCACCTGCCCATGCAAGATGTGTGGGGGCAGTCGGCGAACGCCGGTTTGCCCAAGGCGTTCAAAACATACAGATAATACGGGAGAAGGGGGACCTCGGCGTCCTTGTCGAACAGCCACTCGTCGAACGCATCGATGCAGCCTTTGATATATACGTCGGTATCCGGTATCATAGACGGGTCTACGGCCGCGCATCCCTTCGGCAACACTGGAGAGAAGGACGGGGCGATCCCCAAGTCCCTGAAGTAACGGTAAATTTCCGGTTGCTTGTCTGCTGTTTCTGTCGATAACGTGCAACTGACAGAGAACTTGGAACCGTGTTTCTGCATGACCTCTATGGACCTTCCGGTCTCCGCGGTCATGTTCCTCAGAATGTCGTTATACGGACCCTCATAAGAAATCCCGACATTGATGCTCCTGTCCTCGCATAGCCTCAGAAGCCTGCGGTCGATGTTGATCCCGTTTGTCTGGATCGTATTGCCGACCCTATGTGAATCCTTTCCAAAATACTTGTCCTGAAAATCTAACGCCCTGCGATAGAAAGAGAACGGCATAAGCAGGGGATCTCCGCCGTGCCAGATGAACCAAACCGACTGGTACTCTTCGGAAGCCAGCTTGAAGATCTTCTCCAGAGTCTGGAACGAAATGTTACCGGAATTCCTCTCCTCGGGGAGGTGGTAACAGTGGCGGCAAGAACGGTTGCACTCCAAGGTAGGCTTTATGAGTATCGCAATATACGGTTTCACGGCATCACCGTTTCAAACCGTCCGGATCGGGATCAGTTGGGCCAATAGGTCCATACACCGTTGAATCCATCGGTCGTGTAGCAGCAGAGCAGGCAGCAGCATGCGGCGGCCGCTATGAGGCATACAGTGCATCCGGGGCTGCAACAGCCCTTCTCGGTGCAGCAATCGTAGCACGGTTTGTTCCCGTGGTGTGCTTTCTCCGTCATGGCTTCGTTGTAGTCCTCGGGAAGAACGTCGGGGAGCTGGCGCATGTAGAGCTTGTTGGCCATCATGGCCCTTGCGCCGTCGCCCTTGCATTCACCGGAGGAGTTTTTTTTACCTTCTGGCTTGGAATCGACAGCTGCTTTCTCTGCCTTTGCCGCTTCGTTCGCGACCTTATTCTCGGATTTAGAGGCACTTGACATGATTTTCACCAACCGATATAATGTATCGGGAATGTTGCTCTCGAACCTCGTACGAATATATTAAAGGTTTGACCCTTCTAAGGCTGATGGAATATGTTGGGATACACCACGCCTCTCTACAGCCGCATGTCGGCACCTGACCTGGCAGATTACCGCAGATATTACTGCGAAACGTGCCACGAGCTGAGGCGCGGTTTCGGTCTTTTCTCCACCGCTGCCGTGAACTACGACATGACTTTCAACACGGTCCTATTGAACTCGCTCTCCGGAGACGTGCTCGACTTCATTCCCACTAAGAACGGTCCCGCATGCGTTTTTCGCGGGCCGTATGCGGAGTCCGACGTGATGAGGAAAATGGCCGGATATACGATTCTTCTTACCAAGTGGGAACTCGTCGACGATACTTACGACAAGCCCTCAAAAAGGAATAAGTTCATATCTCTGGCACTTAACCGTGCCATCAGAAAGGCGGAATCGCTTTATCCTGAATACGACGGGACAGTAGGGGAAGGATACACGAGATTGCGACAGATGGAGCTGGATGGTTGCACGGACCCTGTACGGATGGGGTCGGAGTTCGGTCTGGCACTTTCAAAATCTTTAGAGGATATAGCAGGAAATCCATCAGATAGGCACCTCCGAGAACTTTTTGTCAATCTGACTTCCATCGTATATCTTATGGATGCCGTCGACGACCTCGACAAAGACTATATGGACAATACGTACAATCCTTTCCTGGCACGTTACTCTGATTTTATGGAGAAACGGGGAACGGAATATGAAAATATAGAGTGCCGGTGCTCGAACACTTACACAAATCGCAACTCTTTCGTCAATGAGAATCTTTATGAGATCACGGACATGATGAACTCCGTGATAACGGACCTTCAGACTTCCTACTCGTTCGTGAGAAAGAGTATGAGGTCCTCTGTGGGAGTGACCGACAATATAGTCATGCACGGCATTCCCGAGTCTGCGAAGAACGTTGTCACCGGAAGAAGCTCCGCCAAGACCGGCGTAAAAGACCTTATGGACAGCCATAAGGAGCGTAACCGTTCATCCTGACCTGAAGTCCGGCTCATAGAGGGAACATACATCGAAACATATGGTCTCCCTCGAAGTGGCATTGCAGAATTCCTTTCCGTCCGTTATACTGTAGTAATTGCAGCTCTCGCATATCCCAGGCCTATATCTGGCACATGTTCCTTCGGGGCCACTGTCCATTCCTGTGAAATGACATTTCCAGATACTGTCGGAATGAATGCAGAAGCGGCACGATTTGCACCTTTTGTAGCTATCGTCTGTCATGTGGCCCGTATATGCTATTTCAGATAAACCATTTCCCGGTCAAAGTTAAATCCGATATTGTTATCTTGGACCATGGACGAGCTTGCAGACCTGAAAAAAGAAGCGGATAGGCACAGAGCATCCGCCGACGATCTTTCAAAAGAAGCCGATCGCCTCATGAAAGAACACTCTGCACTCGTAAAAAGGGGCAAGAATCTAGCCTCCAGATCATCTAACTCGATAAAGATGAGAGACGAATGCGCACGGGAGGCCGCCAATTCGGAAGAAAAGGCGAACTCCTGGAAATCACGCCATGACGACAGGAAGAGCAGGGATGCACTGGACCTCAGCAACGAAAGGAACCAGATCCATATGCATTCTCAGGCTGCGAAAGGAATGCGCGTAAGAGAAAAACGCGCCGAGTCGGAACGCATAAATCTGGAAAAGGAAGCGGAAGAATGCAAGAAGAGGGCCTATGACATAAAGATCTAGGTGAACTCCCTGCACCGGAAAGCCAACAGGGAGTACGAGCTGTACCGAGGATTGATAAGAAAAATCTGTAAAATCGAAAATAAAGATGATACCGGGGCCTGAGCCCCGGTTTTTAGGGTTTAAGCGCTTCCTGACCTGCTGCGACGCAGCAACAGTACAGCTGCCACGGCGATTATGATAATCGCAGCGACCGCTATTCCGATGTAGAGCATCGTGTTGTCATCTTCTGAGTCCGGCACCGATATTGCAGAGAGCACGTAGCTCGAGCAGTGGTCGAGATCGAAGGTCACCTTTCCGTCTACGACAGTAGCATTCCTTACAGGCTCGAGGCCTATGATGTTGCCGTCTCCGTCGGTTATGACGTAGTAGATCTGAAGGACCGTTCCGTCTGCGAACTTATCGCCGACGTTATAGGTCACCGTGGTCTTGCCGGGCATCAGTCCGGATGCCGCGAAGTCGATGTACATGAAGCTGGTCTCTCCGGAAATCAGACTTTCGGACAACTTTTCCAACTCTTCGTCGGTAAGTTCTCCTCCGGCTATGTTCAGGTCCATTACCGTGCTGGGATCAAGTGGCGTTCCGTCGTTGTATATCGTCCACGAGAAGAGGTATTTGCCGTCGTCGTCGTATACATCAACATACATTGTTCCGTTGAACTCGAAATTTCCAGAACCGAGGAAATCAGCAAGATCTGCAACGCCGTCGATTCTGATGTACCCGTATGCGGGCACGGTCGGGTCCGACTTCATGTATGCGATCAGATCACTTACGTTCGTGAACTCCTCGGCGTACACCGGATACAGAGTGAGGTCTCCCTTCACTCCCCAACCGGCATTCCACTCAAGGCCGTCCTCTGTCATCCATCCCACGCACTTCATGGTGTTTTCTCCGACTGTCTTGTCCGGAACCGCCGGAGGGTTTACAAATTTGTTGAAACCTACCGTCTGGGTCGTCTCGACTTCGTCGACAACGTACGTGACAGTGAACTTCAGATCAGACGCGGATCCGTTGTAGGCGGACAGTATCTTGTTGAAAGTGCCACGTACTTCACTCTTCTCCGTGCTGTCGAGGTAGTACTCGAATTCCGGGTCTACGTCTACGTCAGCAAGGGTTTCGAAGTAAGGCAGATCTGATGGCAACAGGGTCTCAGTTCCAAGGTGCAGGCCTTCGATATCGAAAGCGTACTCGAACGTTCCGTCTTCATTCTCTACACCATTTTGTTCAGCGTCCAACGAGATCTCCATGTCCGTCATAACAGTGTCACCCATTGTCATGCTGGCCTGGATCGTATCTTCGTCGATTATGAAGTCCCCATAATCGGAATCCTCGGGCATCATATAGATAAGCGCCTCGGCTATTTCCCCATCGATGTTGGCGAACACCGAGGCATTCACAGAGTGCTTACCGTCAAGAGTGAGCACATATGCCACATCTCCAAGGTCTTCGATGGTGGTAACTCCCGATTCGCCGGCAGAGTACATGCTGTATCCGATGGACGCGCCCGCCATCAGTTCCGAAGTGTTGTCGGTTTCGGTGAAGACGTATGCGGGTCCTATCTCTCCCGTTTCATCGTTCATAAGTTCAATATAATTCATTATACTGAAGTTCGTCGTCAATTTCGCATCTATGTAAGCATCTATCGTTACGTCGACGCTCGTTATATTGTATTCCGCATCAAGGTTTACCAGGCCCTGGAAAACGATGACAGCCTTCAAGGATGCATCGGCATTCAAACCATACGTTCCATCGCCGATTTCGATTTCGTCATCGAATTCGACGGATACCTCGATGAGAATCCCGCCGTCGACTGAGATAGTGTATCCGCTTTCATCGGCACGGATAACCTCGATTATCAGTGCTGCGTCCATATTTGCTTTTTCTATGGAACTGTGGATTGCGTTGTACATCTCCAGATATTCCGCAGGTACTTCTTCGCCGTCAAGCAGTAGTTCGATCAGATCGTCTTTGTCGCCCGAGTACTCGATTCCCCAGGCATCGCCCAAAGCCAGACCTGATGGTTCTTCCACCGCACCAGCAGTTGTAGATTCCATTGCCGCGGCACATGGCACTACCATGGTGACCGCGATCAGAACCGCGATTATTACTTTCAAGTTCAATGTCTTCCCCCCAAACACAATAAGTGTTTTGATATAATAGTGAATTAACTGTACTTAAAGCATATTGAAGGTACGTTAAGGACACGAATTTAAATATTATTTTGAATAAAACACCTGGCTCTTTTCATTGCGAAGCCGTTTGCTCATTTGGGCGGCTGGATGCTATGATAATCCAAGGACTGGGGCTTCGGCCGGTAAAAAAGTATGTGTCCATAAATAAGCCAACCTGCCGAATGGCGGGCTCATTGAAAAAAGTTTAAGTGCGATTACTCCAGTGCCCAGCCCCGATCATCTTTTCCGTTTATTCCCTGCCTTTGAAAACCTTCAACCTCTCCCCGATAGGTTCGAAGGTCTTTTCTTCTGCAGGGGACTCGATGCTCCCGAAAGGCATCTGTGCGATCAGCTTCCAATCCGACGGCAGGCTCCATCTCTCCCTGATTTGCTTGTCGATCAGCGGATTGTAATGCTGGACCGATGCTCCGAGCCCCATGTCCTCCAGGATGGTCCAGACAACATACTGGAGCATTCCGGATGACTGCTGCGCCCAAACGGGGAAATTTCCCACATTGGAAGGATGACTGTCGCCCATCTCGCATGTCCTTGTCATGTTATCGAAAAACAGCACGGTTCCATAAGCAGACCTGAAGCGTGAGATCTTCTCCTCGGTGGATCCTTGATAACGCTGGTCCCCGATTTTCTTCCTGAGGGCCGCCTCTACTATCCCCCATAGCTCCTCGTGCTCCGAACCGAGCATGACAGCGACGCGCTGGCTCTGTGAATTATAAGCTGATGGCGTATATTTGACCGCGTCTTCTATAGCACTGACTATATCTTCGTCGCTTGCTTCCACGCCACGTCCCAAATAGTAATATGACCTGCGTGCCGATACGATCTCCCTCAGTTCCATTTCCTCACGGGTCGAATACGCGCTTCTCTCTAATTAATCGTTTCTTAGGCCGATATCGGCAATACAAATCTTTTACGAAGGCCGGACTAATCGACGGCGCGATTTCCTGGCCGTTCATGACATACCATATTATCGGCCTCGATCGGCCCGTCGACTCATATACTCCCGTTTAGGGGCCGGCCCATATCTCAGAAACGCATGTTTTTGCGTTGATTAGAAAATCCTCTGTAATATGCAGATAAATATCCGCCCCCGCCGAGTTGCCACGACGGGGGCGATCCGTTCCGGAGAGATTTTTCCGGCCTCAATGCCTCCTGACCAGAAATATCGCTAGGGCTCCGACAATGGCGATAACAGCCGCGATTATTCCTCCGTATAAAACGAGGTCTTCGTTGCCCTGAGCGGGAGATGATACCTGGTTCCATACCGTGCGGTCATCCGGGTCCACTACGAAGGTCTTCCCGGCAAGAGAAGAGGAATCGGATATCACCATGCCGGAGGAGTCCTTGAATGTCAGCCCTTCCATGTCCGAATTGACAGAGACGGAGGTGAAGATCATCTTGTTCACCGTCTCGGAGCCCGCGATCTTGTCCAGCTCTACGGTCGACGCGCTATCGACAGTGAAAGTGATTATGCCCGGCATGCTCATCAGCAACGCCTCGTAATCGATGATCTCCGGATCGGACCGGCCCTGCACGGTCACCGAGTCGAGCGATGTTCCTTCCGTGAAGCAGTCGTAGGCGAATCCGGTCCTGTCCGATATTGTCAGAGATTTCAGTGAACCGCAGCCGCCGAAGGACTCTCCGACGATCATGAGCTCTCCGGACATCGTGACCGACCTCAGCGAATCGCAGCCGTTGAACGAGAATAGCACCATGAATGTGCTGTCGGGTATCGTCACGGAGGTCAGAGACGTGCATTCGTTGAAAGACCCGTTGATGTCGAACACGCT
Organism: Methanomassiliicoccaceae archaeon; assembly: GCA_034928305.1. Taxonomy (NCBI): domain Archaea; kingdom Methanobacteriati; phylum Thermoplasmatota; class Thermoplasmata; order Methanomassiliicoccales; family Methanomassiliicoccaceae; species Methanomassiliicoccaceae archaeon. The sequence goes on along the minus strand of JAYFOZ010000002.1, from coordinate 509,051 downwards.
GTCGGGTATCGTCACGGAAGTAATCGACGCACAGCCGTTGAATCCGTTGCGTATGTGGTTGACGCCCTGGAGTATGTTCACCTCGCCAGCCTTGCCGGCGGGGCATATCAGAAGTTCCTTACCGTTCTTCAGATACAGCAGTCCGTCTATGCTCCTGAACGTGTTGTTCTCCTCGTCCACGTTTATGGCCGTAACGTACTGGCACTCTTCGAAGGCGTCATCGTCGATCTGTGTGACGACATCGGATATCGTCACCTCGCCCGTCTTGCCCGCCGGGCAGAGGATGAGGTTTCTGCCGTCCTTGGAATAAAGCAGTCCGTCTATGCTCCTGAATGTGTTGTTCCCCTCGTCCACGTTTATGGCGGACAGGGAAGTACATTCCTCGAAGGCGCAGTTATTGATGTACGTGACGCTCTCGGGTATATTGATAGATGATAGGGATGTGCATCCGCCAAAGGCATATTCCCTTATGTCCGTTACATCGTCATGGATAGTGACGTACGTCAGGGATGTGCATCCTAAGAACACATCATTGTTTATCTCGGTCACGCTTTCCGGTATCGTCACCGACCCGAGGGACGTGCAGTCGCGGAATGCGCCGTCGGATATGCTGGATACCCCGTCGGGCATCGTCACCGACGTGAGGGAGGAGCAACCGACGAACGCCTCGTATTCGATCGTCGTGACGCTGTCGGGCATCGTCACCGACGTGAGGGAGGAGCATCCGTTGAACGAGTGGTAGTATATCCTGGTGACCCCGTCAGGCACCGATAACTCGCCGGTCTTGCCGGCGGGGCACTGCATCAGTATGGTTCCGCTATCATTGTAGAGCACGCCGTCGGAGCTCATGTATATCGTGTTCGCTTCGTCGACGTTTATGTCCGTCAGAGAGGTGCATCCCGAGAACACGTCGTATCCGATGAAAACTACGCTTGCTGGCACGTCGACGGAGACCAGGGAGGTGCAGCCGTAGAACACGTAGTTGTTCATGTCCTGCAGACCTTCGCCGATGCTCACCGACGTGATGTTCCTGCATCCCGAAAAGGATTCGGGAGATAAGAAATACACTCCGCTCGGCACTTCCACCGCTCCGGTCTTGGCCTGGGGGCACCTTATCAGTTCCGTTCCGTCCTTGGTGTACAGTATCCCGTCCATGCTCTTGTAATCGGAGTTCGAATCGTCTACGTCGAATGCCGCGAGGGAGGTGCAGCCGTCGAAAGCGCTGGTCCTTACCGTCGTGACGCCGGCCGGTATCGTGACCGACGCGAGGGAGGTGCATCCGCGGAACGTGCCGTACTCGATGGTCGTGACGCCGTCGGGTATCGTCACCGACGTGAGCGAAGAGCATCCGTCGAACGCATAGTCCATTATGACCGTGACGCCGTCGGGAATGGCCACGGACGCGAGGGACGTGCAACCCTTGAACGTCCCGTACTCGATCAGGACCACGCCCGAGGGTATGGTGAAAGACGTGAGCGAAGAGCAGTCCTGGAAAGCATAATCGCCTATCAGTGTCACGCTTTCCGGAATAGTGACGGACGTTAGAGATGCGCAGTGACGGAAGGCCTCGTCGCCTATGACCGTCACGCCTTCGGAAATTGTCACAGATCCGAGGGAGACGCAATAGTAGAACAGGCCTTCTTCGATCGTGGTCACGCTGCCCGGTATCGTCACGGACGTGAGGGACGTGCAGTCTTCAAACGCGTATTCCCCTATTGTCGTGACGCTGTCGGGTATCGTCACCGACTTCAGGGACCTGCATCCTTTGAACGCATCTTCCCCTATGCCTGTCACGCTGTCGGGTATCGTCACGGACGTGAGGGACACGCAGAGCTCGAACGCATCGTCTCCTATCGACGTAACGCTGTCGGGTATCGTCACGGACGTGACGAACATGCAGAAGTAGAACGCTTCGTCCCCTATGCCTGTCACGCCGTCGGGTACGGAGAAAGCTCCGGTCTTGCCGGCGGGACAGCAGACCAGCTGCGTGCCGTCCTTCGAATAGACGACCCCGTCGACAGACTTGTAATTGGAATTGTCTTCGTCGACGGTTATGCTTATCAGGCTCACGCATTCGCGGAACGAGTCCGGCTGTATCGATGCGACACCGGCGGGTATTGTGACGGTCCTGAGGGAAAAGCATTCGAAAAAGGCGTAGCCGTCGATGGACGTAACGTTTTCGGGAATTGTGACGGACGCCAGAGATACGCAGCCGTAGAAGGCCCCGTATCCGATCGACGTCAGGCTGTCGGGCATCGTGACCGACGTGACTGACATGCAGGCGTCGAACGCCCCCCCGGATATATTCTCGACCCCTTCGGGCACCGTGACGGCCCCCGTCTTCCCTGACGGGCAGATCAGCAGCCATTCGCCGTCCTCCGAGTAAAGGATGCCCTCGTCGCTACTGAAAACGGTATTGGAATCTTCGACGACGATCTCGGACAGCGAGGTGCATCCCGCGAACACGCGGTACCCCATGGCCGTCACGCCGCCGGGTATCGTGACGGACGTGAGGGACGAGCACCCTTCGAACGCATAGTTGCCTATGCCGGTCAAGCTTCCGGGCATCGTTATCGATGTAAGGGACGCGCATCCGTAGAATGCATCGGAGCCTATCTCCGTGACGCTGTACGATACGCTTTCGTATGTGACCGTGGCGGGGATCGAGATCTCGGACAGCAGCAGACCGGCACCGCTCACGCCGGTCACGGCGGCGGTGTTGTTGTCGGGGTCGGAATCGCCCATGTCGTCAAGATAGTAGACAAGGTCGCCTACAGTGACGTTGTCGTAAGATGTCGCGTATGCTTCATCGGTCCCGTAAAGAACCGCGAAGGACGAGACCAATATAACTGCGAACGCCAGAGCGGCCGCGGCGGCGAATTTTCCTTTGTTATCGGATATGGCTGGGAGCGGGGACATGTTATCTTTGCGAAGATTTTTTTGCCCGTTATTAATGATATTTCGCCAGTATTTTTATGGCAGATTTTAATAAAAATATGCGCGTTTCCGGACCGGAAATGACGCTCTTCCATGACCGGATTTAAGAACCGTTAATAATGATTAAATACCGAATGCGCTCCACCCCGGGAACGTACATCCTTACTGCGAGGCCAGCTGTATTTGCACACCCTGCTTCCTTTTATACTATGACATGCCGGCCCGGGACGGGGGGGTCAGCAGAAACGCTTATCGTATCTCTCCAGGGTGTGCTCGATTATCGCCCTGACGTCTTCCGACCCGATGACCTCGTCCACGGCGGTCTCTTTGTTCTCCAGAGTCTTGTAGACCGTGAAGAAGTGGGCCATCTCGTTGAATATGTGCTCCGGAAGTTCGGATATGTCCCTGAAAGAATTGTACATAGGGTCCCCGAAAGGTATCGCTATCACCTTTTCGTCGTTCTCGCCGCTGTCGATCATCTTTATAGCTCCTATGGGGTAGCATCTGACCAGCGTCATGGGGGCGATGGGCTCGGAGCACAGGACCAGTGCGTCCAACGGGTCGCCGTCGTCGGCGAAAGTCCTCGGGATGAAGCCGTAGTTGGCAGGATAATGCGTAGAAGTGTAGAGAACTCTGTCGAGCATCATCAGGCCCGTCTCCTTGTCCAGTTCGTATTTGTTCTTGCTGCCCTTGGGTATCTCCACCACTACGATGAAATCATCGGGGGAGATCCTGTCCGGGCTGATGTCATGCCATATGTTTTTCACATTCCGGTATTGATACGATGGTTATTAACCCCCGCGTCTGACGATCGCCCGTGATATACGATACCGCTTCCTCGGACCGCGGTCCGGGTGACGTTGGAACACCGGTCCATCTGCCGCAACGTTGCCGGCAGGTGGCCGAGTGTTGTTTTCAGACCACGTGACGGACATCCTGATCCAAAGTTGCTTTCTTCAGCAACCGAGCCCGTTCGTCAGGGACCTCCCGACTCGCTACCGGACGGTCCGGTCCTCGCCCGGCCCCGTGTAACATCAGCCGGGCTCGGATGACCTGGGAGAACCGTAAGCGTCACCGAATGTGCGCCGATTCGGAAGGAGATGATCTACAGAAGGACCGACCGCGCGATCAGTTGAAAGGAAGAACGAAAATGCCTATGTATATAGCCAGAACCGGTATTGCTGAACATGTCAAAAACAGGCATATTCATGGCGGCCGCCGTGGCCATTGCTTTGATCGGCGCCGGTGCCGGGGTTTATTTTACTCCGAACGAGAACGATACGGTGGAGATTGAGATCAAAGACCTTTTCGAGGTCGGAGATAAACATACGATGGTGGTGGAACTAGGCACCACGGAATACTGGATATCCGATGTAAAGACGGTCGGCGGCGATCTGAGATTCGACATCGTTGCGAACGGGGGCCCCGTTATATCGGATGTGACATATGAAGAGTTGAGTGATGTCCTCCTCGGCGAGATCGCCTTCGATGAAACGGAGAGCGATGCCACGGCGGGTGACGAAGAACGTATATCCACGCCCTTCGGCGAAAGGGACTGCATAGTTTACACCGAAGATCTGGGAGAGGGCTCAGAGGACGTTTATTACGTCGGGAAAAATAACGATGTTGTCTACAGACAGGAACATCTGGTGAACGATGTTGTCACCATGGCCATTATCCTGCAGAAGTCGAGTCTGATGGTCGAATCGAACACGGCGATCGGTCTGAAGAATGCCGAGGATATAGCAGAGGGCGATTCCGTATCGTTTAAGATCGCGTATATGTCCACTCTCGTTATCGAAGGGGTCAACCTCCCGGAGGGAGACGGTACCGTAACATACGATGTGCGGATATCGGGATTAGCATACGGGGAGCCTCTGACCCGCGACGAGGTGATCGAAGAAGCAGGCCTTGTCTTCTCCGGAGACCTCGAAAACGACTTAATTGACGCCGGAATAGAAATTATTGATACGCCTTTGGGAAAAGTAAAGTGCGATGTTTACAAAAACGCGGTCTTTCCGGTTTTAGAAATGACGTACTATGTTTCCAAAGATGTGTTGGTACAGAACGCCGGCATCATTTTGGGCATCACACTGAAAATGTACTGGGAGCACACAGACCTGGTGATCGTGAAATAATCTTGCGGGCCGCGATCATTCGCGAAATCGAAACCTCTTAACCCCCATTTATTATTCCGTCTCCTATCCCGGCCTGACGTTCGTATCACGCATGACCATGGTGGGGCCCATGACGTAAGCACGCTGCAAATACTCAGACCGAAATCATGAAACGCAGGCCAGGGTGCTTTTCCTGTCGCGCATATGATATTGAAGATCGAAGATCTTATGTATTTTCCATGGGAGGCGGACGGACAGCGCGTCATAGGCTGAAGCCTTAGCCTCGATGAAGGGGCCATCCCGCGTCAGTATGCTACAGGGGATGAGGACCGTCCATTGAACGCCTCCTGGTATCACGACGACCGGTGCCCTGCGCAGGCCGTTGGGCCGTCTCCCATCTTGAGGTACCGCCCGGTCGGCCGAGTGAAAAATACGTGTATATATAATAAAAAACGGTTTCAATATATATGTCGAAATCAGGCATTATTCTGGCCTTCGCAGTGGTCGTAGCATTGGTAGGTGCCGGCGCAGGGATTTATTTCACCCCGAACGAAAACGATACGGTGGAGATCGAGATCAAAGACCTTTTCGAGGTCGGAGACGAGCATACGAGAGTGATGGAATTAGACATCGTGTTGGAGATATCCAACATCAGAACGGTCGGCGGAAACCTGATATTCGACGTCTATGAGGACGGGAGCCTCGATTCATCGGACCAGACATACGAAGACCTGACCGATTACATCATCGGCGGGATTGTCTTCGATGAAACGGAGAGCGATGCCACGGCGGGTGACGAAGAACGTATATCCACGCCCTTCGGCGAAAGGGACTGCATAGTTTACACCGAAGATATGGGGGAGGGCCTGGAGGACGTTTATTACGTCGGAAAAAATAACAACGTAGTATACAGAGACGAACAGCTAGTCAACGGTATGGTATTAGCAACCTATACTTTGCAGAAGTCGGATCTGCTGATCGAATCGAACACGGCGATCGGTCTGAAGAATGCCGAAGATATAGAGGAGGGCGACTCCTGTTCGTTCAAGATCATGTACATGTACACTTTCGCGATCGAGGGGGTCAACCTCCCGGAGGGAGACGGTACCGTAACCTACGATGTGCGGGTATTCGGGTCTTCATTGGAGGAGCCTCTGACCCGCGACGAGATGATCCAAGCGACGGTCCTTTTCTTACCTGAAAGTATCAGGGACAGCGCGGTCGATGTCAGAATAGAGAACGTGGACACCTCCTTGGGAAGGGTCAAGTGCCTTGCATATACATGCGAAGACGGTCCCGGTATCGAGATCACATACTACGTCTCGAACGATGTATTGGTTATGATCGGCGGCATTTCGGGCGGCATGGCGAAGATCTACTGGGAGCACACCGACCTGGTGGTTGCGAAATAATCGCGCGGATGATTATTTTTCGCAAGATCCAAACCTCTTAATTTCAATTTGATCTTCTATCTCCCATCCGAACACGACATCCCCAAATAATGTCGGAACCATAAGGAGGGTATCCTCCCTTTATTTCGACGAACTCTCGGGTCCGATCCAAAAATGCCTGGGTCTGAAAAATTGATTTTCAATTTCAGAACGCTGGCAATAACAAGTGGCGAACGGGGAGGGATTCGAACCCTCGGCCTGCAGCTTAGGAGGCTGCTGCCATATCCTGACTAGGCCACCCGTCCGTAAGGGCTCGATATATGGATGCGGTTAATAAGTTTTGTGATGCGGGAAAAAGGAGCCAGCGTGAAAAACGCAGTTCCGAGAGCGCATGAGGATGAGAAACGAAGATCGAAAGAAAGTAAATGATTTAAGAAGAGGTTTGAAAAGAAGTTCACTCCTCTGCGGGAGCTTCCTTCTCTTCCTTGTCCTCTTTCTTGGCGGACGCCCATACCTCGACGAACTCGACCCTGTCGACGCCGAAGACGGACCTCATGTCGCTGACGATCTTGAACCTGGCCATCGTCCAGTTCTGGTTGAACTTCGCCATGTCGGAGACCGTCACGGAAACTTTGTCCTTGGAGATATCGAACTCGAATCCCTCGGAGGTTCCGAACTCGGTCTCCAGGATCGCTTTAGCCTTCTCGGTCGGGTCTTCGATCGGGTCCGATACGGAGAACCTGTAGGTCAGGTCGTGTCCCGCGAGGGGGCTGTTGAAATCCACCTTGACACGTCCGGCGGCGGCCGTGAGAACGGTTCCGGTGCGGTCGCCGAGCGTCACCCTGAGCCCGGGGTACGGGTTGATCTCCTGCTTGTAGAACTCCTTGTCGCGGTACATCTCGATGAGCTTGGGGTCTCTTGGGCCGGCGGCCTCTTCGCAGGGGATGGATATCTCCGTGACCTTTCCGGGCGCCGCGTCTTCGATCGCCTTTTCGAGGGCGGGGAAGAGCATGTTGGAACCGGTGATGTAGACCATCGGCTTGTAAGTGAACTTCTCGTCGAAGGCTCCGGCCTCTTTGGCCTTGTCTTCCTCGGTGGTGTCGAAGAGCTTCATGTCCTCGGCGAAATATGCGCAATATCTCAGGTTGACGATCTTCTTTCCGTCTTTCTTGTCCTTGGGTGCTTTGTCAGCGGTCTTCTTCTCTGCCTTGGGTTTAGCGTCAGTTTCTGCCATTTTATATCACCAAACGGTAACGTTGGAATGCAACGCCTTCGCGATTACATAACCCGTATTAAATATGTCGGTCATGCACGCGGTGCAGTATGTCTTATCAGATAAGAGAAGCGGAATGACAACAATATGCGTCGGCCGGCTTATAGATGCTCCCGCTCCCCAGTTATGCATTTATCTGCATTCGTTGACCGAAATCATATCCGGTAACGGATAAAACCTTGATTTTTGACTTATTTAAATCTGACCTGAAGATTAAGCTTCATCGTGTACTTTCCATACAGATCTTTCTCGATCGAACCGAAACCGTAACGCGATACGGATGCCTTATCCATCTTGGTATTATTCAGAAGATAGTCTTCAAAATCATTTCTGTTGTAAAGGTGATAACACAGCACTTCTCCATCCTCGCGTACGACTATGTATCCTCCGTTAGCCTGACCCATGCCATCCCAGACACTTCCCGGATTCATACCAATGGCGGAGGAAGTAAGGAATTTCTTTACCTTGTAGGAGTAAAACGGTTGTCCGGTGTTCTTGCCATACTCCAGAGGATCTCTTTCATTTAAAATTCCAACCTGTTTCGATATATCCGAGATGCCCTCGAGGTAGAAAATTTTCAGCATTTCCGCGATGATGCGGGGGAGCTGCGAATCGACCATTCTCAAGTTACCATCAAAGGTGTCGCTTTCGGTATGATATGTGCCCTCCCGTATGATAAAAAATTATAACAATTTATTGATCCCTATACCATCGTTTTCGATGTTGAAAACAAATAATTGATTACTGATTACGTCCAACCACCAGAAACCCTTAAAAGCAAGATATCTGTCCGGAAAGACAAGGCCACCTTTGCATAGCCCGGTAGTGCGGCTGACTTGTAATCAGCAGGTCCAGAGTTCGAATCTCTGAGGTGGCTCCATATCTTTATATACAATTACCTTTGAAGCTTATAAAGAACTGCTGTTTTTTCGGTTTATCCGACACTTTGTAAAATGACGAGGCCCCCAAAAAGCCCCCAATTTTCCCAATCTCCCTAAACAATATTAACGTAAGCAGGTTGAAAATCACCCGATTCCGGGGGCCTCGCGCGTATTGTCATGAAATGAATAATATCTTGAAGATAATAGAACGGATGTGAAGGGAACGAAGGTCACTAAGGAGATAGCAGAGAACTTCGAACGTTTCGTCAACGAGGTCGAATACGACAGGTCGCATAATCACACCGAAGCGTTCGAACGCGGAGTATCGGTCCTCGAAGAGGACTTCTCTGCTGCCATGATGCTGTGGAGCGACGGATTCGAACTCGTGCTGGAAGAGGAGTTCGACGCATACTATGGCAGAGTGCTCGATGCCATGGAATGTTACATCACCCATAAGACATGGAGATCCGCAGAGGACATCGATCTCCCCGGTATCGAGGAGATGGCCGTCATGGCCCAGATCTATATGACTTCATACCAGACCTCATCGCGAGGACGATGAAGCATGCGGATGATATGAAGTACATCGAATACGGCATCGATGTCCTTCTTGTGACGATATATCTTTCACAGATCGAGTTCCATATCGAAGCACATTCCGATGTGCTCTGTACCATGTGCAGGGACATGACGAGATTCTGCGAGGATTCCCGGAACAGATGCGAAAGACTTGGCAAAGAATATATCGACACCGATGCCGGCAACAGGGGTCAGGCCATATGCATCATGTACGCCGAACTGTTCGATAGACTCTTCAAATCTCTGACACACGAGAGGGCGGTACGTTCCGATGATCAGCTGTTCGCTATAGGATTCGAATGGAAGTATGAATCTCCGGAACTCAGCTATGTGAAACACATCGACGAAGCTTACGGATTCACCGCGAAGGCACTTGAATGCACCCCGCAGAATCTGGGAGATATGAGGTGGGTGCGCAACACCGAGATCGAACTCTTCCTATCGGAGTACTTCGAGATCGGGATCAAGAAGACGGGTTGACGATACCCAAGTGCAACGGACTGTTGCTCGATAAGATTTTTACGCTCTCCCCGATTCCAGAGGGAATATGTTCTGCCCCTCATGCAACAAGATCATCGACAACTGCCAGATATCGATTTGTCCGCTTTGTGGAGGGTTGATGATGAAATCTGCAGACGAATGATCGGTTTTATCCTCTCATTTATCCTCTCAAAATACAGATATGAATAGATCGTTTTTCACTATCCAGCGACCATTGCGGGTGCTTCCTGTTCTAACGAGCAAACCTTTTCTCTTCATATCTGATATTACGCACTCAAGACACAACAAATCAACCTTGGACAGATTCGTCATTTTCTAATATCTGTCCAAAACAATTCCTTAATTGTAGGTACTGCTCATCTTATATATGACACTGCGATACTGTAGTGTTCAGCGCGGAGACCGCGACCTCGCAATCAGTGTGAGAGAGTACGGGGTTCCGCGCGATTAATCTTCTCTATGTATTCTTTCATGTCCAGATACGTTATAGCGCATCTGATATCAGATTTCATACGTCCGTCCTTATCAGTGCATTGGCCATCGTTGCACATCTTGAGAAGCCTTCTACGGCAATCCTCCCTGTTGATGAGACCTGCATACTGAAAATACATCAATGCTACCTGCGTTCCCTTGACGATGTTGTCTATCGTTCCGGAAACTGACAATCCTGCTGTGACGGTGAATGTGATGTGCTGATAAGCAGTCTGAGAAACAGGCTGACTCATCGTTGCTTTAAGGACGAGATGATAAACGGTTCCTGCTGCCGCAGTTGTGGGGATAGTTACGGTCGTCAGACCGGACGAAGTGATGCTTACCCAGGTTCCCGATGTGCCGTAGGATGTTCCCTGTGTCTGAATCGTCGTTGTCACATACGATGAGATATCGGAAGGATACGACGGTGTGTACGTCCATGAGTAACCCGGAGCGATGTTGACATTGGCGGCTGTGCCGTAATCATCGAATCCCGCTGCATCCGAAGAGTCGGGAACGACAACGGCGAACATTGTCGAGAGAACTATCAACGCCATTATCGGCAACGCAAGAAACCTGCTGCGTTTAATCTCGTATGACATCATGCGGCCCCGTTCGAAAGGCCGAGCGGCCACCATTCCAATACGATGTAACCTGTCGCGATGAAGGTGACAAGAACACCGGCGGTCAGAAGCACTAGCGCCGGGATCGCGACCTCCAAGGAGAGTATGGTTCCGGAGAATATTCCATACGCCAGGATTGCAATCCCGATAACGAGCAATGCGACGGCAAGATAGCCTGTCACGCAGCTCAGATCAGAAATCAATTGGTCTAACATTGATATTCCTCCCGGACCTTTCCGATAGAGATCGAAAGATCGGGTGAATGTCATGAGGTGTCATATGATTATGAACGATGACAATAATGTGATTTTGAAAATCTCATTATCATAAATATCCAGCACATTTTTTCCATAGAAAAATAACTTCTAAGAAATACAAACATTGAAATAACATGAAACAAAAAATTACCACAGGTAATATTTATTTGAAATGTATCACAACCGCATGGATGAGGATGTGGAACTCGATGATTACTCGGATGTTACCCTTATTGCAATAATGTTAATTGGCACTTCGAGTCAGTATAAAATCGATCACGCACTACGTATCCATAAATTAGCATTTCTCGCAGACAAGATAATTGCAGATTCTGACCTTGATGATGATTTTGATTTTGATGCCAATCATTTTGGTCCATTTTCAGAAAACTTAGATGATTCTCTTACTGAATTGAGAAATTGGGGCCTGATTAAACCTGTTTCATCATCTTCAAAAGGATCTAAATTGACGTTAGAAGGAGAAAAAATACTTGAAGCTGCATCTAAAAAATACAAAGGTATTTTTTCCATTTGTTCTGAATTGAATTCGAATTTACGTAATTTGAGTACAGATGAGATAATCAAACTTGTATACAGACTGTACCCCAGTTTAACTAGTAAATCCCTCATTAAAGACAAATTAGTCAAAACAGAAAGAGTCGATTCTTTTTCAATTCCCATTGAATCGAATAGTGAAATACATATCGTGTCGGAAAACGGAGTCGAGTACACAGTTGTATATAAAAACGGTAAAGCTACGATTACGGAGGCCCGACATGTTTGACGTGCAATTAGAATCTCCGATAAAGCTGGAAAAAAAGAAACTGAACCTCGAATTAAATCAGTTTAAAAAATGTACTGTATCTACAACTGAATCGGGCCTCATAAATAAAAAAATTGTTTATGCACACTTCGACGGAAAAAGGATCTACATTACTATCGTGGATCCAAAAACAGGCGAAGTTACACGCCAGTAACTTTCTTAGCAACCTTCTTCGCTACTTTCATTACATATTCGGGTGTATTCTTGGATTGAATTAAATCAACAAGTGTATTTTCAGAAATGGATTGATTGATATTAGGAATATTTTCTGATCTTGCATTATGATTGAATGCGGCTGTTAATTCCCGCATTTTATCATATTTTAGTGTAGAATAATCTATCCCCCACATATCATCAACAAATGTTGAAAAATCTTCGGTGACACGACCGCTACGAATAGAGTATTGACGATAGTCATCTTCACAAAATAACTTGCAAACGTCCAATGGATCGGATTCACCCAATAATTTTGCTATATTTGGCGGGAGTACAGTCCTTTTCCTTTTAGGTCCCACTGCATTTAATCCAACAGATGCTAGTATCTGTGATTCGATAAAATCCTTGTCTGTACCATTTTTAGGATTAGGGCGTGCATCGAAACCGTAGAAAAAACTACCCTCACCATATTCTTTTTCAAGATTACGAATACCGCCCATAACCGTACGTAACGAAATCTCATTTGAAGGGCTTATCACCTTTTGCCCATCAAAATCAACAACAAAAATCTGACAATGTTTACCACCTAATTCGTTCATGATTTGCCTAATATCTTTTGTACTAGATTGCCCAGGAATCGGACATGCTATTGAAGAGATTGTCGATCCTAAATAGTCTTCAAATGTCCTGTAGTAACTCAAATACTGATCAACATCAAACTTGGATTCTTTTGATATCTTCACAAACGGCGGTACAATGATATCATTTCCAGATAATTGCAAAAGATTTGAAAGCATAGATATGTGCCGCTCTTCCAACTTTTCCTTCGAAACATCAACACGAAATACCATCATGTTCATTTCATTACTATTTCTCAATTTGGAAAATTTATCTTTTGTAAATTTATCCAATTCACCTCTATCTGCATCGAGCTCATCAAGCCTTGATGGAGTGATGTCGATTGCATATTCACGTATCTTGTTTTCACCGAGTTTAGAATAAACGCCACGCTCAAATTTTGTACAATTACTCTTTTCAGACAATTGGAATCCATCGATCCGCTTATTATTAACACGTAAACTTACATTACTTCCAAGTAGCGAATCCTCCCTATCAATTAACTTTATTTCAACTGACATTTTTACCACGACTGTTATCTTCTAGAAAGTTCCTCACATTCTGGAACGAATACTTCCCTTGATTCTTCAGTCTCCAAGTCGTGATAGATGAATCTAGCTTCAGAGAATTCTCCATCAGGTTGAATACGCTTGAGCTGCTCTTTCACCCTGGATCTCATCTCCATTGCGAATTCCAATATCTCGCGAATCTCGCCTTTGTCTGCTACACCATTGGGGTAGATGATCTTCATCATTGCAGAGACCGTCTTCTTGATCGATGTCACATCCCTCTGCTTCAGGCTCTCGTCAAGAGTGAAGTACTTGTCGATTACATTGGAATACTGCATCTTCCTCAATTCTCTGGAGATCTCAGCGAAATAGTCGCATATGAATCCATAATCGTTAGTAAATAATCTCGGAGAGAACGGTTCGATCTCCCATCCCGGGATGTAACAATGGAATCTGTCGAGGAATGCCGTATCCTCGTTCATCCCCACTGGGAATGGTTTAAATAGACTTGCCTGGAGAAGAAGAGTGTTGATGTTCTCATTGATGTTGCCTACGAACACCATGGAAGCTTTGCCTTCAAGCTGCTCCCCGCCTCTGGAGAACGATCCCGAGGCCATGTAGTCCTTCATGATCGTTATCGCATCCTTGTCCTTGAACTTGATCTCGGCGACCTCGTCGAATGCCACAACATCCCAATTGCACACCAGGCCCGGCGTATGGGACGACATATTGTAGAACAAACTGGCAACAGATGCCTGACCCCCTGACACAAGTATGCTGCTCGGAGAAATCTCCTTGTAAACATGAGATTTACCAGTGCTGCGCGGGCCGAGCTCACATACATTTATGTTGTTCTCGACCAACGGCATGATGCGTGCGAGAAGCAACCATTTCGTGCGTTCATCGATGTTATCTGGTTCTATGCCGGTGGATCTGAGCATCAACGCGATCCACTCATCCTTCGTGAAGTTCTTACGTTGATGAATGAATTCATTCACATCCACGAATGGCATTTGAATAGGTGAAAGACGTGTGATCTTGAAAGGATTGACAAGTTTGTCATCTTCAAGATACGAGTAATTGAATGTGATGATGCACCAGATACCGCCGGAAAGGAGCCTTGGATTAGAGACCACCATTGATCTGTCGATTGGTACGTTCTTCAAACCCAAACTGAGGAATGTGGCGACATAGATATCTTTCTTGAAATCGAGTGTTACAGACACTTTATCGATTATCGAATATCCCTCTCCGGCCTCACGAATGTTGGATTTGATCCTCTCGGCCTCATCTGGACGTATGTACAAGCGGGCGAGCTTCTTCTTGACCACTTGGAGGCCTTCATCAATCTCTGCCTGATCACTGGAAGAGCAATGCATCCCGAGAAGATATTCGAGAACGAATATCGGGACGTTAGCTCCCTCCTTGATTTTCTTCGTCAGATCCTTCCTTACGATACATCCATCGAATGCATCCGTCAAACGATCGACATCTATAGTGACGGACCCAATGTGATCGGACGATCTAGAAACGGATTTGATCGGTTTGTCTCTGACATCCTCAAAGACAAGATTGCTTTCAACAACTGATTCGGCTATCGGAGAAACAGGATCGTCAATCGATGCAGAGCCATCGACAGGATTGGTGGCAGGAGCCATCTCGCTTCTTCCGATGCTCTCGTAGAGCACATTGATCTTTTTGGCAACATACTTATCAAAACATTCGCACAGACGTTCCATCGTATCAAGTGCCCTTCTGGCATCCCTGTCGGAGAAATCATTACCTCCAATATGCGCGGATTTGTTACGGACGTTCAGCAGCTCTTTTGCCCAACTGCGTGAATCTTTCATGAGACCAGGGCCTTCACGGACCACTTTGTCCCTAAACGTCTCATTCCAATTGATATCAAGAAGAATTATCACACGCGCGATATCAAGACTGGCAACGCATTCGTCGAAAGATCCTTGCTGCGGAAGGTCCCATTTCTGCCTGTCATCGAATTTATTGAGAACTGCGACGTTCCACCATTCATCACCATATTGCTCATATAATGATGATGTCACGTATTTGGACAACACCGGCAACAGCTGGTTGAATCCAGCCACTATGGTCGCGTTGTTATCCATCAGAACCCACCTAAATCCGTAAACATGATCTGCACCTGATATTCTTCCTTCACAGTCGGAACGTCATCGTCCGTTTTATTCTTGATGTTAAGATATGCTGTTCCCTTGTTCATACTGAGCGTGAAACGAACGTGGTGTTCCATCTCCTGACCTACAACCTTGTTTGCAATAATCGATTGAACATCGGAGACGCGCTGTCCATCCTCATTCTCGAACCAGAGTTCATAGGTCGCCTCACGATATTTGTCGGATACAGGGTTTTCCTGCCAGAATCCCAAATTTGGTTTACTCTTCTTGATCGTAGGTTTGGAAACGGCCTTCAATCCAACGTACTCTTCCTTGACCTTTCCCTTATTTGTATGTACTTCCAGAACAGGTACGACAATCTCCTGCGGAGACATACCGCCATGGACGAAATTCTGACCTGCGCCGGGCACCTTGAATATGCCACTGGTCGTCGGAACGGAAACGTAGAACTCTCCATTTTCCACACCGAGGTAATCCAGAGACAGCTCCTGTGTCTGAATGAAATCACATGAGACATCGCTCAATATGTAACGCTTCTCGGCTGATGCATGACTGGGCAACAGGATTTTATCGAGTTCCTCGATCTTCTTCCTTCTGTAAATGAAACCATGATCCGATGTCACTATGAAACGTGTGTAGCTCAATCTGTTGGTGACTATCTCGATCAATCTTCTGATCTCGTCCACCGCATCCCTGCACGCGACGAATGTCCTCATCTCATTCTGAGGTTTATCGCCGGTCGCGTCTATTATATCGTGGTAGATATAGACCACACGTTTTCCCTTACAAGCATCTCTGAGATCCTGTGTTTTCATCGAAATGGCATCTTTGTATTTGAGAACCACCGATGCAGGATTCCTTGCTTTGAGGACGACTTCGCGATCGTCCATGTTGGTATTCATACCATCGATCCTGACAGAATAATTGTCTCCGGGACAAACCTCCAATCCGTTGTTAGGCAATAAGGCGGCCATGCCGAACTTTGTTATCGACGGAAGAGTGGATATGATGTGGTCGAGTTTTTGTTCCTTGACCCTTGACGATTTGTCAAGCACTTCACGCAACTCGGTAGCGCACTCATACCTGAACGCATCCGATATGATGACGACCGTGGCCTGATCGGTTTTCTCGACGTATTTATCATAGAATCCGGTTTGTTTGACTCCCGGAAGATCTGCATAGGACTCAACCATCGAAGACAGTCTCTCGGAGATCTCGTTGAGGAATTTGTTGTTGTATGTGTTCTCAATGAAATCAATGAATCTCTCCATATCTGGGGTTTTTTCTTCAATCTTGTCCGTATTGAAGACGAACCCGCGATAGCAACGATCGATGCAATACCATTTCGAAGCATAATTATCAATGATATCTGCGGGGTTTTTCGTTGCAGAGAGATCTAATGAGAAATTCAATGTATTATCAAGAAGATCGTGTCCGAACAATATGGCATTATATTGTGATTCGTAATCATTGTAATAGTGCAGCGTCTCCCTCTTATGCAACAATGCAACATCTGATGCATCTAGTGGTTTGCAGGTACTGCTCATCTGACCAATGAGGCGATTGATGATGATCTCATCGATGCATCTGAATGCGTCCGAATCGCCAAGCGCTTTGAGATCGAACGAATCGAAATAGAAATCGAGCTTCATCTTGTCCGCTACCCAGTCGGATAAGAATTCTGCCGATTCGCTGTAGTTTGAGTTGTTGTACATCTCATTTATGAATGTGGTTATCTTCCCGCTCTTACTGGAGATGTGCGGCGCGATCGTCTTGTTCGGGTCCAATTGTATCTTACATGATGCATAGGATATGAAGAATATACGGACCAATGCACCGATGGTCTGATCTTCTATTCCGAACTCTTTTTTACATTGTTCCCAGAACGGTTCAGTCAGATCATATGTCTCGAATCCGTCCAGAGCAGTCGATTCGATCCCTGATTCGGTATCTTCCGAGAATGATCTTAGAACATCCATCAGAATTTGTTTGAAATCGGATGCATCGGAATTCATTACTGTGGCCATGATCCCCAAAACGATGGAATCGGGGTTCTTTCCGTCAACATCGTAATTCAAATACTTTCTCCTGCGTTCGTTGCTGTTTAAGAATTTGATATGCCTCTTGACAACATCAACATTCTTGATATCGATCCTGAGATCTTCACATAGTAAAGACGGCTTATCCGCACAGAATGGTGGATTGGTGTAGTGAATCATATCGGCCAAGATGTTGTTCTCGTCTTTCGGTAAAGAATATGGCACATAGACAAGATGCCTCGATTCAAGATCATCGTGTTCGAGGATATATTTCACCTTGAAAGAATTGTATCTGTCAAGCTTCAGTATCTTGATATCTCCGAGATCCAGAGAATCTATGGAATCCTTGAACTCCCCGGTTTCGTCCATCCAGAATACGATCCTCTGAGATGTTGTATCGAGTCTTTTGGTCGCTTCGAAACGACCTTTGATCCTTCCTTCGATGTTATCTTGAGCCAAACGATCACCTCAGATCTTGTAAAGTAGGTTTATCTTGTCCTTAGAGGATTTGCTGTTCTCTATGTTCTGGAATTTTGCGTAATTGACCTTCACACCATCGTCGAGATCTATTGAAACAGGATTGGAAGCATACAGCTCCATGGCAAGATCGTAACGTTCGATCTCATCCAATTTCTTTTGAATGGAAGTACGTTTGACCTGATCCTTTTCCCTCCCGATATGATCGATGTACCTGCGCTGCATCGGGAGAAGGTAGTTCTGACGCATTTTCACTATGAGATTCTCGTCATAACGGTGCAAGTAGACCAAAGCCTTGAATCCATTCTCCTTTCCACTATCAAAAAGCCAGTATATCGGAAGGTTACTGTACATTTTCAAATGATCTTTGTAGAAATCTTTCAGGAAATAAGTACGTATCTTATCACGCGACGATCCTGAACCTTTGACCTCAAGGCAATCGGCAATGTATTTCAGGTTATCTTCTAAGAAGTCTTTACCGAATACTATTTTGATGAACTCAATGAACCTAGTTACAATATCGTCTCCAAAATACTCATCTTCATTCAATGGGATGATATTGTCTGCATCGGCTGTAAACTTAGTATATTTTGAAGAATCCCATTGACCACCGGCATATACCAGGCCGTCAACATCCAACGAATATCTCCCAAACATACATCCAACAGCATAAGATAATAATTGTTTAATTGATTCTGCTTGATTCATTTGAATGATCTTTGAGCCATAATCGTACTTTTGTATATCATCAGAACTAAATATGTATTCATCTGAGGTCAATTGATCTATAAAATACTCATAAATCTCATTTTCCTTCTTATGTAAAGTTGATATCGTCTCATTCATTTCAAGATTGTATTTTTTATACCCTTCTTTTATCGTAGACTGTCCCAATAATGGACATTTTTGATAATTCCACGATAATTCTCTGGAATCCCAATCACGTTTTGATATTGATATACAATCTTTCACCAAAGATTCAATGTGCTCCCTTTGTGATATATCTACATGATAGGGTGGTGCAATTGCAATAACATGTCCAGATTCGATTTTATTTCCAGCATATGTTGTTATCCGGACATATTCAGATACGGGAGAGTTATAATACCCCAATAAATAAAAAATATCATTAAAAATACACGGTGATGTGTTATCAAAAACAAAACCAGTTGGATAATACCTCATATTCATTTTGGATGATACGCGTGTCCAGCTAATTGACTCTTTAAAATAATATTCTTTATTTGACGTCTGCCCACCATGCCGATATACACAATTGCCGTCTAATCCGTATTTCAACACCCACAGCTGATTTCCATACCATTTGCGATATTTTCCACCCTTGTTGTATGGAACGTATATTGGATTGTTGTGCTCAACTTCCCACCATAAAAAAACCAATTCGGACCCTGGTTGACATCCAATCTTCGATATAATAGACATACTTTGATGATAACAGGATTCAAATAAGGGTGCATTTTTATCCAAATCATCACATATTGGACTTTTTATTGACTCAAAACTCGAATCATGTTGTAAAAAAATATTCTCTTTACTAGCACTTCCTTTTACAGAAAACAGATCTACATACACAACATTATTATTAATAATCCCATTACAAAATACAAACATGACAGATTGTACTACCTCTCCTTGAATTTCTTCAAACGCACCTGGACCTAAACGTACAATGCTATTGAAT
Organism: Methanomassiliicoccaceae archaeon; assembly: GCA_034928305.1. Lineage (NCBI taxonomy): Archaea > Methanobacteriati > Thermoplasmatota > Thermoplasmata > Methanomassiliicoccales > Methanomassiliicoccaceae > Methanomassiliicoccaceae archaeon. Next base: position 489,544 of record JAYFOZ010000002.1, on the reverse strand, counting down.
GATATGCCACATCTCAAAGAAGCACGCATTTTCTTGAATTGTGCCTTGAAAAGAAAGCCAGTCTGAGTAATCATCCCGCAATAACCATGATTATTTAAAAAAATACTGCACCTTTTTATGAAAGTAGAATATAAATCAGGAGAATAATCAGAGTACTTACCTGCTAAATATTGCCCTAATTCCTCACTTTGATAAGCTTTTTTTGAATAGGGTGGGTTTGTAGTAACTACATCGTATTTCTGCGAAAGAACCTTCGAAATAGCAACCAATTCGTTGAGCCTCTCATTTATCTCCGGAGAATTGTATACCGAAATAGAACGATCCTTTAGGAAAGCATCGATGAAGTCCCATCTGACGGTCTTAAGTGTTATCAAGGAGCCATAGGTCTTTCCATTCTTGAATTGAGTAATCAGATAATTAATGTCTGACAATGCAACATATCTGTCCATGGAACCCATCTTAGAGCCATATCCTTTCAACACATCATCTGTGATGACATCCGATTCAACGATAGCATGGATGTTGTTCGATATATGCTTGTCAAATACATTGCGATTGTACTGACGTGCCTTCATCATCACCGCAAAATATGCGAGTTGATATGCACGATCATCGACATCCAATCCATAGAGATTCTTCTCCACGATCGAGATCGCTGCTTCGGATCTACTGTAACCATACGATTCGTAGATCTGGATCAGAACATCAAATGCATAGACGAGGATGTGTCCGCTGCCCATACATGGATCAATGACTCTGATATCTTCGGGTGTGAGTTTCTTTCTTTCAGTTCTCAATGATTCCAATTGTTTGACGACTTCCGGTTCCTGCTTAGCCTCGTCCAGATAATATTTCCACCCTGCTTTGAGTGAGTCGTCCTTGTGACCTTCCAGCCAAATCCTCCCAACCGAATTCTCCACCATGTAACGGACGATCCAATCCGGCGTGAACAGCTGCGTGGCTGAAGGGATACGTTCCTTGGATATCTTGACGTTCTTCTTCAACTTGGCAAAGGTATCATCCTTTAACTCCGAGTTGTAATATTGATACATCCACCCGATGATCTGGACAGCATCTCTGAAATCATCCTCGGGAATCGTATCCACAAGATCTCTCACAACACTGTTCGGATCCGTGAAAGAAATCTTCAGAAGGAGGTTCTCATAGGACTTTGTGATGGTGAACAATTCGGGAAGTATCTTGTTCAACTCCCTGCATTGGATAAGGAACAATAGTCCGAACAGCCTGTCTGATTCCTCGGCATCCTTCAATTTGATGATGCGATCCCTTTCACCAGGTGAGTATCCAAGATCGACCTGGAGACATTGCGATATGAGGTCGGGTTCTTTCCTCCCAGGGATCGTGGAAGAGAGAACGCGAACGTGTGTCGGAAGAAAATCGTTGACCTCCATGTATCTGATGGCGATCAGTCTGTTGAACCAGGTGTATGCAACCGATTCTATGACGTTGTCGTATCCAGCCCTGCCGACCTCTTTGATGAGCTGGTCGCGATGTCCTGATTCGTCTTTCGTCAAACGTGTCTCCATACCGTTCGACAGGTTGAGGATCACGACATCCCCTATAACTTGAGCTGATGCCGTGACACCGTCGGCAGTGATCCCCAACGCTGCCATCCTCTGTTCGACGGATTGTCTCAGTTTGACCCTTGAAGAGATCGCGAATTTCTCGATTGCACCTTTATCCATCAAATCACCAATTGATGTTAAACGGACCGTTCTTCAGTTTCTCTTTCATCTTCTCTCTGGCCGAGTTCAATATCTTCTCGATATCCTCTTCGGAATTCACTTCGGTTCCCGAGAAAATGACACTTGCATAGACCGATCCTTTCTTTGGCACCGCTTTGTCAGGTTGCTGCCTCGGATCTTGCGGAATCTGCTTTTTAGGGATCTTCGCAACGACGTTTTTTGCCTTTATGTTGAAACCATTAGGTATCTCACACAGCTCCGATATCGATCTCACGGGGTCCATCTTACTCATTGAATCTTCGAAAAGATTGTCCAATTCTGCTGCGAGGTCCTGATGATCAGCGAATTTCGAAGAATACATCTCTTTGAATGCTGCCATCTTTTCCTTCTCGCCATGCTTTGCAGCATCAATCAAAGCATTCAATTCAGATTCGAATGAATCGCACAACCCGTTCAGTTTATGGAGATCCTTCAGACCTTCGGAGTTCATCGCCGATTCGATATCAGATCTTGTCTGAACGATCTCGCCGACCACGTAATTCTCATCCTTGGTATACGCGGCAAGACATGAGAGGCCTCTGTCGAACAACCTTCTTCTGGGGCTGTCCTCTGCGAAGAACCCTCTGAGGCTGTCCAGATTGTCACGAAGATTCCTGAATGCATCCTCGTTGTGGTCGATATATTGGAATATGTCCGGAGAACCCATGCTCGCAGTGCTGTTGAGCATCAAGCGCATTGCATCCAGCTGTTCCTTTCCGGGGTATTTGGGGTTCGACCTTATCTTATCAAGATATCCATCGATCTCGTGCATCAGCTCTTTCGAACCGCTGTTGATCGCACCGACCAATGCACTCTCATCAAGCTGCAGTGATTTCGCCAGTATCTCCTTGAAGATATCGGCGGCCTTGTTGATCGATGCCGACGAGACGCTTTCACGCAATTTGATCTCCACGCGATCGTAGTTCTTGGCCCTGGTTATCAGATCGATACCTTTGTCTGCATCCACCTTCTTACCATCATATGATACTCCTTCGAACACAAGCCCGATCTTATTGTGACGGAACAGGATCGCCAATATCCATTGAATATCCACGTCATTGAACCCGTACGGTCTCTTCCTGAACTTCTCCATCACATTCGATATCCTGACGGTAGCGTTGATCTTCGCCTGTTCAGAAATATAATCAACAACAGAATCAATGGCGTTCCTTTCGCTTCCGCAGGCCTTATCGAATGGGATTATCGATCTGTTCCTGAAGATCTGTTCCACGATAGTTTTGCTCTTCGGATTCCTCATGTAATCCATTTTGCTGTATGTGGCCTCGATCAGCTGACTCATGGCCTTTTCGACACGAGCTCCCGGCTTGGATTCGTTGATCTGCACCGGTGAACCGTTGATGTATATCTTGGCAGACTGAAGTGCATCGGAAAGCAGTTCTCTGAATCTGTCCTTCATGTCCTTAAGCTCGGATTCCTTGGCTTCCAGTATCGCCCTCTTCCCTTTGGGGAGGTCGGAGCTCATATTCTTGCAAAGATAACTCTCGGTCGAGATGTATTCATTGCATTGAATGATCACACGATCGTCGCCCGGCAATTCGAGAACGACAGAATTGATGGATTCCATGGTCAACGTGGCAGGATCCACTCTACTTGCCGGTGTGGATATGGCAAGACCCAATTCGTAACTCGTACCATCGACGTTCTCCCCGTCGACAATTCTGTTGAACGGATACGGGTGATCGCTGTCATACTTGTATTTACCGCTAAGTCCAAGGATCTCTCCGAATGCGATACGGGATATCTCCTGGATACGTTTGCCTACATCTACGGATTCCCTCTTGATCTCAAGATTTATCTCCTGCTCCACGTTCGTAAGGAAAACGTATGTGTCCCCATTCCTCTGCACAAGATTCTGAGTAACGAGGCGATCCAACGCTTCCTCGACCTTCTTCTTCAGGGTGATCCTGTTCTCGTCGAACGAAGATACCATCATCGATGTGATGTTAGTGACAGATATTGTCAATCCGTCGTAATATTTCACAAGGAACAGTGTCTTCAGAACATTGAGGTCGAAATCGACATCGAGCATATCGTTCTTGCTCGCATCGTAGAACGCCTGCAGTGTCGGACTGTCCAACTCCGGTGTGAGCGAATCGTAGAACGCGTACATCGGGATCACCGACAAAGAATCGTTATCCTTGTACTCGACGACCGTATCCCTAAAGGTCTTCAGCATCGAACGTGCTGCGTTACTGATGTTCTTTCCTGCTCTGCTCTTGTTCCTCAGCTGGGTGAGCATGGTCTGTAGCATCTGATACTGATACGGGACGAACGGATATGTGTTGGAATACTCCTCCTTGTTCTTGTACAGCCTGATGTTCACACCGTTGTCGAAGTTGAGCTTGTTGTGAATGGCATCGCGATTCACATCATAGTATGCTTTCAACTCATCGACATAATTGCTCTTCTTCAGAAGTATCCTCTTCTCGATGACCTCCTTCACATCCGACGAGGACATCTTCACACGAACACCGAAACGTCCTTGGATCTTGGAGAAATCCTTGTTATTGACTCCGGCAACGACCTGATCGATATCCTCCTGACTGGTGACGATATTCCAAGCCTGTCTATGGCAGGCAACACCGAGTTCCTCGGTGATTGTCTGAAGCTTCAACATCAGCTGTGTGTTGCCCGAGATGAACTGTCCGACCTCATCGACCAGGAAGAACAATGTGTAATCCTTCCCCTGCTCCGCGCAATGTTCCTTCACCAGTTTTGCGAAGTCCCTAACACTGACCTCGAGCTTTTTCGTAGCGGTATCCGCGACGTCGGTGGCATCTGATTCATTGTAAAGACCCGCGGCCACCAATGCGGCCTTGATCTTGGGCTTGACAAATGCAGGCTTGGTCCTGTCAAATTCCCATGTCTTTCCGGAGATCTCCTGATATTTGGATTTGAAGAGATCGTACTTCCCTTCCCGGATGATATGACGTTCCATCTCCGCGACGGATGCGACGGTACTCAGACCGAGCATCCTGTTGAAGACCATCAAATAGATCTGGACGAGATTGTCCGCATTCTGGCCTTCCTTGCTCTCGGCATCGATATCGAAAAGGACCGTCTCGACATTCTTCCTTCCGATAGTCTGCATATACGAATATACTGCCTCGGACACCTTGTTCTGAAGATACGTTATGGCCTCCTTGTCGCGGATCTTACTGTTCTTGAGAAGGAATGAGAGTATCTTCAGGAAATGGGATTTACCGCTTCCGAAATCACCAGAGATCCAGACGCCAACAGCATCGGTGTTGGTCTTCATGCCATCGGCGATACCTTTGTAGAACTTCTCCAGATTCTCATCGATCTCCTGTGTGACCACGTACTCGTCAAGCTCCTGGAATATCACATTCTCATCATTCTGATCGCTAACCTTGATGACCGGGTTCATCGGCCTGCTGATATCTTTCTCGAACATCTCCCCTATTTTTGACATGATCATTCACTCCTTTCTACAAGTTTCATGGAACGGTAATAGTTCTCACTGGGAATCGTTCCGAAAAGTTTCAGTTCATCCGAGTTGTAGTCCCCCGGGTAGAACAGGACGGTCTTGACGCCGTTCAATTTGCTGTCGAAGTTATTCAGTATCTTATGCGAACGTATGAACGGATGGCATTTTCCGACACCCGTGATGAATAGCACATTGCCTTTGACAGCATGTTTCTGAATATAATCAATGAAGATGTCGTTCTGACTGTCAGCCTGGAACAGATCGGCCATAGCGCGTATCATGTACCCTATGCCTTCCTTCTCGTTGCGGCATTCCTCTTCCAATTCGAACGCAGTCTCCAAATAGCCCTGTTCCTGGAGATACCCAATCATGATCTCGAAGAGATCGAATTCCTGGACATCGAAACCGAGGTCCTTCCTGTCCTTGAAATTCTTGACGAATTCCCTGACGACGAGTTCATCTTCCGGATCATAATCGAAGATATACCCTCCGGTGCCGCTGCTCAATGATTTGCCCCCGAAGAACGGATCGTTGATGATGACATCCTTGATCCTGTTCAGCCTCTCGTCTATTCCAAGTATCTTCATCTTCTTCCCAGTGTAACGCTAATGTAAGTTCCGTATCCTTCGTCGCACAGCGCATCTATAGTTGAACGTCCGATATACGGTGTGCATATCTCCCTGCTCCCTGTCGACGACTTCAGCAATCCAGCTTCGAAAAGGACACGTGCATAGAGTCTTCTTAATTTGTACACGGTCACATATTTCCAGGAAGCAACGTTTGGGTCCTCACGCCCCTTCCTCTCGAAATAGGACATGATATCATAGTCGGTTATCGGATTCTTGTTGATCAATCTGTCATTGTAGACTTCGACCACGAAATCCATGAACAATGCATCCCACTTCATGATCGAAACAAGATTCACGAATCTTCCATCGGATTCATCGCCGGAAACGATTATACGTTTCAGTTCATCAGATAATTGACTCATCCGGCCATATGCATAGTTGAAGATCTTCTCCTCATTGCTGTCGGTCTTCACCTGCAGAAGATTGTTATCATGGACCACTTGTTTCACGACTGATCTATCATCGGAATCCAGCATCAGCCGTGCTACCAATTTGGTCTCAGGGAAAGCAAATGGAGTTGCAGGCATTGCCGCTGAATAATGAAGAACAGAACCCATCTTTTGTTGAATGTTGTTGCCTCAATTTAATAATAATGCTGATTCGAGAACAACACGACACATTTTGAACAAATTCAACGTACAATCTGTCTAATAAACAACACGATTCACAACGATTTAATGCAAACTTCGGCATCTGATAAATAAATCTGGAACAGCAAAGGAACGACAATCTGTAAAGATTTGAATAGTGATATCCTAACGCCATTATGTCTGAAAATGAACCCTCTGTCGAAAAATACCTGGTCGCATATATGGATATCCTAGGTTATCGCGACAAGATAAGACTCCATCCGGAACTCGTCGATGAATTCCTGAAAACGACCTTGGCCACGGTGGAAAGGATAAAGAAAATCGAAAGAGAGAGCAAGGATTACGATCCCTCGATGATACCGCGCATCAGGACGAAGATCTTCTCGGACAACTTCATCATCTGCATGAAATGGGATCCAGAAAAAAAGATCATCCCACACCATATGTTTCATGTCAGCTTCTTCAGAGAGATAGCGGAACTTCAACGCGTGCTTCTATGGGAATTCAACGTCCTGACGCGCGGTTCATTCACGATCGGAGACCTGTATATCGATGATGATTGTGTTTATGGTCCTGCTCTCATCGATGCCTATGAGATGGAAAACAAAGAGGCAAAAAATCCACGTATGATCATCGGTGATGACACATTCGATGAGATACTCGCATCGATAGACGAAGATCACACGGATCATATGAGGGTAGAATACTTCTTCCTCAAAGATGCGGATGGTTGGAGATACCTCGACTATTATCGTCCGATGTTATGGTTTGAACCGAATTTCCAAGATGAGCCGTCATCGGAAGAATGTGAATTGATGGATTGCCTGAGTAAAATAGACGATTCGATCTTGAAAGTGGTTGAGAATGCAAATTCCAATACAGATTTCATCAGAGAAGAACGTAACAGGATGAAACTGTCTTGGATCATTGACAATTATAACAATGGGTGCGAACACATGCGCATGAAGAAACATCTGTCATGCACAATCAGAACCGAATCAGGATTGAAGAGATTGGACGTCCGTCGTGATGATAAGAAGTAAGTTGTTTCCCCCACGCTGGATAGAAAAAGCGTGGGGATAGTTGGACGTTCAACTCTTCGAATATCTGCGATTGCAACTCTCCTTTTCTCCTGGACAAATTGTGAACTCCGAACTCGGATGGGTGTATATCCCGTGCTCGCCCAGGAAGATGCAGCGCGATACCACTTCGATCTCATTCTTCGTCGGAATCACTTCGGATCTTTCCCAGAAATCGAATTCCGGACTCACGCGGATCCCTCCTTGTAACTTGTCTTCTTGTTCTCAGTGCATTTCGTTATCATTGTGACTTGTCTCCTTTGTTTTTTTCTGAATCGGTTTGTTTCCCGTTCCTTCCCGGACCGGGTGTGAAATTGACCTTGATCTCGATAGGCACGGATGTCTTCGAATACCTCTCGAACATCAGATGGATCGCCTCGTTGACTCCAACGCCTTCCTTCATGCAGACCCTGTCGATTTCCTCGAACAGCATCGTGGTCGACATGCGCAGGATATCCGCATACGTCAGATCGGGCGGCAGCCACAGTCTGGTGATCGACAGCGCCTGAACAGTCCCCGCGTCGAGGATCCAATTGCGTTCCATCTTGTCCGGGGCGGTCATTCTCTATCATCCCATCCTATCTTCCTCGCGAGCGTGAGCGACCTCTTCTTCCGGAAGAACTTGTAACGGTACGAGCACTCTGTGCATCTTGCGGAATAGAATGTGATGCTCAACCGGGGACTCACGCCCTCGATGACACCGCGGGATCCGCAGACGGGGCACGGTGGCATCGGGAATAGTCCGGGCCTGTCCTTATCGCTCCTTTCCCGTGTTTCGGTCGCAAAGGGTCTCTTCCCCGTCGCAAAGGGTTCCTTTCTGTACATGCTCAATCCGACCCCCTTTCCGTACGGTTTTCCTCGGTATTCCCGACCCTTTCGGTCGTACCACCTTTTGTACCGCTGTTCTTCGCTTTGCCGCAGATTTCAAGGAACTCCTCCTTCTCCCCTTCGGACACGAGGTTCGCCGCGAGCGCGATCTTAGACACGCCGAGCACCTTGGCCGCCTTCGCCAGGGAGTAGCCTTCAGACGCGAGCTCCATCACCGCTTTCAGGGAGACGATCTTCGTCTGCTGCTTCCCGTCCGTCTTGATACATGCTCTGTTCTCCTCTACGCGATGGGTGAACACCATCGCCAACGGACGTCCGATATGAATGCCCTGCAGCTGACGCGTCCTCATCCCCTGGGAGGTCTTGATGCCCAGCACCCTGCGCTCCTCCGCACCGAACGCTTCCTCGACAGCAGTGGTGATACGTCCGCCGACGCTGTCGGGATCCAACGGATCCATGACGAAACGGATCTGCGTACGGAACGGCTCGATCATCTTCCTTACCTCGCCGAGCTGGTTGTTCCTCGTGAGACGGGTGACATCCAATGCGAGGAGTATGTTGACATCTCCTGTCGCGATGCGTCCGACGGCCTGCAGGAACTGCGGACAGTCGAGGTCCTTGCCGGACTGCTTGTCCTGGAATATCTCCAACACCTTCACGCCTTCGCGTTCGCACCACTTCCTCATCTCGCAAATCTGCGTCTCGTTGGTCCGTCCCTTGTCATCGGTGGAGACTCTCGCGTAAAGGACTGCGGTCAGCCTTCGTACGGTGACGTCACCATATCCTCCTCCTGACGACGATGGCCTTCTCGTCCCCGTCCACGTAGATGTCGGCATCGGGATACTTACCGTGAACTCCTCCAGCTCCTCTCTGAGCTGCTTCAGCGTGAACGTCTCGTCGTCGAAGCGGATGAACTCCTTCTCCATGTACTTCTCAGAGCGTTCGGTCATGGTACTCCTCCCGGAACTTCTCCGCGTACGCCACGCCCTCGACGGCGCATACGATCAGCGCGTGCATCGTCCGATGCATCCTTTCCACGATAAGATCGACATCCTCGTTCTCGCCGTGGCCGTTAGCTATCCGCTGCAGTCTCTTCGAATCGTCGGCAAAATTCATCTGGCAGTTCATCAGCCCCGTGCTGGCCGTTCTCGTTGCGCAGTATGCGATGTTGTTCTCCGGAACGCGCTTCTCCGTGGATTCTATGATCCTCATCAGTTCATCCGCTTCGAACATGTCCTAGCGGACCGCGTATTCAGTAATCTTCTCACAACCAGTATGCGGACCCTCGCCGCGCCCCGGGAGTCGTCTTCTTGGGGGAATCGATAGCGAAACGCGAATCGATCGTCTCTGTCAGACCGCACTGCTCGAACATCGCCACCTTCATCGTCTGCATTGATAGCCTTCTTACCCTCTGTTGCAGCCTGTGTCGAGCGTCATCCTATCATCCTATGGACGACCCCAAAATCTCTACAAGGTACGCTCTCCGCTTGTCATTGATTTTAGCGGTTATGGTCGGGCCTTGCCCGACATACATCGCTAAATTTTTATGCACTTAACGGTCGACGAATTGCCGGGTATGCGGTTATGCTTCAGCGCCCCTCTTCGGACAGCACGGGGGCGAGATTTTCACATATTCCACGCATTCTTAAATATCCCTGTTCAGATTGCGTTGTGATATATCATGTATATAGAGCACATCACCGGACCCATCATCATCGCTTCTTCAATTCTCTTCGGGAACCGCTCGGACGAAGTGTCCGGAAAAGGGGTGCTCCAATGAGCGACACGAGGGTCGCGCTGGTAGGCGCCTGCGGCAGGATGGGCAGCCTGATCATCCACCGCCTCCTGGCGACCGACGGCGTAAAGATATCGGCGGCCTTTGACCTGGTCAACATAGGCAAGGACATAGGGGAGGTCGTCGGAGTGGGAAAGCTGGACGTCCCCGTATCGGACTCCAAGGACCTGGCGTCCGTCCTCAAGGAGAGCAGGACGGACGTGCTCATCGATTTCACCATCGCGCCTGCGACCGCGGCCAACGCACCGGTCGCCGCCGCGGCCGGAGTGAACCTCATCATCGGGACCACCGGACTTACGGCCGAGCAGAAGACGAACATCACCCAGGCCGTCGTTAAGAACAACGTCGCAGCCGTGATATCATCGAACTACTCGATCGGGGTCGGAGTCTTCTTCAAACTCATCAGGGAGGCCGCAAGGTACCTGGGAGACGGATACGACGTGGAGATCGTCGAGGCCCACCACAACCAGAAGAAGGACGCTCCCAGCGGCACCGCGATGACCGCGGCCGAGATCATCAGCAAGGAGATGGGCGGAAAAGAATTCGTCTTCGGACGCGAGGGCGTCTGCCCCCGCGGCAAGGAGATCGGCATACATGCGATCAGAGGCGGAGACATCGTCGGCGACCACACCGTGATGTTCATAGGCAACTCCGAACGCATCGAAGTACGGCACCAGGCCCATTCGAGGGAGATCTTCGTGGGCGGGGCGGTCATGGCCGCGATGTGGGTCGTCTCGCAGAAGAAGGGCGTCGTGTACGAAATGTCGGACGTGCTGAGCTGACCGTACATTCTATCGGCATAGCTCATGTAATCCGGGGGCAGGAAGCCGGGGGCTTCCGAACCCCCGTAAAAATCATTAAGTTCAAGATCGATCGAACTTTTCAGTTCTCCACAACATACTTTCCGGCGATCTCCATGAACGCCCCCCTATCGGAATCGAACCACGACCTGTAGTCCGTCCCTGCTGCACATACAGCCTTGCCCACATCCTCCAGGAACAGCGGGATGTCTTCTTCCTTCATCTTTCCAACAGATCCGCCGAACCTCTCCTCTCCCGCCATATGGGACCCGTCGGCGAACACCGAGAACGCGGGGACCGACGTACCGCCTTCTCTGACGGACGTCCCCTGGAAACCGATGGTCCCGATCTGATGTGTAGCGCAGGAAGAACCGCAGCCAGAGATGTTCACCCTCGGCAGCACCCCGTCGGCGAATTTGTTCCTCCTCGACATCTCGACGAGTTCGTCAAGCAGCCCCCGGGAGTCCCTAAGCCCCTGCTGGCATATTTCGGAGCCTACGCATGACACGGACGATTCGAAAAGGGTCTCCGCCCCGTCTTCCGTTATTGAAGATATTTTCTCCGCCTCCTCCGCGGTGCAATTTATAACGTATAGCGTCTGGTCCGGGGATGTGCGCAGTCCCACGTGCGACATGTCCTTTATCGTATCGTATATCTCTCCCAGCTTGGACGGTGCAGGGTCCCCTCCGATGGGATGGTACGAGATGTAATATAGCCCGTCCTGTTTTTGGGGGCGTATCCTCTTCCCCTCCGCGGTGCCGCATCCCTTCTTGTCCGCGGATACGTCGTAAACGGCGATGTCCATCCCGCCTTGCGCCAGAACCGTATCGAGCTCCTTTCTGTACGCGTTCACGTATCCCTCCCTTCCGAGCGTGTCTTGCATATAGCGGGTCCTGGCCCTCGCCCTGTTGTTATAATCGCCGTGCTTCACGAAGATGTTAACCATCGCTTTGATGCAATAGAGCGTCTTCGACGGGTCCACATCTTCCGCGACGAGAAGACCCATCTTCGGCTCGTTGCCCAGCCCTCCGGCGCTGTAGACGTCGAACGTCCCGTTGGGTTTGGCCATAAAACCCAGGTCCCTGAACGTGGCATGGGTCTCGTTGGCGACGGAGTTCGAGAAGCCAACCTTCAGCTTGCGCGGTAACTTTACGTCATCTACGATGCCCAGCAGATACCTCTCCGCCTCCTTCGCATAAGGAAGTACATCGAACGACTCGCCTTTCTCCACGCCGGAAAGCGGCGAAGCCGTCACGTTGCGAGGATAGTCGCCTCCTCCGCCGATAGTGATGATGCCGTTGGCGCAAGCCTCTTCGGCCAGGCCGCAGGCCTGCTCTCCGGAGAGGCCGTGTAACTGGATCGCTTGGCATGTGGTCACGTGTACCATCTCAACGTCGTATCTGGATATGACGTCGGCGATGGACCTCAGCTTCTCCTTTGATACATCTCCTCCCGCAAGGCGGAGGCGCACCATGTGCTTCTCCCTGCCCTTCTGCGCGTAGCTGCCGTATCTTCCCGAGATGCCCTTGTACTCCTTGACACCGATCTCTCCGCGGCCGAATCCGGCGTTGGCCTCTCTTAATTTATCGAATCCGTAGCGGTCGCCGACGGTTTCCTGCCGCATGTCGCTTTCGGGCCTCATGGTTACGGTCGATGCAGATGGCGGGCTTTATGATTTGCCTTTAGGAGACGGACTACAGGGACATCGAAAGGATTCGGGCCCCTGGGTGAAATGATGTGAAAGATATGGCCACCATATCAGATATCGAGCGTGGTCTGCCTGTTCTTCTCCGGAAAACGGCGGATGAACTCGAAACATGCGTCCGGGTCGGATATGATGCCATTCTCCATGCATCTGCTTCTGAACATCCTCATCAGACTATCGGCGTTCGGTGAACGGACGATGTATGAATCCGCGTACGTCCGGATGTACTTCTCCTTCAGACCCGGGAAACGATCGTCGAGGGCCGCGTAATAGTACTCTCTGTCCCCATCTCTGAGCGTCATCCCCATGTCGAAGCATATCACCCCGCTCACGCGGGCTTCCTCGCAGTAGCCGAGTATTCCGGATATGTTCTCCCACGTATCGTTTATGAACGGAAGCACGGGCGTGAGCCACACCACGGTGGGAATTTTCCGGTCCCGCAGCCCCTTCAGGACCTCGTAGCGTCTTTCCGTGCCGCAGACGTTCGGCTCCAATATGCGGCACATCTCTTCGTCGTATGTGGTTAGAGTCATCTGTACGACGCACCTAGCCTTGCGGTTGATGCTCTCCAGAAGGTCGATGTCGCGGAGCACCAGGTCCGATTTCGTTATGAGTGTCGCACCGAAACCGTGGCCCTCTATGATCTCCAGACAGCTCTGGGTCAGCCGCAGGTCCTCCTCGCATTGCATATAGGGGTCGCTCATGGAGCCCGTGCCTATCATGCACTTCCTCCGCTTGGACGATAATGTTTTCTCGAGAAGCTCGGGGGCGTTCCGCTTCACCTCCACGTCCTCGAATGGATGCGTGAACCGGTAGCACCTGCTGCGCGAATCGCAATAGATACAGCCGTGGGTGCACCCGCGATATATGTTCATCCCTCCGCGGGCGTTCAAAAGTGTCTTAGCGTCGACGAAGTGCACCATATCCGAGCCGTGACAAAGATATCTGTACCGATATATTTCTGATTCCCAAATGATGTATCTCGGGGGTTTTCAGGAGCTGTCCAGAACTATGATTTCGTTTAATCGTGCATGATATGGTTCCTTAATCGTCTCTCGAAGAAGATTTCTGACATTATTGCACCCTTCTCATCCGTTAAAAATGAGATTCCTTCCGTTTCCTCTCCGAGTCCGGACAAGCTGATGCACATATCCCATATTGCAAACCTGTTAGGATTTCTACCGATCTGAGAACAATCATATGTTCGATTCTGGACGGCTCCGCGGTCGTCTTTTTGTGAATTATCAGTATCTTTAATACTATAAAACGATGCGAAAAGGGGACCTCGATATGAAAAGAGATTTCAAGAAGGAGCGCAAAGATCTGTACTCTCCCAAGGCAGGCATCTTCGAAGTGACCGTCCCGTCGATGAAGTTCATAGCCGTGGACGGCAACGGACCGCTGAACGGAGAGAGCATCCAGAAGATGATGGGGATCCTTTTCAATCTGGCATACGGGATCAAGATGAGCAGAATGCACGGAGCCCAGCCTGAGGGATATTATGAATACACCGTGATGCCGCCCGAGGGCCTGTACGGAACACGCGATATGCCTTTCTGCATTGATGACAATAATACCTGGGTATGGAAGATGGCGATCCGCCAGCCCGAGTTCGTAGACAAAAAGTTCTTCGAAGCGATAAAGGAATCCATTAAGAAAAAGAAGCCGGGGCTGGACCTGGATGCGGCGTATCTTTTTGAATCCGAGGAAGGTCCGTCTGTGCAGACGCTGCACACGGGAAGCTACGGCTCCGTCGGCGGATCCATCGGAAAGCTGATGGAATACATCGAGGAAAAAGAGTACGCCGTGAACGGCCCCTATCATGAAATATATCTCTCCGACCCGAACAGGGTGGAAGAAGATAGACTCAAAACCATCATCAGATTCCCGGTCGTCCCGAAATCATCGTAAGTCACCGAATCAACAAAGAAACATATTATTCTGAACGGGACTATACCCCGTTATGTACCTGAGGCGCGGAAGGGACGGCGTATGAGCATCGGATATGCATGCCTCGCCCTGGGCGTGCCGGGAAGCGGCATGAAGAACTGCATCATGAAAAATGCAAACGAAGAGCTGCTTCTCTCCCTCATCGGCAGCAACCTCGATGCCCTCGAAAGACTTATTACATACAACGCAAGGAACGGCATCGGGATGTTCCGCATATCTTCGGACCTGATACCTTTCGGCTCGAGCCTGGCGGAAAAGCTGCCGTGGCAAAATCATTATTCCGATAAGCTGGAATCCATCGGCGGAGAAATACGCAGGTCGGGTATGCGGGTGTCGATGCACCCCGGGCAGTACACCGTTCTCAATTCGACGGACGAATCGGTAGCCGACCGGGCCTCGCGGGACCTGGACTACCACGCGAAGGTCCTTGACGGCCTGGGACTAGGGCCCGAGCACAAGATGATACTGCATCTCGGAGGCGTCTACGGCGACAAGGGGCGTGCCAAAGAACGTTTCGTGTCCAGATACAAACTTCTAGATGCCGAGGTCAAGAAACGGCTGGTGCTGGAGAACGACGACAAGCTGTTCAATATCGAGGACGTGATCGAGACCGCATCTGCGACGGGGATGCCGGCGGTGTACGACAACCTGCACAATGCCGTTAATCCTGCAGACGCATCATGCAGGGACGTGGACTGGATCGAGAAGTGCCGGGAGACTTGGACCATGGAGGACGGCCCGCAGAAGGTCCATTATTCCCAGCAGAATCCCGACAAGAGGCCGGGCGCGCATTCCGGATCCATAAGGATCGACGAGTTCCTCGATTACTACCGTGAGGTGTCCGGTACCGGCACGGACATCATGCTCGAAGTAAAGGACAAGAATATGTCTGCGCTGAAATGCATCAACTGCGTCTCCGACAGGGGCATCAAGGCGCTTGAGGCCGAATGGGCGCGCTACAAGTACTCCGTTATGGAGAGGGCGCCCGATAAATATCACGCGATCCGGAAACTGCTGCAGGACAAGACGTCTTATCACGCACTGGAGATGTACCATTTAATTGAGGGGTCCCTGGTTACGCCGATCGGAGTGAACAACGCCGTCAACGCGGCGCAGCATGTATGGGGATATTTGAACGATAAAGCGACGGATTCCGAGAAGAAACGCTTCCACGACACGCTGAATGCCTTCATATCGGGAAGAGCGGAACTGAAGTCGGTCAAGAACATACTGCATACGCTGGCGCGGAAGTATCAGGAGGACTATCTTCTGAACTCCTATTATTTCTACATATGAGAATGGTTTCACGGCGCCCGTTTTCCTCCGCCATGCGAATAATATGATCTCTGGCCTCATCGTGCGTCAGATGATCATTTCCGTATGGTTGCAACCTTTACCGTCTTCCCTGTAATTGGTACATCCGTAGAACAGGCTGTGTTTTTCTTTCACAATAAGATATCCGTCGCAATCCAGACACTTCTTGATGTCGTACGGATGGTCTTTGTCATTGGTCATGAAATCGCAGAGCTCGGGCTCATTTGTACAAATATACAGCTGCAATCCATAATTCTTATTCCTTTGATACTTGAGTGGAAAACCGCATAACGGACAATAGGAACGTGTTTTTTCCGCACGGTTTAGATTCATTCCTTCGGGGCACTCGAGATATCCATCATGTATCATCTCGACGATGAATTTAGATGGTCTTTTCAGAGGTACCGTCAGGAACGCGCGGTTTCTAGTACGAGTGAGCGCAACATAGAACAGACGTCTCTCTTCGGCATACTCTATTTCACTCTCGGGAGGAATGAGCAACCTCATTATAGGGTCATCCTCTATCTGACAGGGGAAACCGTATTGATCTTCCGAGAGATTTAGTATTATCACATTGTCGAAGCTTAGCCCCTTGGATTTATGCGCAGTGAGGAAAGTAATGTTGGCATTCGGATACTTTTCGCACGAAATGCCGCCACCGTCATCCATTTTTGTGAATTTTTTGGTGTTTGCCAATTTGAACGCATCGTAATTATAGCGCCCTATGATCAAAATTGATGATTGCTCCCCGAATTCATCGACGATGTCTCCGACGGTCTCCGTCACTACATCGGCAAGATTTACCATATATGAATTGCTGTCGTCGAACGCACGCAGTACTACAGGATCTTCCACGTGCTTCTGGGAAATGAGGGACTTAGGAATCTGATTGATGTTTTTCTGTACGAACGCACCTGCGACATCGATAAGCTCCTGGGAGTTACGGTACGTGTGGGTTATGTTCATCCTTCTGCCCCCGCCCATTAGGTCCAAAAACTTGGTGAATATGTCGAGTTTAGACCCTGCAAAGGCGTAAATCGACTGCCAGTCGTCGCCGACTGCGATTATTTTCGCATCGGAGACTTTCGAAAGCTGTCTTATGAAATCGAACCTCTGTTTGGCGATATCTTGGAACTCATCGATTATGATGTACTTGTACGGCAACTTGATGCCTTTTGACTCTTTCTCTTTCAGATCTTCGTAGGCCAGATTGATCATATCATTGAAATCGACCTTGTTCCCGCTTTCCAGAATATCCTGATACTGGGCGTATACTTCCTTTGCCAGATCGAGGAAGAGCAGAGTACGATAATTGTCCGTGCGTCCCTTCAACGCTTCAAAGTCTTCCAGTTTGAAGTTGGAGGTTTTGAAGAGTTCTATGAACCTGAACATGAATTTGCTGAAAGGAAAAAGATATTTCTCCTTGCCAACCTCCTTCATCCGCCTGTAGACGTCCTCCGGGTTGCGGGGGCTGAGTACGAACCCGTTGTTCACCAGCAGCTCCGAAAGATGGTCGATCAATTGCCTCTTATCATTGTATTGGGACCATGTCTCCAGCAGTTTGGTTTTGTATTTTCCGTGGATATATCTCTTGTTGCCTATGCTGGCCATATATGTCTCCAACGTCTTATCGGAATACATATCATTCTTCAGGTCTTCTGAAAGACCAAAATGTTCCAGGTAAGCCTCATTATCTCCCTGTTTGATGAAAAAATCCGGAGTGTATAGTTTTCTGGCCCCAGGGATGTTGTGCGGGTATGTCTTCTCGTACTCATAATCGATTCCGTTTAGATAAAGGAAGTTCGCTATGGCAACCTCCTGGGCCGAGTTTACGTACTCCCCCATAAGCGTCTCCTTGTTCTTCGAACATCTGTATTCGATCGCAGAGACATATTCCTTCATTCCGCTCTTAAGGGTCTCGAATTCCTGTTTTGTCTTCAGCTCGTGATATTCGTCAAGATTCTTACACTTCAGAGCTTCTTCCGGAATATTCATGTAATAACTGAAAAACAGCATGAGTTTTCTAAGCAACTCGCTGTCCTTGAAAACAAAATTACCAAGGATGTCGGACAATATCTTTCCTCCTTTGCTCTCGACCTTGGGCGTAACTTCCATATCCTCTCTTAGAATTTGGAATGCAAACGCGTGGAACGTGAACACATTGGCATTTATGCGCATCTTTACGTTGACTGTTTGTTTCAGTTCGTCCACGGCCTTGTTTGTGAAGGATGTTATCAGGATATCCTTGGGGTCGATGTTGCAGCGTTCCACCAGGTATTTCACCTTCGCAGCCATTGTGGTCGTCTTACCCGAGCCGGCCCCTGCGATGAGAAGACAATAATCATCTTCGGCCAATACGGCGGCGCGCTGTTCCTCATCGAGCACTATGTCAGGATCCACATCTGACATGATCTTGTCCAGATAACTGGAAAGGGCTTCTTTCCTCCCGGGTGGCGTGATTTTACATTCAGCCTTGAATTCACGATAACTTCTGTTCATCGAAGAAATTTCGTTTCTCAACTGTCCGAGCCCGGAATCATCTTCCGAAATCATATCTAGTATTTCATCATCGGACATCAGTCTTGAGAAAACTTCGTACTTCGACCTGAAATCATTTTGAATCCTGACGTTGTCAGGGCGTCTGCTCACGAGGTCCAAATCTCTTGCGAACTGGGACACCATGTCCTTCATTGATCCATACATCGCCGTCTTCACCGAGAGGTCTATGCCGCCACTGTTCTTTTTTGGTTTAAACAGCCCTTTCTTCGCCTGATAGAAAGCAAGAAATTTTGACAGTACAGTCATATCGGGCCTTTCGTACCCTACATCCCCCATTATATTGACCATGGACTTGCAGATGCGCAGTATCCTGAGATACTCATTCCAGTCATCGGAGCTACTGCAGACATTGCCGCTGATGGCGGCCAAGCCTCTCTTAATGCTTGAATTGCAGTAAATATAATTCACGTTGTCCAGATAATACAAGGGCTCGCTGGCTCTTGACATGGACACCATTTTATTATTCACGAAACCGTTCCAGGTCTCTTCGTTGATGCTATTATCATACAGTCCCGCATAATACTCTCGAAAGACACTCAGGTCCGTGTAGATCAGGGCGTTGTCTAGATCGTCCTCTCTGATGAATGATCCGAAGCGAAGCAGATACGCCCTGAATTCATCAACGGACATCTCTCTGATTTTGTCGGAAGTAAAGGATCTGAAGTAAGCTGCTTTTTCATTATACATATCGGGGTGACGGCCCGCGCACTCGTTGAACAGTTCGAGTTCGTCACTCAGAATCTTCCTGACGGCTTCGATATCCAGTTCCATGTTGAAGGATGTTCAGGGCCATCTCTTTAGATAATTGTTTGTCGGCCGAGGCCCGTCAAAACTCTCTATCTTACATATTTGCCCTTTACTCGCGGACGACGTCCCCCTCGCCGCACCCTCATAGACGGACGCGATTACAGTTGTACGTCATGCCCTTCTCCTTGGCGAGTGCGCGAACGATGTCCGTCGTCCCCGAGCCGTACTGTGAGGATTTCTTCTTTATTTCTGCTATGACTGGATATCCAAAGTCTATAGCTACTTCCCTGGGGACGGCCGTCCTGGAGTCCATGTCCTTCGGCCTCAGTTCTGCGGGATCCATCTTACCTATCTCTGTTGTAACAGACTCGTCGAGATACAGATATACTATATCTTTTCCGAAATGGGCCGCTATGGCCTTCTCTCAAATTGACATAGCCGCCGCCACAGCGTTGATGCACATTGACGCCGCGATGTTCGCCTTCGTCCTCGACATGGAATCGGACAGACACTTCAGATACGGCATACGGGATATGTCATCGCCCATAAGAGCTATATCGGCGGCCTCGATTGCGATATCACTTCCGATGCTGCCCATGGCTACCTCTTTTCCATGTCCACGCAGCTCTTGTATCATCTGTTTTTCATGGTCTCCGATAACCGTCCCCTTCTCGGCGAGTCATCAGAACTACGGCCACCTCACAATATATCGGAATCCGGATCCATAGGGGCAGGTTCCGTTATTGTCCCGATCCTTCAAAAGCTTGTTCCCCCTGTTGTAATGCCTGCACCAGGCCTCGCAGTTGGCCACCCTGACAATGTCCGAAAGGGACGAGAAGAGATGCCTTCCGAACTCCCTGAGCCTTATGCACCCCTGCCCTCCTTCGGCGGTCATGCGGTGCATCACAAACTCCAGATAGGGCTTGTCCACCATGCTGTCGTCGTCCAGATGGCATATGTAGGTCTCCCTGCCATATCCCTCCCGGCGGAGCCATTCGTTGCCGTACTGCATCGCCCGCATCTTGTTCCTGGAACCGTTCGGACATGTGTAATCCTTGGGAACCGTGATCTCCCTGCAGCTGTATGCGAATCCGTCCCTATGCTCCTTGATGACAAAAATCTCCAGACCCAGCTCATAGCTTCTGATGTTGGATATTATCTTCTCTACCACGTCCGTGGCCATGCCGTTGGTGGTTATGGTGACGATTACATTGTTGGCATTTTCCAATACGGGTTTCCTTTCCGCATCCTTGGCATCGTTGCCGTATAGGCTGATGATCATGAGGTACATTTGGTAAATGGCGAACGGGGCATATGACAACACGATGGCGACGAATGCATACTGCAATAGGGGCAATGACATCACATCACAGAGCAACATCGTTAATGTCATACGGGCTACCCTCCGCGATCGGGGAGATATTTTTCCCTTATCTGCCCCTAAAAATCAGGAAAGATTCCGCGAGGGCGGCCGTCTGTGAGAACAGAACCAGGATCATAGGGGGCAATCTTATCGTGAACTTTACCGAAAGCATCAGAATACCATCGGGACACCTGCCGGTAACCTATGTTCCGCAACAGGATATCCGCGTCCGACTTGACGAAATAAATTGGTTCCATACTCTCGCATCCTCTCTGATGGTGCTTCGAGAATTTCAACCATACGCCTATTCTGATACGGAAACCCATGTTTTGCTCAGGTTCGTGTAACCTAGAAACCCTTGATATGATGTATCTAAGGGATACCTTGCTCGGAGGAATTCTATTTCGATCTATCCATGTACCTCGGGACTCTTTCCTAAGTTTAGTATTGTTATATTGCGAGCCGAATCGCCGCATTCTTGATCGTCGCCGAGCCTACGGTAGCATCATACGGATCTGAAATTCCGTTTCTGGCTATTTCAGAAAAAGATCTTCATCTGAAATTCAGATTCCGTTTCCTGTTACCTCGTCGTATAGGGACGCTATGTACTGATTGTACATCATGCCCTTCTCCTTGGCAAGGGCGCGCACGATGTCCGTAGTACCAGAGCCGTATTGGGAGGATTTCTTCTTCCTTTCCGCTATGACCGGATGTCCCAGATCTATGGCTACTTCCCTGAGGACGGCCTTCCTGGAGTCCATATCCTTCGGCCTGAGTTCTGCGGGATCTATCTTCCCGATCTCCGCGATCACCGCCTCGTCGAGATATGGATATGCTATGCTCTGTCCGAAATGGGCCGCTATGGCCTTCTCGCAGGGAATGGATACGTCCAGGAGCCTTTTCACGCTGTCTTTCCTGAAGATTTCGTAATCGGCATATGGACATCCAACGAATTTGGCACATCCCATGAAGTACTCGTCCGCACCCTGGCCCGTCAGGATGCTGTCCTCTCCGGATGCCTTGCACACGCAGAACAGCTGCAGCTCGTATGAGATGGTGAACGGGTCCCGGGTCCCGGTCGCGGCTATCAGTTCACGTATGTTGGATTCTACGTTGTCTTTGGATATCGATGCGTGGACCCAGGGGAGGCCTATCTTTTCCGATAGGTCCCTGGCCATAATAACGTCGTAAGAAGTATCCGTTCCGCAAGTGTACAGAGTGACCGATCTGGCATATTCCTTGGCGACCGCGGCGGCCAATCCCGAATCGAGCCCGCCGGAAAAGGCTACACCTATGTCCTTTCCCTCGGTGTTTTTCTTTATAGAGGCGATTATAGAGTCTCTCAACCCGCCGTACCTGAAGGACATGCGGCGGGGATGATGGTCATAGTCTATAATTGCGACGTACCGTTCGATGGGATGCAAGCACCGTGACGGAAGGAGACGATGCGCTTCCAGGCAGATATTAATAAAGACAGGCGACTCGTTTAAAGACGGGGCCGTTAATGGATTTCAAGGGCGAGGATATGAAGGGTTGCAGGACCACATTGATCCTGATGGCGTTCGTGGCGCTGATGGTCATGTTCATCGATATCATGCTTGTCCCGGCCCTTCAGCACATATCTTTGAGCTTTCCGGACTACGCCGGGTGGGTGCCCTGGATCCTGTCCATCTATCTTCTTGTCGGCGCGGTGCTGAACCCCATCGTCGGAAAACTGGCAGACCTTTACGGAAAAAGGAAGATGCTGATCGTCACCCTGGTCATATACACCGTCGGACTGATGGGCTGTGCGCTTACCTACGGCAATTTCATCTGCCTCATCGCCTTCCGTGCGATGCAGGGGATCGGGCTCACCATGTTCCCCATATTCTATGGGATAATCAGGGACACGTTCCCCAAGGAAATGGTGCCCATGTCGATCGGCATCGTCAGCGCCATGTTCTCCATCGGAGTGTCCATCGGACTGCTGGGAGGCGGATGGATAGTTTCGCAGTTCGATTGGCAGTATTGCTATTACATCACGGCGCCGCTGTTCCTCATACTCATTCCGATATTCTACTTCAAGGTACATGACGCGGGAATATTCGTAAAGGGGAGGAAGGTCGATTATGTCGGAGCGGGCATGCTGTCCGTCTGCATACTATCTTTGCTGATCGCCCTTACGGCCTTGGAGGAACAGGGCCCTTCGAGTCCCGTCGTGATTTCATGCCTTGCATTCTTCATCATCTCCCTTACGTCGTTCATATTTTGGGAACGCAGGGCGGCGGAACCGCTTATGAAACTCGGCCTGCTCACCGGGAAAGGCGCAGGCGCCCATGTGACCGCGTTCCTTTTCGGGATATCCATGTTCATGCTGTTCCAGACATTGCCGTATTTCCTCGCGGGACCGGGGATGTACGGCGGATTCGGCATCGATGACACGTTCGATATCGGCCTGATAATGATGCCCATGGCCGTCATGGGCCTGATATTCGGCCCTATGGCTGGAAAATGGTGCAGGAAGCCCGGCAATTCCGTGAAAGTTCTGGCCGCAGGTATGTTCCTGTTCGGCGTCGGGGACCTGATGCTGATAGTCTTGCTGACCGCGTTCCCCCCGGAACTTTGGACCGTCGTGCTATCAATGTGCGTCGCAGGCATCGGAAACGCATTGGCCATGGTCTCCATGATAAACGTAGTGGTGGAGACGAGTCCGGCGGAGGACTTCGGCATCGCATCGGGAATGAACACGATGTTCCGTCTGATCGGCGGTTCGATCGGCCCTGTCCTAGGCAGTGCGATACTTTCAGGTTTCGTGGTTTTCGAGGTGTTCGGACTCAGATACTACGGATTCGACGGTTATGTCTGGACGTGGGTTGCGGGGATGCTGTTCTGCGTGGTTGGCGGAGTGTCGGCATATATGCTGAAGCTGAAGGCGGATGCTTCCGAAGCTTGAAACCGCTCGGGCAGTTCCCATGAAGTATATCGATGATCTGAAGATTCGGATTCTGAATCGTACGTGAATATTTCGATATGGATCGAGACATTCAGCAATGAGCTCGCGCCCTGATATGGTACTTTTTATCTTAAGTGTAAGGCCTCATTGGTCCGTTCACCTTCACCCGAGTGATGCATCAATTGATGATCGGAATCACACCTGTACCGAAGTATCGGCCCCTACGTCCCCGTACTTCCTGCGGAAGCCTCTCTCCACCATAAAGTGGGAGACCGTAGTTGCAGCGATAGCCATTATGACCACACACGAGAACGTTACAGGCTCCAACGCGCCGGACATCACCCCTATTGTGGCTATGACCATTACGACCTCCGCCTTCGGCACCATGCCCCAGCCGATTATGTTCATGGATCTGCGGTCCAGGGAACGGTCGCCTGCCTTAGCGCCAATCGAACATGCAAGATACTTCGAAAGTATGGCTATAGCCGATATGCCGATCGCGAACGCAATCACCTCAAGGGATGCAAGGTCGCTCAGCACAACACGTATACCTACGCTTATGAAGAAGAAAGTCATGAAAAACTCCTTTAGGGGTTCGATCTCCTTTATAAGATGCCATTCTTCGGCATTGTCGGCGAACATCATTCCCGCGAAGTATGCTCCGATGATCACTGAAAGGCCGATTGTATCAGCAACGATGGCCAATGCAAAACAGACACCTATGCCTACGAAAAGCATCGTCCAGTCTGGGTGCTCCCGTCCGCGGTGATTGTTTATCGAGTCGTGTATCCTAGGCATCACGTATATGCACACAACAAGTGCCAGCACTACAAAAAGCAATGATTTAAAAACTATCACTAGGACTCCCGACGAGGAGTTGTCTCCTCTGGCGACACCCGACATTACAGCCAATATCACCAATGTTACAATCTCGGATATCACGGCGGCACCAAGTATTATCTTGCCCTCTGTAGTGTTGGACATTTTAAGGCTTTTCAGAACGTGAGCGGCCACTCCCGCGCTGGTAGTTATCAGCGCGGTGGCCATGAACAGCGAAGACATCGTGTCTCCTCCCGTCATGCCCATGAATATAAAACCGAGTGCGAAAGGCACGGCGATACCCAGAATTGCCGCGAATACCGCAGGTTTACCTACCTTGAAAAGGTCCGAGACCCTGGTCTCCAGCCCTACGGTGAACAGCAAGAATATCACGCCCAGTTCTGAGAACAGCATCAGGACGTTGTATCCTTCGCTTCCCGCCGACGTCGGGGTCTGAACGATGATATCTATCTGATCCAGGAGATTCCATCCACCAAGTCCGGCTATGACTATGTTCGCTGCGAGGATTCCGAAGACGATCTCCCCCATCATCCCGGGCAGGTGCATCTTCTCAAAAATGAAGGAACCTACGTTGGACAGGAAGAATAGCACGAACAGCATCACTACGAGCGATATTACGTCCACGTAAGACCTAGGAATTAATGAAATAAAAAACCAGATGAAAAAATGCGGTCTTTTTCGATTGGACTAAATGCAAAAAATGTAAAAAAATTATATGTCACCAGGTCATTCGGTACCTCGTGGCTGATTCTGTATATAGGACTAAACGAGGGCTTTGGTATTATCTCGCCCCCCTGTTGGCTATAGTTGTAGCCGTGACCTGGTTCCTCTTCCTTGACGAATGGATATGGTCTATAGCGTGCATCGTCGCGATCGCCGTGATGCTGTTCGTTTTCGTGGCCACCACCTACGTTTACCGCAGAACATATTACACTGTGACTGCAACCTCGGTGACGATCGATTCCACTGACGGACGAATAGAAATAGCGTTCTCGAAAATCACTTCCGTAGATACCGAAAAAGACGATCGCTCCGCATTCTACGGGATGTCCGGCGACACCGTACGTATAAAATTCGGGAACTCCTCGTCGGTGATCATATCTCCCGCAAGGAAAAAGGAGTTTCTCGAAGAGCTCAGAAGGGCCGGGCTCAACGTGGTCGGCTGAGAGTTCAGTCGCTAACTGTCTCTTCAGCGGACTGGATGCATTTGGTCAGTACTGAGTATGCGTTTATCATGTCGATTTCGCCGACGATGAATATCGTGTCCGTATAGCAGCTGACGGTCTCTTCGATGTTGATCCCCGCATCGGAGAGGTTTGTGATCAGATACGCTATCACTCCGGTGGTCTCGACTATCTTCTCAGGGGATTTCACCACGATCTCGACGAGGTTCTCCCTGACCTTTATGATGTTGAATCTTCCGACGGTGTCGGTGATCCTGTCCTTGAGCATCTTGTCGGCGATTATCGTGACCGCGGATGCGGACTGAACTACCTGCATTATCGAGTTCTCGTTCCACAGGTCCTTGAATAGATTGTCCATCTTGTGGAGGACCGACCAGTCGTTCTTCGCAGTGATGATGCACGTCTTGGTCCTCATCTCCAGCCTGCTGTCCTTTAGAACGCTCAGTATGTCCATTTCGTGGTTGGTCGTCAGGCTCAGTTTCGATGCGTACCTGCGGCATGCGATCATGACCGCCTCTTCGTTATCGACGCCGATGTCTTTCATTATCATACGTGCCAGCGACGAATAGTTTATCAGGCCTTTGGCAACGCAGTCCTTGATGCTGGGGTGTGTGTCAATGTATACTCTGGTCTTCTCCGCCAAACTCTCTTTAGACATTCCCTTGGACATGTACCGTAGATGATTTTCTAAGTATATTATGTTTTATTAGAAACAAATATTAGACAAAAAGTTTCAGATGTGTGCATTATTGTTTATCTGGACAGATGAGGATAACACGGTGCTACAATTTTAATTGTAAAAATAAAATAAAAATATAAAAAACATCTGGCATACATGATATACTAAAAAAATCAGGGCCCTGAGAAATCGAGCATACCTGAGCATTTGATCTGTCATTCCGTGCCTATACGAAGAAGCATTGATTTTTGAAATCCGTTACAGCTTAACCGTCTTATCTCCTTGAATAAGTACAATCGCTCGATCGGGTGCATCTGTCAGGATAATCGGATATCGATCGATTCCGTAAAATGCAGATTTTCCACATTTAAGACGCCGAACGTAGGCATTATATATTGAAAAAATTATGTTGGATATATCATCCAATAATCTAATTCGATGGTTATTTGAAAATCGATCGAAAATCACCTTTGCCTGATAAACTATGAGAGTGGTGAATGAATGGACAAAAAATACATGGCGATCTTCGCTGTAATAATCCTTGTCGTAGCAGGGGTTTCAGCATATGCCGCCGCTAACGGCGGAACATCCGACGGAGACGATGACACCATAACCATCACACAGAACGACGGTGTCGAAGTGACCGTATCTACACCTGTCACGAGCGTATGCGTTGTGAACACTAATGCGGCGGAATTCTTATCTATCCTCGGACTGAGCGACAAGGTGGTCGGCGTAAGTTCGACAATGAAAACGAAACCGATAGAAGATTGGTGGGCAGAACGCACAGATGTTGGATCGTATAACACCCCTAATCCGGAAATTGTTCTCAGCACAGGCGCAGATGTCGTCATCGGACAATGTACATCGATGCCGATAACCAACATAGATGCGTTGACCGCCATGGGTATAACCGTCATCCTCCTGGATTGCTACGGCTTTGATACGCAGGTCAGCGATCTCAAACAATTAGCCAGCTTATTCGGAGATAGCGACGCTGCGGCGATTGCTGATTCGTACGAGAGTTTCTTTAACGGCATGGTGGACGCCCTGAAATCTGCAAGCTCGACATTGACAGATGATGAAAAGAAGACATTCGTCTCGACAATGGGGACGAATGCCGGCTCCAAATATTATACGGGTGCCGCGGAACTTTCCAAAATGCTCGAAGAGATATGCGGCCTCAAAAATGCGGTTGCGGAAATAGACAGCTCCGCCACGTCATCTTCGGCATCGATATCTGAAGACGCCATAGTCGGGTATTATGAAGAAAACGGAATAGATCTGTTCGTTCTCCGTAACACTACTGCATATAGTCAGGGAGAATCCGAGATCAACGCATTCCTGTCCTCGCATACCGTGATCGACAATAGCCATATGTTCGACGAAATGAACGTCGTCAAGACCGTCGATTCCAAGGTGCTTTCCGGGCCCCGGTGTTTCGTCTCGATGATATATTTCATCACATTGATGTATCCGGACCTGGACATCGGAGGATTGACCGTAGAAAGTGCGATATCGGATTACAACTCGACATTCGAAACGAACTGGACGTCTGAAGAGTTGTTCTACGAATACGGATAAACAGGTGGGTTGACTCCACCTTACTTTTTATCAATCGATTAAGGCAGAATTGACATGACGGTCTCTGAAGACATAGAAAGGATCGATGACGAGGATCGAACATATCTGAAGGATAAAGGATCATACATAAAGGCTATTTACAGTGCGTCCACACGAAAAAAGAAGATGTTCATAGCCATGATGGCGGTCGTCCTGTTCGCAACGGCCGTAGTCTCGCTGAGCCTCGGATCGGTGAATATCCCGACATTCGATGTCCTTGCTTGCCTTTTTAATCAAATAATTCCTGATTCCTTCACTCTTTCAAAATCTTACTTCTCGAATATCATAATAAACGGCCGCGAACCGCGCATCCTTCTCTGCATCTTCACCGGCATCGCACTCGGTGCATCCGGTACGGTCATGCAGAGCCTTCTAAGAAACCCGTTGGTGAGCCCGTTCACATTGGGTGTTTCGTCTGCTGCGGCTTTCGGCGCCGCAATGGCGATAGCGTTCGGCGCCGCCATATTCGGATCCGCATATTACGGGATCGTAGAAGTCATAGGCATCTCGTTCTCGGCGAAAACGCTTATCACGATACTGTTCGCGTTCCTATTCGGAACGCTCAGCATGGCCCTGGTACTGATAATTTCCAAGAATAACATCGCATCACAATCTGTATTGGTGCTCTCGGGAGTCGTTGTCGGATATCTTTTCCAGGCCGGAGTATCGTTTGCAAAATATATCTCGGATGATGCCGCCCTCCGTGAAATAGTAAATTGGCTCATGGGGGGCATGTGGGGGGCGACGTGGAGCAGCATTGTGTTCGTTATTCCGATAGTGTTGGTGGGATTCGTAGTGTTGGAACGCCGGGCGGTCGATATGAATACCATGTCGAGCGGTGATGATGTCGCAAAAAGTCTCGGTGTCGACGTTCATAAGATAAGAAGAAATCTCCTGATAGTCTGTACTCTGATAACGTCTGCATGTCTTGCGTTCACAGGGGTAATCGGTTTCATCGGTCTGATGGCCCCCCATATCTGCAGGATACTGATCGGCAACGATAACAGGTATCTCATCCCCGCATCTGCATTGATGGGAGCCATAATTCTGCTGATATCGGATACGGTCGCCAGGATATTGATGAGTCCGCAGGAACTTCCGGTCGGCATACTTCTGTACCTTATCGGAGGGGTGTTCTTCATTTGGCTGGTCTCGAGAAAGAACGGGAGATATCTCGCATGAAACTCTCTGTAGAATCTCTTTTCCAGGGGTATGATGGCAAAACAGTGATCGAAGACATAGAATTTCAGGCCGACACGGGAAACATCCTGTCTATATTGGGGCCCAATGGGTCTGGTAAATCCACATTGATAAAAACACTCTGCAATCTTCATGACCCTATGCGGGGGCATGTGAATATCGATGACCGCAACATCAAAAATTACACAAGAACAGAACTTTCCAAGATTTTAGGCTATGTTCCCCAATATTACAACTATGCTCAGTTCACAACAGTATTGGATACCGTGTTGATGGGCAGAAGACCGTACATCAATTGGGATTATACGGAAGAAGACTTGAATATGGCCGAACGGTCCATGAAGAGAATGAATATCCTGGATCTCGCATCCAGATACATAAATGAGATATCCGGGGGTCAGCTTCAGAGAGTATTCATTGCGAGAACACTGTGTCAAAACCCAAATTTCTACATATTCGATGAACCCACGAGTTCTTTGGACCTCCGACATCAGATCGAAACCATGAAAATCATGCGTGGGATCGTTCACGGAGAGGACCGTGGAATGATAATTGCGTTGCACGATCTCAATCTGGCACTTAGATATTCCGATAAAATCCTCATGCTCAGTAAAAAGAAGATTTACAGTTACGGTCCACCCAGGGAAACGATCACAACTAAAGCGATAAAGGATGTTTACGGCGTTGAAGCAGAGATAATCGAGAGTGAAAAAGGACCCTTTGTTCTTTCTTATGATTCTTGCTGAACGATATCGATCGAAATGAAAAATGTCAAGGCGATGGACTTGAAAACTCTTAAACTGGCTCTTGTTCAAATGCGATCTTCTGTAGGCGATATGGATGCAAATCTGAAAAAAATGTTGATGTTCATCGACCGCGCCGCCGAAGAGAATGCTGACATCATCTGTTTCCCTGAAGCATCTCTCACCGGATATTCGTCGGACCATGGTCCTGACGACACCATATATGATTGCAGCCCCCTCGTAGAGTCTGTCAGGAATGCTGCCTGCACCAATGACATCATCATTGTTTTCGGATTCATGGAGAAAAACAACAAAGGCCTCCCATATTTGACACAGTTGACCATATGTCCCGACGGGACATCCATGAAATATCGCAAGACTCACCTGGGAACAAGAGAGGCCGGACGCTTCACAGAAGGTGATTCGATAGATGTCCTGGATACTGAAAAGACCGTCATAGGTGTTGCTCTGTGCTGGGAGGCGCACATGCCGGACATATTTACAGTACTCAGGAGAAATGGTGCGGAATTGATCGTCATACCTCACGCATCCAATCTCGGAGGCGGAAGAAGGAAGGAAACCTGGATGAGATATCTTCCTGCCAGGGCATGGGACAATGATGTGTATATCGCGGCCTGCAATTCCATAGGGGATAACGGGAGAGGATCGATATCCGGCGGAGGGTCGATCGTTCTTAACAAAAAAGGAATTGTGATCTTCGAGAATTTCAACGGTACCGAGTCCTTGGACATCGTCGAGCTGGACGGATCCGATCGTGACGACATACCGTCTGAGGACATGTGCAATATCAAGTACTTTCGGAGAAGACGCCCGGAATTGTACCGATGAGAAGCGTCGATATGATCTGTACAATTGTGTCGTTTGATTTTTTCGTCTCCGGAAAATCAAATAGAAATGAACTGCCCCTATGATTTTCCGTGCTGACGTCCGGATCCGCTGGGATGAGTTTGCGGCTGAATTTTCGATGCGGTTATTTTTATCGCACCGTGAAATTTTATTGTGCTAATCATCCCTGATGAGTTCGAAATTGATTTTCGGGCCGGAGATTAGACTCTTTGATTGCGTCGTATGCACCGGTTTTTATCAAATCCCGTAAAGTGCCAGCATTGCTGCGGAAACTATTGCCAAACCTAAGAATTCCGCCCGCATACCTGATTCCGATAACATGCGATATACGAACTATCCTGTCGTTCCACATAAAATTATCAGATAAGAAAAAATTGTGGCGTTTTTGATATTTGTCTCAAATAATATTATTCGGGCCATAAGGGCCGGCGGACCTGCCGATATGGTTGTTGCATCAGGCAAGATCTCGTACCTGCTTAAATCGGCGCTCGGCGATATGAAGTCCGCAACCGGTCATGCGATCCAAATTCCTGTAATTACGGGCCCGAAAGGATAAATCATAAAGTCGGCCCGCCCGCTCATGTTGTCACCCCTCGCCGATTATACAGTGCCCTGCGGGAACGCTCGATCTTCTCGGTTTTTCCACTGGAAATGTGATAGCGGAACATAATATGTTCGGTTTTATTGTTTAACATTACTTGATTGTTGATTTTCACATATTAAGCTTTCAAAAAATTGAAAGAATTGCAAGACCGTGATTTGAAATGAGCGTCCATCTTTTGTACAGAATACGTGTGCTCAATAGATTTATTTTTAATTTTAAAATGTAATAAAAATATATCTGGCACATAAGATATCAGAAAAATCCATAGACCTCTGCTTGCCATGGATTGTTTTAGGAGGTTTCTGCTGCCGGACGGTTCGGAGGCATGACCGGCAGCAGTCTGGGCGTTCACTTGATGCCGCGGATGTACATCGTCACCTCCTCCTGCACTTTTCGCAATCTTTGCACCCGGCGCACTTTCCGTTCCTGAAAGACCTCACCGAGCAGTATGCCGCGACTGCAAGCACTATCCCCACCACTAGCCCTACGGCTATTGTTGCGAAGTTCATGCCGTTGCCTCCGATATCTTCTGCCTTGTCCTGGCGAACGGGTCCTTGCTTACCAGTATATACGCTATCAGCACAACCGTGGCGAAGGCCGCGACGGTCCAGACGCCGAACATTCCGTATATCAGCAGGCTGCCGACCTGGAAGATTATCATGGATACGGCATATGCCAGAAGGCACTGGTACATCACCGCCGCGCCCGTGGCCTTCCATGTTCCGAGCTCACGCCTCATCGCACCTATCGCCGCGAAACACGGGGCGCAGAGCAGGTTGAACACCAGGAACGAGAATCCCGCTATGGGGGTCAGCAGGGCCGCTATGATAGGCCATATCTCGTCACCCGATTCGGCGACCTCGGAGAATCCGAACAGTACGCCGAACGTGCCGACAACGTTCTCCTTGGCCAACAGTCCCGTTATCGTACCGACTGAGAACTGCCATTCATCGCCCCATCCGAGAGGCACGAATATCCAGGAGATCGCGTTGCCTATGTCTGCGAGCATGGAATCATTGATGTCCCCGACCATCGACATACTCCAATCGAACGCGGAAAGGAACCATATGATGCCGCAGGCCAACAGTATGAACGTCCCGGCCTTCCTGACGAACGCCCACCCCTTCTCCAACGTCGACCTTATGACCGTTGCAATGCCTGGCACATGATATGGCGGAAGCTCCATTATGAACTCGGAAGGGGACCCTGAAAGGGACGGCCACTTCTTCAGGATAATACCTGACATCAGTATTGCCAGCACTCCGATGAAGTACGAAGCCAATGCTACAGCCGCCGAACCTCCGAACAGCGCTCCGGCTATGAGCGCTATTATGGGGAGTTTGGCCGAACATGGGATGAAAGTGGTCGTCATAGAGGTGATCCTCCTGTCCCTCTCGCTCTCGATCGTACGTGAGGCCATTATCCCCGGCACACCGCACCCGGTCCCGATCAGTATCGGGATGAACGATTTGCCGGAAAGCCCGAACCTTCTGAACACGCGGTCCATAACGAACGCTATCCTTGACATGTATCCGCTGTCCTCGAGCATCACAAGAAGAACGAACAGTACCAGCATCTGAGGCAGGAAACCGAGGACAGCACCGACCCCGGCGATAAGCCCGTCGACTATGAACGCTGTGAGCACGGGGTCCACGGCCATGCCTTCCAGCCATTCGGTCGCCGCGGGGATCGCCCATTCGCCGAAGAATACATCATTGACCCAGTCGGTTCCCCATCCTCCCACCGTGGTTATCGAAATATAGTAAACTAGGAACATCACTCCCGCGAAGATGGGGAGTCCCAACCAGCGGTTGGTGACTATCCTGTCGATCTTATCGGACGTCGTGTAGTCTCTGGAGGACCTCTTCGACTTTACGGCGGATGCCACCACATCGCTTATGGCCGCATATCTCTCGGACGCCACAATTGAGTCCGACTCGTCGTCTTCCGCCTTTTCCAGGGTTTCGACGGCCTTCGAAACATCATCCCATGATGTCCCTATCCTTTCGATCGCAAGCTTGTCCCTCTCCAGGGCCTTGACCGAGTACCATCTGAGCTGTCCGTCCGGTACCTTCCCCCTCAGTATGTCCGAGATCTGGGCGATACTGTCTTCCAGCGCATCGGAAAGCTTTATCGGCTTCGGCACCGTGTCCGCGGACGACACCGCGGCAAGCAGTTCGTCCATTCCTTCGCCTTTGAGCGCAGATATCCCGACGACCTCGCATCCCATCGCTTTGGACAGCTTTTCCGTATCGATGACGGTCCCGTCCTTCCTGACGGTATCCATCATGTTAAGCGCTATGACCGTCGGAATGCCCATGTCGAGTGTCTGGCTTGTAAGGTACAGATTCCTCTCCATGTTCGTGGCGTCGACGATGTTGATTATAGTATCGGGGCTGTCGTCCAGGAGGAAATCGCGGGAAACGACCTCTTCCGGAGAATACGGGGAAAGGGAATAAATTCCGGGGAGGTCCACAAGGGTAGCTCCGATGCTCTTTATCTTGCCCTCCTTCCTGTCTATGGTCACTCCGGGCCAGTTTCCTACTTTCTGGGAACTGCCGGTCAGCCTGTTGAACAGTGTAGTCTTTCCGCAGTTGGGGTTTCCTGCAAGGGCTATGATTCTGCTCAATCCCCCGCCTCCTTCCATAGCTCACGCTGTTTTATATCGAAAAATGACATTTTTTCACTCCACTTCTATTGCTTCGGCCTCGCTTTTCCTCAAACTCAACTCATATCCGCGCACGCAAACTTCCATCGGGTCTCCCAGAGGCGCTACCTTCCTGACCATGACCGTGCAGCCTTTCGTTATGCCCATATCCATGATGCGTTTCCTCATCGGGCCCTGTGCGCTTATCCGTACGACCTTGGCGGAACCGCCGCAGGCCACCTCCCTGAGCGTGACCATCAGCAGACCTCCGGGATAACGAAAACCTTCGACGCCATCGACCTGTCCATCGCTATACGGGTTCCCCTGATCTCAAGGAGAATATTCCCGGAGATCGTGTTAACCACGGATATGTCGGTCCCGACGACGAATCCCAGGTTTGAGAGATATCTGCGCAGCTCGCTCCTCCCCGATATGCGAACTATCTTTCCGGAGTTGCCGTCCTTTACCATCGCCAAAGGTATCCCTCCGGCAGATGGGTCCGAGAGCTCTTCCTCGTCCGATGTGTTCACTTTCACGCAACCGTGGCAGGAACTGCAGGTTGCATTGCATGTTTGTTGCATAAATTTAGGAACACCTAAATACTATATAAATTTAGGTCTACCTAACTAATTTTAACAATAGAGAATTTTTTCTGTTTGAGGTAAAATAAATCGGTCTGGCACTGCAGATGGCATTAATATCTCAATTGCACCATAAAAAATGAAAAAGTAAGAAGTTTGGTTATTATCGATAATTTCAGTAAACGCATTCCTTCAGCAGAGAAGTGAATACATCCTTTTCGGCATCGTTTATGATCAGCGGAGGTATCAGACGTACCACGTTGCCGTGGCAGACGTTGACCAGCACACCGTTGTCGCGGCAGTACTTCTGAACGTACGTTGCCGTTCCCGGAGAATCCATCTCGATCCCTATGATGAGCCCGTATCCGCGAACATCTTTGATCTTGGACGAGTTGATGGACTTCATGTCGTCCATCCAGCGTTTTCCGACCGATGCGGCGTTCTCTACAAGCTTTTCTTTCTTCATTATATCGATGACGGCTTTTCCTGCAGTGCATACGAGAGGGTTTCCGCCGAAAGTTGTGCCGTGGGAGCCGGGCGTCATTACCTTGGATATTTCCTCGGTGGAGACCAGCGCGCCTATGGGCGTACCCCCTCCCAATCCCTTGGCCATGGTTATGATGTCCGGAACGATGCCGAAATGCTCTATCCCGAACCATTTTCCGGTGCGTCCCATTCCGGTCTGGACTTCGTCTACGACCATTAACGTGCCGTTATCGTTGCAGATGTCCCTTACGGCCTTGAAGAACTCCTTCGGTGCAGTGGCAACGCCTCCTTCTCCCTGTATAGGCTCGATGAGGAGGGCCGCGGTATCTTTCGAGATGACCGATTTTACAGACTCGGCATCTCCGTAATCATAGTAGCTGAAAGCGTTGCTTATCAGAGGTTCGAAGGTCTTCTGGTACTTCGTCTGACCTGTGGCCCCCAGCGATGCCGCCGTACGTCCGTGGAAGCCGTTAAGCGCCGAGATCACCTTATGTTTTCCCGTATAGCGCACTGCGAGCTTCATAGCGCCTTCGTTGGCCTCCGCCCCGCTGTTGACAAAAAGCGTGCGGTCCAGATCTCCCGGGGTTATCGTGGAGATGCGCTGTGCCAGTTCTGCCTGTTCCTTCACATAGTAAAGATTGGATGTGTGGGTCATGCGGGCGACCTGGCCCTGGACGGCTTTTACCCACTCGGGGTGCGAATATCCCAGCGCGTTGACCGCTATGCCTGACACCAGATCGAGGTACTTCTTGCCCTCGGTGTCATAAAGATATGATCCTTCTCCGTGGGTGAAAGCCATGTCTATGCGCCCATAATTCTGGAAAAGATACTTCTGGCTCATTTCTTTGATTTCTTGGAAATCCATATTATCACTTCGTAATGACAGTTCCTTTGTTGCTTTCGGCAGATATGTTCGAAACTATATTGTCCGGGTCCTTACCGTTCACCATGCGCACCGCGCGGGCTCCGGCGCGGACGGCTTTGATGCAGGCTTCGACCTTGGGGATCATCCCGCCGGATATTGTGCCGTCCTTTATAAGTGCCAGCACCTGTTCTGTCGTCAGCTTGTCATATTTGGACGAGGGATCTTTAACGTCCTTCAGAACACCCGGGACGTCCGTTATCGCGATCATCTCGTCGCATTCCATGCCCGCAGCTATCCCGGCCGCCATCGTGTCGGCGTTGACGTTCAGATCGTTGACGCCGTCCGAACCGATAGGATATATTACCGGTACGACGCCCGCATCCAATATGTCATTGAGCATGCCGGTGTCCACACTGACCACCTCTCCGACAAGACCCATGTCCGCCGTCTTCTCTATACCGTCTTCGATATATGCGACCGGATCCGTCTTTTTGCACATGGTGCATGCATATGCCGGCATCCCTATGTGCGGGACGTCCGCGCCGTACAATGCGTCGGTCACCCTGGTATTGATCTTCTTCAGCACCTTGGCCGCGACCTCGAGGCCCTCGGCGTCGGTCACCCTCACTCCGTTGATTTTGGCGGGCTTCATGCCGAGCCTTTCCATCTCGGCAGATATCTCGGGCCCTCCCCCGTGCACAAGAATGATCTTGGAACCTTGGTCCGTCATCTCCCAGATCTCTTCGCAGAGGCGGGAGAGGTCCTCGTCGTCGCTTATGGCGTTACCGCCGAACTTGATCAGGTAGAGCATCCCATCGCCTCATGTGGCATATTCTGCGTTGATGCGCACGTAATCGTAGGTGAGGTCGCATCCCCAGCCGGTGGAGGTTTCGTCGCCTGCGGCAAGGTCGACGATTATCGTGACCTCCTTGTTGTCCATCGCCATGCGGACCACTTCGACCGAACGTTCCTCCTGGAACACCGGCGCCCCTCCATCGAGGATGGGGACCTCCATGTCGCCTCCCTTTATCGTGAGGCGCATCTCCTCCAGATTGAACTCGGCCCCGCTGTTGCCTATTGCCATCATTATACGCCCGTAGTTCGGGTCGGACCCGAATATGGCGGACTTCACAAGCGGGGAGTTCAAGACCGTCTTAACGACAGCGCGGGCATCCTCTTTGGTCTTGGCCCCTGAGACATCGACCTCGATGAGCTTTGTGGCCCCTTCGCCGTCAATGGCTATCGCTTTGGCCGTTTTTGTCATAAGGTATGTGAGAGCATCCACGAATTCGGGGTCCTCGTCGGCAACGCCGCTCTTCGACATGCCGTTGGCCAGGAGTATGCTCGTATCGTTAGTGGACTGGTCACCGTCCACGGAGACCATGTTCATTGTGTCGTCCAGTATCTCCTGCCATTTTTTTGCGAATGCGGGAGATAGTTTCGCGTCTGTGGTTATTATCGAGAGCGTTGTCCCGTGAAGCACGCGGAGGTGGGGTGCGATCATACCGCTGCCCTTCGCCAACGCGGCGATATAGACCAGAGTGCCGTCTCCCAGACGGACGCTTACGGCGAACTCCTTCTTCATCGTGTCCGTCGTCATTATCGCTTCCGATATTTTCGCATCAGCCTCCCTTCCCGAATCAAGCTCTTTGGCCGCGCGGCTGATGCCGTAACGGACCTTGTGCATGTCCATGAAGCGCCCGATGAGCCCCGTGGACATTATTCCGACCTGTTCGGATTTAAGACTTAGTTCCGCGGCGGCGGCGGACTGCATCGACATTGCGTCCTCGATACCGCGGCGTCCGGTCAACGCATTAGCATTTCCGCTGTTTATGACGACCGCGGAAAGCAGCGGCGAGTTCTGCTTCATCATGACCTGCACGGGTGCAGCTTTAACGTTATTGCTCGTATATCCGACGAAAGCGTTCGCCGGGACCACCGAATATACCATGCCCAGGTCCAGCGAGCGGTACTTGACGCCGCTGTGCACTCCGGTGGCTTTGAATCCTTCAGGGGTGGTGACCCCTCCGTCTATTGTGTTCATTTTTCACACTCCGAGTCCGGGCGCTTTCAGCCCTTCAGTTTCTTCGAGCCCCAGCATCAGGTTCATGCACTGAACCGCCTGCCCGGAAGCTCCTTTAACAAGGTTGTCCAACACCCCGAACGCCACTGCGCTCGCGCCGTCCGCATGGGAGGCTACCTGCGCGTGGTTGGAGGCCACTACTGCCCTGATCGACGGTTCTTTCACATAATCGACAAAGAACTCGCTATCATACGTCTTGCGATACAATGCGTCGAGCTTCTCCTGCCCGACTTCCTCGGCAAAACGGAAATAACACGTTGAGATTATTCCGCGTACTATAGGAACAAGATGCGGCACGAAAAGGACGTTGGTATCCTTTCCCGATATGTCGCCCACTACAGTTTCTATCTCCGGCGTGTGTCGGTGCAGACCGACGCTGTACGGTATCACGGACTCGCCGCATGTCGGGTGGTGCAGGCGCTGGGACGGGTTCATTCCCGCCCCTGACGTTCCGCTCTTGCCGTCGATGAATATCGGCCCTTCCGTCAGCCCGCTGCGAACCAGCGGCGCCAGAGGCAATATTGCGGAGGTCGCATAGCATCCCGGGTTGGCCACCAGATCCGCCTTCTGGATACTGTCGCGGTAGAACTCCGGGAGCCCGTAAACCGCATTCTCCAGATTATCGGGGTCCGTATGCTCGTGGCCGTACCATTTCTCGTACAGCGGTATGTCGTGGAGCCTGTAGTCTCCCGAGAGGTCGATCGCCTTGATGCCGCGGTCGATGAACCCCGGGACGAGCTTCATCGCCGCCCCGTGGGGCGTGGCCACGAACACGAGGTCGACATCGACGGAATCAGGAATGGACTCCGTGAACTCGATGTCGGTATATCCCTTGAGGTTGGGCTGCAGACTGCTCACCTTCTGCCCGGCGTTCTGGCGCGATGTCATCGCTGCGATGTTGACATCTGGGTGCATCGAAAGGATGCGCGCGAGCTCTCCGCCCGTGTACCCGGTGCCCCCGATTATACCAATGTTTTTCAATTCGATCCCTGTACCGCTTATTGCTATCTGAGCATTGTAATACTGTTAAAAAAGATATTGTTCCATTTGAGACACAAGTTGTACATCTCGTAATTATAGTGACAAATTGGCTCTCACGGAACGTTTTGGTCCAGGCCCTGGGCCGGCCCCAATTTATATTCGACAAGGGTGTGCGCCGGCCCGTACGCCTTTTGTTGGCCGGTGAACGCCAGACGGCGTCCGTACCACAACAATATAAATAAAAAAGGCAATCGAGCGGAAAGATAACATGACAAACAAAGAATGCTCCGACAATGGCAAAAAAAAGGGCAGGGACAAAGTTGTCCTTGCATATTCAGGCGGTTTGGACACATCTGTGGCAATCCGTTGGATCCAAGAGGAATACGACCTTGACGTCATCGCGGTGTCGATCGACGTCGGACAGCCTCCGAGCCAGGATGACATAATCGCCCGCGCGATGAGGAACGGAGCCCTCAAAGCCGAGCTCATCGACGCAAAGGACGAGTTCATAAACGAATATGCATGGACCGTACTGAAGTCGAACGCGATGTATCAGGGCGTTTATCCTCTGAGCACCGCCGTCGCAAGGCCTCTGATGGTCAAAAAGCTTGTAGAAGTGGCCAACAGGGAGGGTGCCAAATACATCGCCCACGGCTGCACCGGAAAGGGCAACGACCAGGTAAGATTCGACGTGGGCATCGTTTCGCTCAACCCGGACCTGAAGATCATAGCTCCCATGAGGGACCACCCGACCACCCGCGAACAGGAGATCGAGTACGCGAGGGAGAAGGGCATAGAGATTATCGTAAAGAAAGAAAGCCCGTTCTCCCGTGACGAGAACCTATGGGGGTCGTCGTGCGAATGCGGCGCCCTGGAGGACCCATGGGCCGAGCCTCCGGCCGGCGTGTGGCAGAACACCACCGACCCCGAGAAGGCACCTGATGTTCCCGAGTATGTGGAGATCGAATTCGAGAACGGTGTGCCGGTGGCCCTTAACGGAAAGAAAATGAAGGGCGTCGAACTGGTAGAGGCCCTAGACAGGATCGCGGGAAGGAACGGTGTCGGAAGGATCGACCACGTCGAGGACCGCCTCATCGGAATAAAGAGCAGAGAGACATATGAATGCCCCGCGGCCGTTACACTGATAACGGCCCACCGCGCCATCGAGGGCCTTACTCTCCCAAGGGACACGATAGAGTTCAAGCGCACACTCGAACAGAAGATGTGCCAGATAATATACGACGGCCTCTGGTTCGATACCTTGCGCGGAGCGATAATGGCGTTCATAGATAAGACTCAGGAGACCGTTTGCGGCACAGTTCGTATAAAACTCTACAAAGGAAGCTGCTCGGTCGTCGGAAGGAAGTCGAAGAACTCGCTGTACGATGCAGGCCTTTCGACATATGCGGAAGGCGACACGTTCGACCACACGTCCGCAGTAGGTTTCATCTACTGCTGGGGACTCCCCGGAAGAACGTCTGCCGGCGTGCGCAGGAAAAATTCGAAGAAGTGAAAAACATGACACAGCAGGCTCTATGGTCCGGCCGTTTCGACTCGGAAATGGATGATTCCACCTTAAGGTTCACGTCATCGCTTGAAGTGGACGCGGCGTTGGGATACTATGACGTCATGGGGTCTCTGGCACACGCTAAAATGCTTAAGAAGTGCAACATAATCCCGAAGAACGATGCGGATTCCATAATAAGCGGTCTGAAAAGGATCGCAGAAGAGATGGAAAGCGGGGCGTTCGAGATCGACGAATCGCTGGAGGACATCCACACATGCGTCGAATTCAGGCTGACGGAGATCGTCGGACCTGCGGGAGGGAAGCTGCACACGGGAAGGAGCCGCAACGACCAGGTGTCGACAGACTTCAGGATGTTCCTGAGGGATGCGGTGCTCGAAATCGTGGAGAAGATCGAGAGGCTCCGCATAGGCCTCATAGAGGTCGCAGAAGAGAACTCCGGAACCATAATGCCCGGATTCACCCATATGCAACATGCTCAGCCTGTGACTCTGGCACATCATCTTATGGCCTACGTCTTCAAGCTGGGACGCGACTCCGAGCGCCTTATCGACAGCTATAACAGGATCAACGAGTGCCCGCTGGGCTCCGCCGCATTGGCGGGGACCACATATCCCATTGACAGGAAGATGACCGCCGAGCTGCTTGGGTTCAGGAAGCCCACCGAGAACTCCATGGACTCTGTCAGCGACAGGGATTTCGCCGCCGAGCTTACTTTCTGTTCCGCGCTCATGGCCGACCACCTTTCTTCGCTTTCGGAGGAACTGGTACTTTGGTCTTCACAGGAGTTCGGGTTCGTGGAGATGGACGACCGCTATTCCACCGGCTCTTCCATAATGCCGCAGAAGAAAAACCCCGACATCGCCGAGCTGATCCGAGGACGCTCCGGATCCGCGATCGGTGCGCTGGTGACCATACTTACAATGCTCAAGGGCCTTCCTCTGACATACAACCGCGACCTGCAGGAAGACAAGAAACCGGTCATAGATTCCCTGCAGTCGGTCGCCGACTGCGTGGACATGATGTACAGGATGGTTACGACCATGAAGGTCAACAAAGAAAGGATGCTCGACGCCATGGACAAAGGTCAGATAAATGCGACCGACCTCGCCGACTATCTTGTGACAAAGGGAGTTCCGTTCAGGGAGGCCCATGGAATCGTTGGCGCAGCGGTGAGATACTGCATATCCGGAGGGCTGAAACTGGAAGAGGTTCCTCTGACGGAACTGAAGAAATTCAGCGACAAGATCGGAGAGGATGTTTACGGAACGATCTCCATCAAGCAGTGCGTAGAACGCAGGAACTCCTACGGAGGTACGTCGCCGTCTTCGGTGACCGTGCAGATAGAGAAAGCCAGGGCATCGGTGAATGACACCATGAACTTCGTCACATACGAGTCCCAGACATACGAAAAATGCTGGACCAGGCTGCTGGGATGATCACTCGAACTCGATGCGGTCGTTCTTTTTGATATCGAACTTGACACCGGCGGCCGTGAGTATCTCGGATATCTTGTCCGATATGCTTGCAAGGTCTGTGACTTTGCTGTAGCTCTTCAGATAGAACTCCTTGCTGTCGATCGGGAAAACGAGCCTGACCTTCCCCTTGCGGTTGTAACCCTCGGGCTTCCTGTTTTCCTTCAGGTCTCCAACATTCTCCTCGATATACATCTGCATTATCTCCTCTTCGTCGGGGAGCTGTCCAATCTCTTCGAGCAGCATCCTCAGAATATCGGGGAATACGGGAGCGAGGTCCTTGTAGTCGGATTTTCCTTTGAGGATGAAATGCGTGCTGTAGACTTTCACGCCACCTAATCCTGGTCGATTTATTAATCACTTTTGACGGTTCGCCAAAAAGGAATTCACATTTCTTTAATACATTGTAAAACATAACCAGGAATGTGAGAACTGCTTTGACGATAGCGGGTTCCGACTCCATCGGCGGAGCGGGAATTCAGGCCGATATCAAGGCCATGGGTGCATTGGACGTGCACGCTGCCAGCGTCATCACTGCAATAACGGCACAGAACACATACGAGGTGGCCGATATCTTCCCCGTACCCATGGATTTCATAGAGGCACAGTTCCGTTCCGTGGTCAGCGATTTAAAAATTAATGCCGTCAAGACCGGTATGCTCTACAGCTCCGATATCGCCGAACTTGTCGCAGACCTGCTGGAGGACCACGAGGTGCCGCTCGTCATCGACCCTGTGTTGACCGCGGGCGTCGGAGGCTCCCTTGCCGAGAACGGCCTTGCCGATTCCATACGCAAGCATCTGATGCCCCTGTGCGAGCTCATTACACCGAACAAATATGAGGCGGAAATTCTTTCCGGGATCGAGATCAACAACGAATACGATGCGACCCTCGCCTGCGAGCTCATAGGCAGAGACGGTTCGTCCGTGTACCTCAAGGGAGGGCACATGGACACAAAGAAAGTAATCGACTATCTTTATCTGAATTCGCAGATCAAGAAATTCGAATATCCCCGGCTGAACAAATCAGGGCACGGGAGCGGATGCACCCTGTCATCCTATATAACCGCCAACTGCGCCAAAGGGATGGATATCGCCACTGCGGTCACGAAGTCGCGCGCTATGATACAAAAATCGATAGAAACACAGTACTCCATCGGTAAAGGCGACGATATTGTGAATGCCCTTGTACGTTTGGATGATAATCATCCGGCGAAGGACGTCATCGACGAGGTCGAGTCCATTTCATCGAGGATCGTTGATATCTTGCCTTCCGAACTTGTTCCCAAAGAGGGCCTGAACATCGCATATGCCGCTCCCGGTGCCGAAGGCCCCGAGGATATCGCGGCCATCGCGGGACGTATCACTTTATTCAACGGCAAACTGAAGAAGAACGGCCCCGTTAAATTCGGGGCCGCCGAACAGCTTTCCTACATGCTGCTGAGCGCTATGAAGTTCGAACCGGAGACGCGTTCGATGATGAGCCTCAGATACAGCAGCGACACCGCCGACATATTGGAGGAGCTGGGATATACCGTCGGCAGGTTCGACCGCAGGGCCAACAAGTCCATCGATTCCCTGGTGGAAGATGCCGTTAGGAAAGCGGGAAAGGTCCCCGATGCAATAGTAGATCCCGACGCAAGGAAGGAACGCATTATAAGGGTCTTCGGAAAGGACCCCAGAGATGTTCTCGGCAAAGTCGAGACCATCTTCTGAAGATTGAGAAAAAGAAAGAAATTTTACATCGCCTTAAGCGATGGACTTGATCTTTATGACGAAGTACAGGTCTTCGCCGGCCGACGGGTCCGTGGTTATTGTGAGGACGGATCCGGAATTGCTCTGAACATAGAACTTCTCGGATTCCAGGTTGACCCACACCATCTTGTAGGGGTCGGAATCGATGCCTTCGACGCCGATGGTGCACACGATCTCGTCGCCCATCGTATCAACGGTCAGATTCGCCGTCCCATAGTCGTTCAGGTCGTTGGACGCGAGTTGGTATGTCTCTCCCTTGACCGGCTTGTTGATTATGCTCACCCCGCCCCTATCGCTGGAATACACGGCGGTAGCGTCCCATCCGTAGATCGTTTTGAACTCTACCTGGGCCCCCGCGCTGACGGTGAAATCATAGAGCGAACTGAACTGGGTCTGAGACATGTACTGAACAGTCGGAACCGAGAACTGGTCGTCCCTGGTTATGCTCTTGGATGCGTAACCGTCGGCGGAAGGTATCAACACTTTCACCGTATCTCCGACCTTATGTCCGATAAGCGCGTTCTCGAACATTGTTAGGGCTCCGCCGCTTCCCGGAATGACCGTATAATCGGAGAACGTCGTCTTGCTGAAATCACCTTTTATCGGATAATTCTCGGAGTATGCCTTGACGTTTGTATCGAATATCAACGCACCGTCTTCGTTGTAGTAGGCATAAAGGGAGCCGGCATAGTCCACGGTAACCGTGGACCCTGGCTGGACGGTATCGCTGTCAGAGCCCGAAATA
The DNA here is from genome assembly GCA_034928305.1 of Methanomassiliicoccaceae archaeon. NCBI lineage: Archaea > Methanobacteriati > Thermoplasmatota > Thermoplasmata > Methanomassiliicoccales > Methanomassiliicoccaceae > Methanomassiliicoccaceae archaeon. The sequence continues at coordinate 445,157 of JAYFOZ010000002.1, read as the reverse complement.
TAGTTGTCGTTAACGAATACCGCAAGTACCGCTACCGACGCCAGAAGGAAAACGACCATGCTGATAGCCATAATGGGCTCGATGTCCCTCTTCTTTTTCTGCCCTGGTGCCATATTGAAGTGACAAATGGAGCTCATTTATTAATAGGTAGCGTAGGCGCGCGCTCAAACGTTTTTAATACAACCCTCCTCATCCACACATATGAGCGCCGCCCTTTTTGTGGGGACGGAGCGATTAAGGACATGGTCTCATGAGAGCACTGTATATTCACGCGGACTCTATGGAGTTCGAAGCTAAGGAAAAGACCAAGGTCGCCGAGGAAATACCCGACAACCTTCACAACGGCAGAATGGAAGAGGTACTTGTTGCCTTCATCACCGTCGAGAGCAGCGACGAGGACGCACTTCAGGACGTTGCGGCCGAGGCGTCTAAAGACATCCTCGTAACCAAGGAAAAAGTAGGCGCGGAGCGGGTAATGCTCTACCCTTACGCACACCTGAGCAACGACCTGGCAAAGCCCAAATCGAGCGTCCAGCTTCTGGACATGATCGAGAAGATGGTAGCCTCGGACGGAACGGAGGTCATCAGGGCGCCTTTCGGATGGTACAAATCGTTCAACGTCAAATGTAAGGGCCACCCGCTTTCCGAGCTCTCAAGGGATTTCACCGGAAAAACTGCAAAGAAGGCCGCCGCGAAAGGAAAGGACGCCTATTTCGTTCTGACCCCGAATGGAAAAGAAGTACAGATCGAGGACTACAAAGCGACCGCGGACTGCATGAGATACATGATAGACAAGGAGGCCCTCGGAAAGGAGGCGCCCGCCGTCAAAGAGCCCGACTACCTCAGGCTATGCAAGAAGTTCGGGATCCAATGGGAGTCCATGTCCGATGCGGGACACATGTGCCTCGCCCCCCACGGCGCTATGATGTTCGACCTGATATCGGACTATGCGACGCAGATCGTCAACGATTCCGGATTCAACGTCTACAACGTAAAAGGCACCAACATGTTCTCGCTGGACGAGCCTGCGGTGAAGGAGCACGCGGAACTTTTCGGAGACAGACTTTACACTGTGGACACCGGGAAGAAAAAATTCGTCCTCAGGTACGCGGCATGCCACCAGCAGTTCGCGATGATCCGCAATTGGAACATAAGCTACAAGAACATGCCCTTCGGAGCGTTCGAAGTGGCCGACTCGTACAGGATGGAACAGTCCGGCGAGACGATGCTGTGCTTCAGGACCAGGAGGCTCAACATGCCTGACTTCCACGTCATGTGCAGGACCATACCGGAAGCTCAGGACAGCTTCCGTTTCCTGGACGGCAAGATTTACGATGAGATAGAGGCCGTCGGAAGGGATTACGAGATGCTCGTCAACTTCTCATCGATGAAGGCCTACCAGGACAACAAGGACCTCATCATTAAACTGTGCAACGACCACGGCAAGGATGCGCTCATACACATCTATCCCGAAGGCATCAACTATTACTGGACCGTGAACATCGAGTACCACATGCTGGACCAGATGAAGAGGCCCAGAGAGATCGGTACCGTTCAGATCGACATCGGCAACGCACAGAGGTTCGGCATCACATATTCGGACGAGAACGGAGAGAAGCAGTACCCTGTGATCCTGCACTGCGCGGTCATCGGTTCCATAGAGAGATGGATGTACACGCTTCTGGACACCGCGGTTGCCCTGGAGAAGACCGGGATTCCCGGATATCTGCCCGTATGGATCGCTCCCGAACAGGTAAGATTCATGGCGAAGAACGAGGAATGCGTCGAGGCGACCCTGAAGATCGCCGATGCCGTCCGCTCCGCCGGCATACGCGTCTCGGTCGACGACACCGACGCCACCGTCGGAAAGAAGGTCCGCCTGTCCAAGCAGGACTGGTGCTCCTACGCCGCGGTCATCGGAGAGAAGGAGATCGAGTCCCACCAGCTGAAGGTTTACGTCAGATCGGAGAACACGGACGTCGACATGACCGTCGAAGAGCTCATATCCCGCATAAAGAAAGAGACCGAGGGAATGCCCGTACGCCCGATGTACATGCCATCGGACCTCAGCAAGCGCTGCGCGTTCTAAACCATAATGCGGGCTCTGCCCGCTTTCAATCTTTTTTATTATATTTCATTCTGCAAAGACGACGTCACGGCGATGGAATTATACATTTCGCATACATGCCATATTCATGATCGACCTGTATGTCGTCACCGATTCCTCGCTTTCCAAAGGAAGGACCGATGCGGAAGTGGCCAGGCTTGCTTACGAAGGCGGTGCAGAAACGGTACAGCTCAGGATGAAGAACGCCTCCGGGCGCTCGATGCTCGCACAGGCTAAGAAGATCCGGGAAATAGCGTACGAGATGAACAGGATCTTTATCGTCAACGACAGGGTCGACGTAGCCATGGCGTCTGGCGCCGACGGCGTGCACCTCGGTCAGGACGATATGCCTCTCGAGGACGCGAGACTTCTGATGGGCGATGACGCGATTATCGGGATCACCGTCTCTAACGTTGAAGAGGCGGTCGAGGCCTACGAAGGCGGGGCCGACTATCTGGGCATCGGGTCCATTTTCACAACTACCACAAAACCCGATGCCGGTCAAGGCATAGGGCTGGATGCCATTGTAAACATACGCGAGGCTGTGCCCGACATCATGTTGGTGGCCATCGGCGGGATAAATCAGGGCAACATAAAGGACGTGATACGCGCAGGTGCCGACGCTGCTGCCGTTGTTTCGGCCGTCGTAGCCCAGGAAGATATAAGAAAAGCGGCCCACGACCTCCGCGACATGATACTCAAGGTCAGACCGCACGTCTTGAACCCATGACGCCCATAGAACAAATATATTGTAAGTTGCCGGCATATCCATCGGCCGAGGGTTTCCCATGATAGCGAACGGAAAGGAAATGAAGATCGGGGCCGAAACTACATTGCAGGAGTTCCTGGTCTCGTCCGGATATGACCTGTGCAAGGTCGCCGTCGAACTTAACGGGACGATCTCCCCAAGGAAAACCTTCAATGACGTCATCCTGAAAAATACGGATTCGCTGGAGATCGTCAGCTTCGTCGGGGGCGGATGAATTGGCCGTCAAGGTTGGCATTGCCGGCCTCGGGGGCCTCGGTTCCAACATAGCAGTAATGCTGGTCAGATCGGGATTCAATAATCTGGTACTTGTCGATTTCGATACTGTCGCAGAATCAAACCTCAACCGACAAATCTATTTCAGGAAACATCCTGGAATCAAAAAGACCGAAGCCTGCTCGGAAATATTGAAGATGATAGACCCCAAAATCCAACCGGTCACGTCCGATGTCCGTTTGACAGAGCAGAACATCCCCGAGATTTTCAAAGGATGCGCCATCATATGCGAGGCGCTGGACAGCCCCGAGGCGAAGGCGATGCTCGTAAACACCGTGCTTACAGAAATGCCTGGTACATATGTGGTTTCGGGTTCGGGCATCGCCGGTTGGGCCTGCCCCAACAATATAATCACAAAGCACAGCTTCAAAAATCTGTACGTATGCGGCGACGGGACCTCCGATACGGGAGATATGCATGCTCCCAGAGTCATAGTATGCGCCGGGCATCAGGCAAACTTAATTCTGAGATTGATATATGGAATGGAAGATGAAAAAATTGAACGATGACCTGCTTGAGATCGGAGGACGGAAGTTCAGATCCAGATTTATCCTGGGATCCGGAAAGTTCAGCCTGGACATGACCCGGACGGTGATAGAGAACGGAGGCGTGGAAATGGCCACGCTCGCGGTGAGAAGGGCGAACGCAGGAGGGATGGAGAACATTCTGGACTACATGCCGGCCGGCATAACGCTCCTACCGAACACATCGGGTGCAAGGAACGCCGCCGAGGCGGTCCGCATCGCGGAACTTGCAAGAGAACTGGGATGCGGGGATTTCATAAAAGTGGAGATAATACGCGATTCCAAATATCTCCTCCCCGACAATGCGGAGACCACGAAAGCAGTGAAATTGCTTAAGGCCAGGGACTTCGTGGTCATGCCCTATATGATGCCGGACCTGTCCGCCGCAAGGGATATGGCGGATGCCGGGGCGGATGCCATCATGCCGCTGGGAGCGCCGATAGGCAGCAACAAAGGCCTCCTTACGAGAGAGTTCATAAAAATACTTGTGGAAGAGATCGATCTTCCGATCATAGTCGACGCGGGAATAGGCAGGCCGTCCCAGGCCTGCGAAGCAATGGAGATCGGGGCCGCCGCGATAATGGCCAACACCGCGATAGCCACTTCGAGGGACCCGGCATCGATGGCCAGGGCGTTCAGGATGGCGATCGAGGCCGGACGTCTGGCATATCTGTCCGGGCCCGGAAGGATCCTCGAACACAGAGCCGAGGCGTCCAGTCCTCTGACGGGATTCCTCGAGGACAGATGAGATGAGAGATTTCACGGACGCAGATGATTACGAACAGGGAATGGAGCACATAGATCCGGAGATTATGACCCGGGTGCTCGGCCGAGCCTCGGATTATAACCCTGAAGACTACTCCGACCGGGATGTTCTCGATGCCATATCATCCGATAACGTCGGCGAGGATAGTTTCGGAGCCTTGCTTTCGCCTGCCGCCGAGCCGTTCCTTGAGCGGATCGCCATAAGGGCCAGGGAAGAGACGATGAAGCATTTCGGGAATTCCGTAAACATCTTCACGCCCCTATACGCTTCAAATTACTGCACCAACAGGTGCGTCTATTGCGGATTCAACAGCGGCAACGACATCAAACGAGCCAAACTGGTCGGCAACGAGATAGACCGCGAGATGAATGCCATTTCATCGACCGGTCTGAGGGAGATCCTCCTCCTCACCGGGGAATCGAGGGCCCATTCGGACCCCGATTATATAGCCGACCTTGTCTCCAGGGCTTCTAAGTATTTCTCCAATATAGGCTTGGAAGTTTATCCCATGAATATCGGCGAGTACCGTAAGATGCGCGAGATGGGTGCGGATTATGTTACGGTGTTCCAGGAAACATACGATACCGATGTTTACAGAAGGGTGCACCCCTCGGGAAGGAAGAGGATTTTCTCATACAGGTTCAACGCCCAGGAACGTGCGCTGATGGGCGGTATGCGCGGAGTGGGCTTCTCTCCTCTGCTGGGTCTTTCCGATTTCAGGAAGGATTCCTTTGCCTGCGGACTTCATGCGATGGAGATCCAGAGAAAATACCCCCATGCCGAGATATCCTTCTCGCTACCTAGGTTCAGACCGTTCATCAACCACGAGGATGCCGAGAACAGCGTCACCGAGTCCAAGCTCCTGCAGGTCGCCATGGCGTACCGCCTCTTCATGCCGTTCGCCGCGGAGACCATCTCCACCAGGGAGCGCCCCGGTTTCAGAGACAACATCGTCGGAATCTGCGCGACAAAAATGTCTGCGGGCGTGAGCGTCGGGATAGGGGAGCATTCGGGTGCGGAAAAGGGAGATGCCCAGTTCGATATATCTGACCCCAGAAGCTTGGAGGAGGTCATGAACGCGCTTATCGCCAACGGAAGGCAGCCCGTGTTCAACGATTATGTTAAGGTCTGACGGAGGAGTGTAATGAAATCCAGAGCAAAGATCATCGCCGTGACCGACAGAAGGATCATGACCCGGCCTTTTGCCGATCAGATCGCGGCCATTGCCGAATCGGGAGCGGACATGATAATACTCAGGGAAAAAGGCCTCATAGAGCCGGAATACAGGTACCTGGCCACCGAATGCCTCGCCATATGCACGGAATACAGCATGCCGATGTGCATCAACACCCACTCGACAACTGCCATTTCCCTGAACATAGAAAACATACAGCTCCCTCTGGGAAAAATGCGTGAACTGAAAAACAGGGACGGATTTTCATCCATCGGGGTTTCGGTACATTCCCTTAAGGAAGCAAGGGAAGCGGTGAAACTCGGGGCCGATTATCTGATCGCCGGCCCCATATTCAAAACCGAATGCAAGCCCGATGCTGTCCCGAAGGGGACCGCGCTGATCACGGATGTGTTCAAATCTGTTAGCGTCCCGGTCTACGCTATCGGCGGAATAACTCCGTACAACATCGGCCGCGTCTCTGAAAAAGGAGCCGCCGGGGCATGTGTCAGATCGTCCATGATGACGACCGAGAACCTGAAGGTGCTCGTCAGGGAGCTCAGGACCAATTTCGATGCGGGATTAAAGCATCTTGAGATCGCCGGTGATCTTGTCCAGCACTGAGACCTTTTCGGGACCTATGCCCAGGCAGGTGATGGACCCGGGCTCTATCTGGGTCCTTCCTGCATCGGTGATGATGGAACATGTTATCCCTATGGCCTCGGCAACAGCCTTGAATTCGAAAAGCTCGCGTTCGGAATCGACCTTAAGAACCACCTTGGCCTGACCGGAATCATACCAGGCATTGAAGTTGGCAGAGTCTTTTTTCTTGGATGCAAACGCACAGTTCACTGCCGCATGGGCCACCTGGGCTGCGATTTTGCCTTTGGTCATCTTGAGGTCGTTCCTTACAAGGACCACCAGTTTGCGGTCGTCCGGGTCGCGTCCTGCCATATGTCGAAACGTACGCCTAAATAGTATTTCAACTAAACCCAGGGCCGAACTTCAATAATCCTTTTAATATACTCCCGTGTTAGGCTTGATATGGCGATGATCAACATAGAATACAAGCACTCCGGGGAGCCCCCGGAAGCCAGCATTATCAGGAGGAAGACCATAGAGGAGATGAAGAACTACCTCATGGGCCTCGTGGCTGAGATGCTTTTGGCCGACATATCGGCACAGTACGTCGACACCTCATCCGACGGCAGGAACACCGTCATCATAAATGGACAGGACGTCAACGATATTCTTAACGGACTGCAGATCAAGATGCTGGACAGCGAAGATGCCTGCGACACTGGAAAACCTTCGTTGATAAAATTCGAGAGGCCCGTTCTCGATTGGAAAAAGGAATTCATAGAGGACATACCTGACGTTCTTATGAAGAACGCCATCTCCAAAGCTTACGCAGACGCCTACAATAACAGGATAATGTGAGCTGATGGCAAGCTTCGAGCTTCTCAGAAGAGATGGTCTGGCACGCATATGCCGCTTCGAGACCTCTTCCGGCTCCATAGAGACTCCGGCGTTGCTGCCCGTGGTCAACCCGAAGATCAACACTGTACCTCCCAAAGAGCTTCACGACGAGTTCGGTTTCGGTGCGTTGATCACCAACTCTTACATCATCAAGAACACTCCGGAACTGAGCGAAAGGGCTCAGGCAGAGGGCCTCCACAAGATGCTGGATTTCGACGGCATCATAATGACCGACTCCGGAACTTTCCAGAGCCACATGTATGGCGAGGTCGACCTGACCAACCAGGAGATAATCGAATTCCAGAAGAGCATCGGTACGGACATCGGCACCGTGCTAGACATATTCACCGAGCCCGAATGGTCCAAAGAAAAGACCCAGTGGGCTACCGATGAGACCTTGAAGAGGACCAAGGCCGCCTGCGATATGAAGGGCGATATGCTTCTCAACGGAGTCATCCAAGGTTCTGTGTTCACAGACCTGAGGACATACTGCGCCGAGAAGATGGCTAACATGGATATCGACGTCCATCCCATAGGCGGGGTGGTCCCCCTCATGGAGCAGTACCGTTATTCAGATCTGGTCGATGTGATCATGAGCTCCAAAATGGGCATCAACCCCGGGCGTCCCGTGCACCTTTTCGGGGCCGGACACCCAATGATACTCGCTTTCGCCGCGCTCATGGGCTGCGACCTTTTTGATTCTGCGTCATATGCCAAATTTGCCAGGGACGACAGATTGATGTTCGTTGACGGAACGTTCCGCCTGCAGGAGATGCAATCTCTCGACTGCGCCTGTCCCGCATGCATGGGAGTAACGCTCGAGTCGCTCAAAAAGATGAAGAACCGCGAACGCGAAGCCCTGATAGCCAGGCATAACCTTTATCAGATCAAGAACGAGCTGGAAATCGTTAAAAGATACATACGCGAGGGAAGGTTGTGGGAGCTTGCCGAAATGAGATGCCGCGCCCACCCCGCGATGCTTGACGGCCTTAGGAGACTTGCCGAGTACCGCAGGTTCATGGAGGTCCACGACCCCATAAGCAGAGATGGCGCGATGTTCTACACGGGCCCCGAGACTTACAACCGTCCGGTATTCCAGAGATATGAGTCCAGGCTGCTGACCAGATATGTTCCGCCTTCGGACAGGGTAATGCTCTTCCCCGACAACGGAGGAAAACCCTACAGCCGTTCATATGCCAACGAATTCGACATAGCCAGACGTAACGGTTACGCACCGGTGGTAGTGACGCCCTTCGGGCCCATCCCGGCCGAACTGGACGAAATGTATCCTTTGTCCCAGTCGCTTTTCCCCTCGATAACGGACTGCGACACGGATAACCGTTCCATGGCGATAACAATGGAATTCCTCGAGAGATACGACTTCAAGGAGACAGCGAAGCTCGAGGACATTGAAGATACTGGCACATTGGAATATGATGCTGACCTCCTCAGAGCCTTGGCCGTATCCAGATATCAATTCGGAATACTTGCCACCGAGGCGCTGTTCCGCGGGAAGATCGAGCTCGTAAAGAGCAAGAATACAAACAAGATCCGCAACGTCATCTCCGACGGGGAGCATATACTCTCCATGAGGGCGGGCGACGGGATGTACACCCTGAAAACCGAAGGCGCTACAAGAATAGCGGCAGCGGTACCGGCACCGTATATGAGGGTGGTAGTGAACGACGACTCCGTACCTTACGTAACGCAGGGGAGAAATGCATTCTGTCAGTTCGTCATCGACAGCGACCCGGGCCTCAGGCCGATGGAGGAAGTGATCGTAACGGACAGGAACGATAAAGTCCTCGCTACCGGAAGGGCGTTGATGACCCAGAAAGAAATAATGTCATTCGGGAGAGGGGTCGCGGTAAAGATCCGCAGCGGAACCTCTGACGAGCCCTGAAGTCTCTTCGGCTATCTTCAGGCAGGCCAGGAGGTCGTCGGCCGTGTTCCGGAGGGAACCGGCCGACGATGCCTCCATTTTAAAGTTTATCGTGTTTCCCAGGACCTCCATGTACACGTAGGTTCCGTTGTCCGGATCTAGAGCGGCGGCGATCGCTGCCGCCATCTCCGGGGAACCGTACTCGACTCTGAGGTCCAGGCTTTTCATTTGCTCTTCCCGTTGCGGATCTTCTCTGCGACAGCCTTTCCGACCTGCTCGGTGCTCATCTTTCCGCCCAGATCGGGAGTCGTCATTTTCTCCTTCAGACAATCCGAGACGGCCTTGTGGATCAGCTTGCCCTCTCCGGGATAGCCTTGGTCATCGAGGAGCATCTGAGCTGCCAGGATGGCGGCTATCGGGTTGGCGATCCCGCGTCCCGCGATATCGGGCGCAGAACCGTGGATTGGCTCGAACATGCTCAGCCCTTCGGGGTTGATGTTGCCGCTGCATCCCATCCCGAGGCCTCCCTGGAGCTGGGCTCCGAGGTCGGTGAGTATGTCTCCGAACAGATTGGGCACCGCTACGGTCCCGAAGGTCTCGGGACGCACGACCATGGCCATGGCCATGGCGTCCACGAACATGAACTCCAGTTCGAGACCGTATTGGTCGGTCTTCTCCCTGAAGATGTCCCTCTGCATACCGTACATGTTGGTGATGACGTTGGCCTTGTCGACCAATGTGATTTTATCGTCGCCGCGGGCCATCGCGAATCTGCATGCGTAATCTGCGAAGCGGGTGACGCCTTTCTTGGAGAGGAATCCTATCTCGAACGCGAAGTCGTCGTCGTTCGAAGGGTCCGCCTTCATTTCGACTTCCAGTTCGTAAAGCTCCCTCTTCACTTTCAGGCTTACTTTGTTTCCGTTGAAGGACGGGCCGAATTTTCCGCCGGCACCCATGTAGAAGTCCTCGGTGTTCTCCCTCAGGAAGACCATGTTGAACGGGACCTCCCTCTTCAGGGGGACGAACGGGAACCAGGATGTGACCGGCCTCATGTTGATGTACTGGTCGAAAACCGCCCTCATCTTGAGAAGCACGCCCTGCTCGAGTATTCCGGGGCGGACCTTGGGGTCTCCTATAGCTCCGAAGTATATCGCGTCCTTCTTCCTGAGACCATCGATGTCCTCGTCGGTCAGTAGCTCGCCGGTGCTCAGATATCTGTCGGCACCGATGTCGAACAGCTCTCCGTCGTAATCGAATGTGGATATCTCAGCGACCGCATCGAGCACTTCCATTCCTGCATCGATGACCTCTTTGCCTATTCCGTCTCCGGGTATTATTGCCAGATGTTTCATAGTCTTCCCTCTTTGACCAGATTCATGAGCCCGCCGGCCTTGACCATCTCACTGATGAAACCGGGATACTGCGGGAATTTGTATATCTTTCCGCCGGCCTTGACCTCGCCCTTGTCGGGGTCCACCGATATGACGTCTCCCTCTTTGGCGTCCACTTTGCATTCGACCAGCAGAAGTCCGATGTTCATCGAATTCCTGTAGAATATACGTGCGAAAGACTCGGCCACTATACAGGAGAATCCTGCCTGGATAAGCGAAAGGGGGGCGTGCTCCCTAGAGGAGCCGCAACCGAAGTTCTTGCCTGCGACGATGATGTCGCCTTTGCCGACCTGCTGCGCGAATCCCGACCTTGCCTTCTCGAATATGAAATCGTTCAGGTGGTCCAGGTTTGCTGATACCAGGCGCTCGGCCGGTATTATCTGGTCCGTGTCGACGTTGTCGCCGAACCTCCATACTTTGCCTTCGATCCCATTCATCACTGTCCCTCCAGCTGCTCGGGGGTCGCGATCTTCCCTGCGATGGCCGAGGCGGCCACTACGGCCGGGCCTGCGAGGTATACTTCGGAATTCTTGTCCCCCATCCTTCCTATGAAATTCCTGTTGGTGGACGATACGCACTTCTCGCCGGCGGCGAGTATTCCCATGTATCCTCCGAGGCATGCTCCGCATGTGGGTCCCGAAACGAAAGCACCGCTGTCCAGGAATACCTGCATGATCCCTTCGTCGATCATCTGTCTGAACACTTTCTGGCTGGCGGGGACGACGAGGAATCTTACCCCATCGGCCACCTTGCGTCCTTTGACGACATCGGCCGCTATCCTCATATCCTCTATGCGCCCGTTGGTGCAAGATCCGAGATAGGCTTGGTCGATCTTGACGTCGGAATCCTTAACGGGGTGTCCGTTCTCCGGAAGGTGGGGGTAGGCGACCATCGGAACGATCTTCGAAAGGTCGTACCTGAGCACAGATGAATATTTCGCATCCTTGTCGGCCTCTACGGCCTTCCATTCGCCTTTTGCCGTGTCCTTGATGTATTCCTCGGTGAGCTTGTCGCAGGGGAATATCCCTCCTTTCCCTCCGGCCTCGATGGCCATGTTGGAAACCGTGAGGCGGTCGGAAACAGATATATTGGCGATGCCGGGCCCGTGGAACTCGAACACCTTATAGTTCGCTCCGTCCACTCCGATATCGGTTATTATCCTGATTATCAGGTCCTTTCCGCAGGCGCTGCCGACGAACTTGCCGGTGAGCTCGACCTTGATCGTCTCTGGTACTTTGAACCAGAGGCGCCCGGTCGTGAACGCGGCGCATGCCTCCGTCGAACCGATGCCCGTGGAGAACGCGTTTATGCCTCCGTAAGTGCATGTATGGGAATCTGCTCCGACAATCAGCCTCCCGGGCGCGGCGAAGCCTTCTTCGATCATGACCTGGTGGCAGACGCCTCCCTTTCCGACCTCGAAGTAGTTCTTGATCCCATGCTTCGAAGCGAAATCCCTCATCTCCTTCGCCTGTTCGGCCGAGAGGATGTCCTTGTTGGGAACATAGTGGTCCGGTATCAGGACCAGACGGTCCTTTCGGAGGTCTTTCGTCTTCAATTTCTCGTATTCTCTGAACGCTATCGGTCCCGTTACGTCGTTGACCATCACATAGTCCACGTTGGCTACTACGATCTGGCCCGCGTAAGCGTCCGTACCTGATTTTTCCGAGAGGATCTTCTCAGCAATTGTCTTTCCCATTATCATTCCTCTGTCTGGCATAATCTCTGTTTATGGCGGCCATGGTAGCATCCACGGACGTCTCGACGATATCCAGCCCGACGGCCTTGCCGACGGACAGGGACCCGTCGCCCTGAACGTTCTTAACCATTACGGTCACCTCGCATATCGAGTCGCTCTTTCCCGTTATGGCGCTCAGCTTGTATTCTTCCATGGACATCTTGTCGTTGACGGCCTTTCTTATGGCTTTGATCGATGCGTCGACCGGACCGACGCCCGTCTCAGACACGGTCCTTCTCTCGCCCGCGATATCGACGGTCACAGTGGCGGTAGATGTTATATCTTTCCCGGTGAAGACCGCGAACTCCTCCAGGCTCACTGCTCTGTCGGTTATGACTTTCTTCCACATGATGTGGTCCGCTATGGTCATCAGCTCGGCGTCGTCGATCTGCTTTCCGCCGACGGCCATCTCCTTGACGGCGGCCATCAGTTCGGTCATGTGGTCCTCCGGGAACTTTATGCCCAGCTCGTCCAGCCTTCCCTGTACCGAGTGTATTCCCGAGTGCTTTCCGATGACGATGCGCCTGTCGACCCCCACCAGTTCCGGCAGGAACGGTTCGTACGTTGCGGTGTTGCTCATGACCCCGTGAACATGTATTCCGGATTCATGGGCAAAGGCGTTGCGCCCGACTATCGGCTTGTTGTACGCGATGGGGAAGCCTGTGATGCGCTCCACCAGTTTGGAGGTCTGCCCTATCTTGGACAGGTCTATGGTTTCGATACCGTAATTTGCGAACATGTTCAGGGCCACCTCTTCCAGCGACGCATTGCCCGTTCTCTCGCCTATTCCGTTGACGCAGACGTGACAGATCCTGGCTCCCGCCTCTACGGCCGCGATGGAGTTGGCCACTGCCAGCCCCATGTCGTTGTGACAGTGCACCGCGATGGGCACCTTCACGACCTTCCTGATCTCCGATATCAGATAGGACATCGCCCTCGGGGTGATGACTCCCACCGTGTCCGGTATGTTGATCGAATCCACATGGGCGCCCTGTACGGCCACCAGCACCTCCTTCATGAAATCCAGGTTGCTGCGGGTGGCATCTTCGCAGGAGAACTGGACCTTCAGACCATGGTCTTTGGCGTATTCGACGGTCTGCACCGCCTTCTCCTTGACCTGCTCGGGAGTCATCTTCAGCTTGTACTTCATATGCAGGTCTGAAGTGGCTATGAACGTGTGAATGGAGTCCAGCCCTGTGTCTATGACCGCATCTATATCCGACCTGATGCTGCGGGCCAGGCTGTACACCTGGGCGTCCAGCCTGCGGGCCGCGATCTTCTTGAGGGTGTCCTTCTCCGCCTCGGAAGAAGCGGCGAAACCCGCCTCTATCATGTCGACACCGAGGTCGTCCAGTGCCATGGCTATACGGATCTTGTCCTCGGGGCCCATCGCGATCCCGGGGGCCTGTTCTCCATCCCTCAGGGTGGTGTCGAATATCATGACGCCTTCGATGTGCTCAGTGCCCTCGAGCGCGATCCTGTTGTATGGGCTCACGGCGAGCATTTTTTCCATATCCCTAGCGCTTACACTGGTTTGTTTAGTTCTCATAAAAACCACCAAACCGTCAAAGCTTGCACTGACTTACCCAATAAGTAGAAGTCCGGCGTGCTGTGCGAAGATCATTTGATGACCTGTGACGGTTGATTTCTAATTAAGAAGACGGTATATAAATATTAGGTTGCCCCGCCCCATGTGGCATTGCAAGAAGATGGACTTTCAGTCGCGCTTGCGTTCTTTCTCCTTCCTCTCTTTTACCATGGCCGCAAAGGCTTCTTTGTCCGCAGCCTCCTGTTCCTTCAGGTCTTCGATGAACTTGTGCAGCTCTTCCTTCGCCGCCGCGCGATCTTCCTTTGGGAGCTCTCTGATCTTTTCGCGGTGCTTCTTGACCGTTGCTTTGTTGCGGTATTTATTGTCGGAAAGCTGGTTCTTCCTATCGAGCTCTTCCTTACGACGGCTTGCGGCTATGGCGGCGTGCCTCTCTTTCGCCTTGGCGTTGCTGTTTATCTCCTTCTTTGCCATCAGATATACTCCCGAACGGACGGTAATCGGGCATAGATGATATAACACATTTGCATAGAAATGGGAAGAAGTTTGGAAGAAGTTTTTGTTACGGTCACTGGTTGGATTTCCAGACCCCGTGCACGTTGCAGAGTTCCCTTGCGGTTATCACCTTGGCGTCGGTCTTGAAGAAGGCCTCGGGCTTGTCTCCGGGCTTCAGGTAGTGGCGCATCAGCATCCCGTCCGCACATATTTCGATATGGATTATGTAGTGCTCGGGAGTCATCGGATGGGCTGTCTCCTTTCCGACCTTCACGAGTACTCCTCCGTCCTTCTTCTCGATGTACGGTACGTGCTTCTCGAGCGCGAAGTCGGCAGATTTGATCTCGACGAGCTCCATTTCTTGGTCGCAGCATGAAAGCGATCCTTTTCCCTCGTAAAGGACCTCGACGTAGTTCCCGCATTTCTTGCAATGATATACAGCTCTGAATTTTGCCATTTTTAACCTCGGTGTGAACTCTGTTTAAGACCGTATAATACTTTCCATGGAACGCATAACGTTATCAACCGTTGTTAACTCCGGACATCTGGCACATATCCTTTCCGGAAGCTGCCGCGGACGCTATGGATGACACGAATGTCCTGCATTCGTCCTTTATGTCGGAGGGGGACCTGGTGTCCGTTCCCGATATCTTTAGCTCTCCGAGCCATTTCGATCCTGCCGTTATTGAAAGCGCTTTGAAGACATACATGGCACCCCTGAATTCGGGTTGCACATCCCCTCCGCACATCATGCAGGCCATGTAACCGGGCCCGGAAGATCCGCGGGGCCATAATGTTTGGAACCGATCTATGACCGTCTTTATCACCGAGGAAGGGCCGCTGTAATGAATCGGGGTACACATTATGACGACGTCGGAGGTCGCGAAGGAATCATAGATCCGTTGCATATCGTCGTCTATGATACAAACTCCGCCGCCCTCGCAGGAACCGCATCCGGTGCAGTGGGAGATGTCCATGTTGATCGGATAAACAACCTCGACGTCAAAACCCTCGGCCAGAAATCCGTTCCGGGCCTCGGAGCACATAGTATATGTGAATCCTTTTTTGCTTCCGCAGGCGCAGATTATCAAAACCTTCCTTTTCACGACTTATTATCGGTGTGTTCCTTTTATATGTTTCAGATTATCATGTTAAGGGACGAAAGAATATGGATGCCTTTGATAAAGCCAAGATAATGGAATTTCCGAGAAGCGTCCTGATCGGCCACGACGTCCTTGACAAATTGCCTGAAATGTGCGATTCGTTCAGGTTTGGAAAAACAGGACTGATCGTAACCGGAGGGAACACCTACTCCGTGGCAGGAAACGTCATCGAGGAATACATGTCCGGCAAGTACGATGTCAGCGTTTTGAAGACGGGGAACGCGACGCTCGACAGTCTCGAAGAAGTCAAAAAGGCTGCCAAAGAGACCAAGTCCACCTTTATACTGGCCGTCGGCGGCGGAAGCAAAATAGATCTGTCAAAGATAGCATCCAAGGACCTCGGCATACCGTTCATAAGCATACCTACGAACGCCGCCCACGACGGGATGGCCTCGGACCGCGCCACGCTCAAAATGGACATGGGCCCGCAGTCCGTTTCTGCCGTCTCCCCTTTGGGAGTTCTCGCTGACACGCACGTCATATGCCAATCTCCGTACAGGTTCCTGGCCGCCGGATGTGCAGATGTTCTTTCAAATTTCACGGCACTCAAGGACTGGGAGTTCGCAAGAAGGCTCAGGAACGAAGATTTCAGCCGTTCCGCATACTCTCTCTCGCTGTATGCCGCGGAGACTATAATGGAGAACTCAAAGCTTATACGCCCAGACCTCGAGGAGAGCGTCTGGATAGCTCTGAGGCCGATAATAATCTCGGGAATTTCTATGAGCGTGGCCGGAAGCTCCAGGCCCACGAGCGGTTCGGAGCACATGTTCTCCCACGCCATCGATATAATGTACCCGGGAAGGGCCATGCACGGAGAGCAGTGCGGGGTCGGGTCTATCATGATGATGTACCTGCACGGCGGGGACTGGAAGGTCATAAGGGACGCGTTGGACAACATCGGCGCGCCTACCACGGGAAAGCAGATCGGGCTCAAGGACGAGGATGTCGTCGAAGCGCTGACCGCGGCCGCGGGAATACGCAAAGACAGATTCACCATCCTTGGCAACGGGATCAACCACGAGACGGCGACCAAGGTTGCCGAGGCCACCGGCGTAATCTGAGGTCATAAAATGGTCACTATCACATTCATATCTGAGAAATCCGCCAAAGAAGGATTCTCCTTCTACTACCTGGGACCGATGGACGGATGCAGGGAATGCAGGCTCAAGAGCGTATGTCTGAACTTGGAGAGAGGCGCGCTGTACAGGGTCAAAGCGCTGAGGACGCAGATCCACGACTGTCCCGAAACAGGGGAGAAGCTGAAAGTTGTCGAGGTCGAAAAGATCGGCATACCTGCTGCGATGCTCAAGAAGAACGCCATCGAGGGCGGAAAGGTCACTTTCCAGGAGATAGACTGCAAAATGAAGGGCTGCGATAACTGGTTCAGGTGCCACCCCCCGTCGGGCATCTCCGGAGAGAAGCTCACCGTCAAGGCCGTGGAGGGCGACACCGAGTGTCCCTTCGGAGAAGCCGTGGTCCTCGTTCAGCTTATCTGATCAGAACTTCTCGCCTGTTATCCTCTCGTACATGCTGACATAAAGTTTGCTTGTACGGTCGATGATGTCCTGCGGGAGAGCGGGTATATCTGGCTCCTTGAGGCCTTTCTCGCGTGCCTCCATCAGCTTTGCATGATATCCGCTCTCGCGGTAGTACTGGCGTACAAACTCCTTGGACAGCTCGACGACCTTGCCGCCCTCATACTCCGAGGCATCCCACCAGCGGTCCTCGTCCAAGGTCCCGAACGTGTCCAGAACCATCAGTTTACGGTCCCTGTCATAACCGAACTCCTTTTTGCCGTCGCAGTGGATGAGGCCGCGCTTCTTCGCCTCTTCAGAGATTATTCCATCTATTTTGAGAACTGTTTTTTTAATCTCTTCGTACTCGGCGTCGCTGAGCCCTGCCATCTTCTTTGCTTCCGCATCGGTCAGATTCATGTCGTGCTCTTCGAGCTTGGTCGTTGCTTCCAGAAACGGCGTTGGGAGCTTCTCCCCGTATTTCACAGTGTGCCCCTTGGGGAATCCGAGTTGCTCCGCGGTTACTTTCCCGTCCTTTATGCGGTCCATAAGCGAGCCGGCAGCATAGTGCCTGCATATGACCTCGAGAGGTATCAGATAATTGACGGTGCGCCCGTCGATCTTACTGTAATCCCTGATTATGTCGACCCTCTTAACCCTCATCCTATCGGGGGCGGGTTCGCTGATGTAGTGATTGTGAATCCCTTTTTCCGACAGAAGTTCGAACCAGAACTTGGCCGTCCTGCACAGGGTCTCCCCCTTGTGGGGGATCTTGGACGGAATTATCTTATCGAAAACCGATATGTTGTCCGTGTAGGCGAACTCCAGCGTGTCGTCGTCGACACTGTAGACCTCTTTTACCTTCCCGGTCATTATTTTCTTCATGACTGTCCAAATAGATGGGCTGTATTTATTTTCAGCGAGATTACTGGATTCGTCCGCATACGGGACATTTGGGATCGGGGCTTATCGCAACAGTGCCGTAATCATTTGTGCCAGCAAAGACCGTGAACAGCTTTCCCTCCATGGTCTCGCCGGACCCGGTTATGAATTTGACTATGTCGGAAGCCTGAACTGATGCGATAAGCGATACTATCGGAGCCATAGAATCGGGAACGCGTTCGTCAGTACCTCTGAGAATGCAGCGGAGACATGGGGTCCTGCCGGGAAATATGAATGTGGCCTGACCGTAAAAACCGTCGATCCCCCCATGTGCCAGAGGTATATTGTTCAAAACGGCGTATTTGTTTATAACCAGACGCGATCTCACCGAATCCAGACAGTCTGCTATGACGTCGCATTTGCCTATGATCTCGGGAGCGTTGTCTTCCTCGATGAATCTGCATATTGTCTCTATCTCGACTTCGGGATTTATCTCCCTGAGCCTCTTGGATAGGATGTCTGCTTTGAATCCTTTGGCACCGGTATAGAAGAACTGCCTGTTCAGATCGGTTTCCGATGGTGTGCCGCCGTCGACCAGCCTTATTTTTCCTATGCCCGCGGACGTCAGCAGCAAAGAAAGATATGTGCCGAGCCCGCCGCACCCCGCGACGGTTACCGTGGCGACCGAGAGCTTCTTTTGGCCTTCGATGCCGAAAAGCTTCTCCTGCCTGGAATATCTGCTCATATCTTCTCCGTTACGAACTCTGCCAACAGCTCGAAGACAGCTTCGGCCGTCTGTTCCCTGACCTCCTCCCTGGTACCTTCGAAGTGCTTCGTGAATGCGAGAGAACGTCTTCCATCGGTGAGCCCGATGCATACAGTCCCCACCGGCTTGCGTTTAGTACCTCCGTTGGGTCCCGCTATTCCCGTCACGGATGCGGCATAATCGGAAAGGAACGCTTCGGCGGCCCCTTTGGCCATCTCGATCGCGGCCTCTTCGCTGACCGCCCCGAATTTTGACAGCGTCTCCGGGGACACGCCGAGTATCCTGCTTTTCGATATGTTGCTGTATGTAACCGCACTTCCGATAAAATAATCCGAGGAACCGGAATCCTGAGTTATCTTCATTGAAATCAGCCCGCCCGTGCAGGATTCTGCAAGAGAAAGTGTAGAACCGGTCGATTTAAGGGCGGCGGACATCTTCCGCAACACCGACATTCTCAATTTCCTCCCGATATGTCCTTTATGCGGCCAATGCCGTCTATCTCATCGATGACTTCTGCGACGGCCTCGGGAACCAGCGGGCGCCAGTTTTCTTCCGCAACGATCCTCCTGCGGACCTCCGTACCGGAATATTCATCCCTGTTATACATGGGGGATTCCTTTATTCTGTAGCCTGACTCCTCGAAAAGACGGCGGGTAAAGGGATTATTGCTATAGACATAGGTGAACGGCGGCGACATAGACGTCACGTGGGCCACCCAAACAGAATAACGGTTGATGTCCTCTATCGGAACTATGCAATAATTTTCGATCCCTTCATCGTCAAGGGTATTCTTGATCATGAGGTACCTCTCTCCTGCCGTGAATGGATTTTCAAGGGAGTGGGAATACTGGGCGCTCCCTATCCCTATGGTCAGATTTTCGGACTCGGACGCGCACTGGCGTATAACTTCCAAATGTCCCCTGTGGAGAGGCTGGAACCTGCCTATCATCAGCGAATATTTGTCGTACCCGTGTCCTCCTGACATAATTGATGATGTCCCTCCTGGGGTTAAAGTGTTAGGCTCCGCAGGGAGCTCCCCCGGTGGCCCTGTCCTGTTCGGACAGGGGTTCGGGCTCGGGTTCGGGCTCAATGTTCTTCTGAGGTTTGACCGGGGGCTTGATCTCGAATTCCTGGACCTTGATCTCGTATCTGGGAGGGCGCTCCAGTTTCTTGACCGTGGACTTTCCGTTCGGAGTCAGAGGCAGTAGCTTTTCCAGGTACTGGGTCTTCATCGGGCAGTCTACGAAGGCGTACTCCAGCACGTCGCGCAGATTGGCAACGGAATAGATGTCCATCATATCATAGTACTTGTCCTCGATCAGCACATCCTTGACGTTGCTCTCGGGTATGAGGGCCATCTTGATCCCGGAAGCCGCTGCGGCCTCCAGCTTTGCCGTGACTGCCCCTATCGGAAGCACCTGTCCCCTGACGTTGAGGCTTCCCGTCATCGCCAGGTCCTGGCGTATCGGGATGTTCTCCATAGCGGATATTATGACAGTGGCCATGGTTATGGACGCACTGTCGCCCTCGACGCCGGAATAGGTTCCGATGTACTGAAGGTGTATGTCGCTGTCCGTGAGGTTGGTCATCGTGTACTTCTTGATGACCGCCGATATGTTGTCGACCGCCTCCTTGGCGATCACTCCGAGTTGGCCGGTCGCAACTATGCGTCCGCCCTTCTTCATCTGCGCCGGGGTGACCTCTGCGACTATTGGAAGGACTATTCCCGCGAATTCCGACATTTCCGAATCAGAGTTCATCGCAGCGAGGCCGTTGATCATTCCCACGGATGAACCTTCGGTCTTGAATAGAGTGTACGCTTTGTTGGACTCGACGTAACGGTCTGCAATCTGCTGCTCGAGCCCGCGTGCCGAAGACTTTGCTTCAAGGACATCTTCCTTGGTGACCAGCTTCGCGTTCCTCTTGACGGCAACGTCGCCCGAGACACGGATAAGGCCTCCGAGCTCCCTCAGTCTGAGTGTGAGCTCCCCGCGCCTTCCGGCGCGACGCTGGGCCTCCCTGATGATCTCTCCGACGGCGTATTTGTCGAAATGAGGGATCTTGGCATCTTTCTTGACCTCCTGGGCCACGAACCTGGCAAGATCCGAACGGTTGACATCGGTGTCTTTCATGGTGTTGCGCATGTAAACTTCGTAACCGTATCCTCTGATCCTCGACCTGAGCGCCGGGTGCATGCCCTTCAGAGCATCAAGGTTCCCTGCGCAAACAAGTATGAAATCGCAGGGGACCGGCTCAGACTTTACCAATGCTCCGGAAGAGCGTTCGGACTGTCCGGTGATTGACATCTTCCTCTCCTGCATTGCAGTGAGGAGCGCCTGCTGAGATTCCATCTTAAGCATGTTGATCTCGTCTATGAACAGAACCCCTTTGTTTGCCTTGTGGATATCTCCCGCCTCGATCCTGTCATGAGAAGGAGTCTCGAGGCCTCCGGACTGGAACGGGTCGTGCCTGACGTCGCCGAGCAACGCGCCTGCATGGGCGCCCGTAGCGTCCACGAACGGCGGCATATCTCCGACATTGTGGCCTACCAGGACCTTAGGGACGATTATAACTTCGGTCTTCTGGTTGGGGTTCCTGAGGAACAGCAATATTATGAACACGCTGAAAAGCGATATGAACATGATCGTCCAGTTGTTGAAGAATATGGAACCCAGAAGTCCCAGTATAATTATGAACATGCTGACGTAGATGTACATCGTGCTCTTCTGGTTTTTAACGACGGCGGCATGGGCCTTCTGCTCGGCGACGATCGCCTTGCCTTTGCCCGAGGGCAGGGCCCTTATCCTGGGCTCGTTGAAATCCTCTGGATTATGATATGCCACAACATCCTGCAGGTCCTCCTTGGGGAGATACTCGACCATCGAATTGGCAAGCATCGACTTTCCGGTACCTGGCTCACCGATGAGCATGACGTGCCTCTTCTGGGAGGCCGCCTTCTTCATGACCTCCACTGCAACGTCCTGCCCGATAACGCGATCGGACATCTTCTCAGGTATCTCGACATCCTCTGTGGACTTGAAGGTCTGCCTCTCGATCCACTTCTCTAAAGGCTCGTCGGTCGGCTTCTCTTCCATCTTCTTTTCCATCTTTATTCCTCATGAATTAGTATGTTCTTTTATATAAACATTGCTCATAATCAAACACGTCTAGCGAAAAACGCCAATACGATGCAGAGAACGGCAACTATGGTTATTATAACTATGTCCCCACCGTATTTCTCTATGAAAGTGGGCTCTGGAACAACCTCTGGAGGCCTTACGAACAGTTCAGGCGTATCGATCACAACGTTCGTGCCGATGTAATTTGAAATATCTGGGTCATGCGATGCGGCGAATGTGTAATCGGTATTGTATCCATGATCGTTGGAGGCCTTCATAAGATATGTGTTTGTATCTTTCTCTTCGTTGAGGCCCACATCGACACCGTACCACGCATCCGTGTCCCTTACGACATTCCATGCGTGTGAATAAGATCCGTCTGGGTCATTCAGTTTTCCGCATACGAGGGCGACGTCATAGTTGTTGATCGTGTTATTCGAAGCACAGTACTTGACAGCGGCCGCAAAACCGAAACTGTTCGCTTTCCCTAATACGATTGCCCCATATGCCGTATAGTAGAGGGGATTGTCCGTATCATCCGTATATTCCGCGACGTTGCGAAGCTTGGAATTTATTATACTGACGGCCTCCGAGGCAGAGGTGTCGGCCTGTATTCCCAGCCCCTCTGCGAAATCTTCCATGGCTTCAGTATAAGACGAAGAAACGCCCGTCAAAAGCGTGAATGTGATTGTCTTGGCCGTCTGGTCGTAAACGTAAGTGTTGGCAAGATCAGTTGGAACCATCCATAACCAGATCTTTCCCGGGTCGTCAAGGTATGCGGCCGCTACGGCATGCTTAACGGAATCCGCGGTAGCTTCCGCGGACAGCGTGGCGGTCCAACCGTTTTCGGCATTGGGCTGTGTATCGACAGCATCGTACACGGCCTTTTCCTCGTCGTCTAGCTGGGAATAATATGAGGTAAAATCTGTTACCTCTGCTTCCGAGCTATCCGCTGAGGCTAAAGGCAGAAACAAAAACGGCACGACCAAAACCAGTGCGAGGAGGACTTTCTTATCCATTTCGCTGTTATATTATCAGGACATAATTAACGATTGTGCAAGAACGCTTCGATAAGGGTTAATTATCGCGTCCCATATGCCCGCACATGAGATTCGATGAACTTGACGTTCCTGACAACGTCGCTGATGCCCTTCGGGAACACGGCTTCATTGAACTACATCCTCCGCAGGCGTCGGCGCTGCCCATAGCCCTTGAGGGGCACAGTATCGTCGTCTCCGTGCCTACTGCTTCCGGTAAATCGCTTATCGGATATATACCGGCTATCAAAAAGGTCCTTGAAGAACATAAAAAGGTCCTGTATATTGTTCCGCTAAAAGCGTTGGCCTCGGAAAAAAAGGAAGATCTGGATTCCTTTTCCCACCTTGGATTTACAGTTGCTATGAGCACGGGCGACCTTGACTCGGACGACGGTGGCGTCAGGGACGCGGACATAGTGGTGGCAACTTCGGAGAAAGCGGACTCGATGATCCGTCACGGAAGCAGATGGATAGATTCCGTTGGCCTGGTGATAGCCGACGAAGTGCACATGATACATGACCCCGGAAGAGGTCCCACCTTGGAAGTTGCTCTTACCAAACTGATGAGAAGGAATCCCAACCTTCAGATAATAGCGCTGTCGGCAACAATATCAAACGCCGAAGATCTGGCCATGTGGCTTGATGCCAAGCTTGTCAGGAGCGATTGGCGCCCGGTCCCGTTGAGAGAAGGCGTGTTCTTCGACGGGGAGATAAAGTTCGACGACATGAAAAAGAAAGAAGTGCCTGCTGAAAAAGACGAGATATGGGCGCTTATCAAACAGACGATAGAGGAGGGCGGACAGTGCCTCGTGTTCGTGAACGCGCGCAGGTCCACCGAATCCCTGGCGACGAAATATTCTGCGAAGATGGAAGAGTATGCAGGCAGAACTCTGTCAAAACAGGACTCCGACCTGCTCGAAGGAGGTTCGGAGACCACATCTCTGGGAAAGAAGCTGGCACAATGTGTTTCCTCGGGAACCGCATTCCACAATGCTGGCCTGACATACAGGCAGAGGAAGTACGTGGAGGATAACTTCCGCAGCGGGCTCATCAAGTGCATTGTCGCCACGCCAACCTTGGCTGCGGGCATCAATCTTCCGGCAAGAAGAGTCATCGTCAGAGATACGGGAAGGTTCGAATCGAACGCTGGAATGGTCCCCATTTCCGTGATGGAGGTCAAACAGATGTGCGGCCGCGCGGGTAGGCCGGGTTATGATCCTTATGGCGAGGCTGTGCTGATCGCAAAGAACCTACGCGACAGCGACCGCCTGATGTACGACTACATAATGCACGACACAGAGCGCCTGACATCGAAGCTGGGCAACGAAGTTACGTTGAGGAGCCATATGTTGGGCCTCATCGCCACCGGCGACGCTTCCTCCGATGACGATATCGTCGACTTCCTCCGCTCCACCTTCTATGGGAGCACCTCGTCCCTTTTCGGAGTGGAAAGCGTCGTTGAGAAGGTCACCGATTTCCTGGCGAGAGAAGGAATGATAGAAAAGAACGGCGGGTCCGTGAGGATACTTCCCTTCGGAAAAAGAATTTCCGACCTGTATATCGACCCAAAGTCCGCGGTCATCCTCAGGGATGCCGTCAAGAATATGAAGGAAGACACTGACGTTTTCTCGGTGCTCCTCGCGGCCGCTTTAACTCCCGACGTTATGGGACTATATCCAAAGAAGAGCGACGAGGCCAGGCTTGGCGCTCTTGCCGAAGAATATGAAGGAAAATGCCTTTTCGATCCTTTCGAAGACCCGGATTTCAATTATGAAGTATTCATGGGAGCCCTGAAGGTTTCCGCCATGACCGAGGACTGGATCTCCGAGATTCCCGAGGATGTCCTGACCGAGTCTCTGGGTATAGGTCCCGGGGACGTCCGCTCGAGGGTGGACATGATGGACTGGATCATGTATTCCATGAGCGAGATAGCATACATCATGAGGCCGGATTCCGTCAGGGCCATAAGGCCTCTGCTCACACGCATAAAGTACGGCGTGAAGGACGAGCTGATCGACCTTGTATCGTTCCGGGGCGTCGGCAGGACCAGGGCGAGGACCCTGTATAATGCTGGATACCGCAAAAGGTCGGACATCATGTCGGCCGATGAGAATAAACTCGCCTCTCTCCCGCGCATCGGCCCTTCACTCGCGAAGAGCCTCAAGAATCAGGCCGGAGGATCGGTCGGCAAGGAGATTCCCATGCCGGAGTGGGACCCCGAAATGGAAGATCTGGACGCTATGTCCGCTGAATTTAATGGGGAAAAGGTTTCGAAGCAGTCGAATATATTCGACTTCTGATCACTGAGACAGGATCCTTTCCACTTCCGCGACGGAGTTGGAGCACCTTATCGGCGGCTCGCTGTACTTTACCGCTGTTTCGGGATCCTTCAGGCCGTTTCCTGTGCAGATAGCGACCACTCTTTCGTCACGGTCGATTATTCCCTGCTCCCTCAGTTTCAAGATGCCTGCGACGGATGCCGCAGAGGCAGGTTCGACGAACACGCCCTCTTTCCTTGCGGTGAGCTTCTGGGCCGATATTATCTCCTCATCGGTGACCGTAGCGGAGTAACCTCCCGTGCTGTATATCGCGGCAAGCGCCTTCCTGCCGCTGACCGGGTTGCCGATGCGGATCGCAGTGGCAAGCGTTTCGGGATTCTCGACCGGCACAAAGTCCTCTTCGTGCTTTCCGAATGCTTTCGCCACGGGGCTCGATCCTTCGGCCTGTATGCCGGTGAGCATGGGCATCTTATCGATCCATCCGACCTCTTCGAGCTCGGTCAGCGCCTTGTAAACGGCCCAAATATTGGCGGCATTGCCTACAGGGAGGACGATCCTGTCCGGAACCTCGTAGTTGAGCTGGTCCATGATCTCGAATAACACCGACTTCTGCCCTTCAGGACGATAGGGATTGATGGAATTCAGAAGATAGATCTTCTTCTCGTCCGCCATTTTCCTTGCAAGTGCCAACGCATCATCGAAATTCCCATCGATAGAGAGTACCTTCGCACCGTAGAACAGGGCCTGTGCGAGTTTACCGGCGGCGACCTTCCCGGAAGGAAGGAATACGGCACACTTCATCCCGGCCTTTGCGGCGTAGGCCGCAAGGGACGCCGACGTATTTCCGGTGGACGCGCAGCCGACGACCTTCGCATCGAGCTCTTTTGCACGGGTGACGCCGATGGTCATCCCGCGGTCCTTGAACGAACCGGTGGGATTGAGTCCTTCGAACTTTACGAACATTTCTTTTACGCCTGCCTTCTCTGCAAGCGCATACGTCTTGTAAAGGGGCGTGCCCCCTTCCTGGATCGAGATCTTATGCTTAGGATCTACCGGCATGAAGTCGTGGTATCTCCAAACTCCCAAGGGCTCTTTCCTTAGGTCTTCGGGCTTCTTCTCCTTGACCTTCTCCAGTTCCATCTTGACGGTGAGCAGACCGCCGCATTTGGGGCATACGCTGACGAACGGGTCTTCGACCGTCGCTCCGCAGTCCCAGCACATTACCTTATGATTTGCCATTTCAGATCCTCCTGCAACCTTCTCCGCAATCGGTGACCCACGTGTCGCATCCGATGCCTGCCTCGATAAAGACGGCTTTCACACTCTCGGCGATTATGTCCCCTTTATGAGTGTTTTTGTCGTAGAACGACATAACGCACGGTCCGGAACCTCCAAGGAACGACGCCAAAGCTCCATGGGACATCGCGGCGGACTCGGCCTCTTTCAGATGTGGGACGAAATGAGTACGGTAGGGCTCAGAAACAAGGTCCTGTACGGACCTGCCGATGAGCTTCAGGTCTCCGGTGTCCATACCGTGGACAAGACATGCGGCGTTCCCTGCGTGGTATATGAGATGTTTAAGAGGCACCTCTTTGGGAATTACCTTCCTCGCCTCTTTCGTCTCCACATAGATGTCTGGGAGCGCCACTACCAACCCGAGGTTCTCGGGAGGTTTTATCGATATCATTTCAAACGGTTCGTAGGACCTGATAACGGTGAATCCGCCTATGATGCAAGGTGCTACGTTATCGGCG
This sequence comes from Methanomassiliicoccaceae archaeon, assembly GCA_034928305.1. NCBI lineage: Archaea > Methanobacteriati > Thermoplasmatota > Thermoplasmata > Methanomassiliicoccales > Methanomassiliicoccaceae > Methanomassiliicoccaceae archaeon. Next base: position 418,505 of record JAYFOZ010000002.1, on the reverse strand, counting down.
TGGAATCCTCCGGAAGTCACGTCTTCGGCGTGAGCGGCACATAGAACAACTTCGTTTTCACTGAGCTTCTCTCCGCACATTAAATGTGCCAGATATGCTCCTCCTGCAGCAGATGCGCCGGAAGATCCCATTCCGCTTCCCGGCCTGATGCCCTTCCTGATCCTAAACTCGATTCCGAATTTCTCCCCCGATCTTCTTAGAACCTCGGCGGCCGCGATGCAGACCGAGTTTCGTTCCGGGTCTTTGGGGATGCTTCCGCTCCCGGGCCCGGATATCTCGGATATGGACAGACCTGACTCGGTCTTCCTGCCTTCGATCACATCATAAGGTTCCTTAAGAGCCAGTCCGAAAGTGTCAAACCCGGGCCCTATGTTGGAGGTGGTGGCGGGTGCCGCCACTTTTATCCATTCGTTTTTCATCTGAATGCGTCCTGGAATTATTCCTATGCTCAGGCGTACCGCGCTGTATTTGATAAACTTTATCCGTTTAGCTCTGAAGACATGAGCAAAATTAAAACCGTAGTCGGGACATCTGGTCGACATGACCTCCGTCAGTGTGATAGGCATAAGGTGCAAAAAGGAACCTAAAGAGGTTGCAGGTCACTTCATATCGATGGGGGCCGAAGCGGTGGTTTTCGATCCCGATTTCATATGCGGGGCAGACCATGTGCTATCATCATACTTTCACGCCGAGAGGGCATTCTCCCAGGGAACCCAACGTTCCAGGAACCTCCTCACGGAAACAATACTTTACGCTTCGGCGGACAGACAGATAGGGCGCGCCCTGAAAAAGATGAGCCCGAAGAATGGCGATGATGCTTTCGTTGTTCTGATCATCGGAAAATGCGACGATCTGGCACTTTCAGAGATCGGTGCAGAAAGAGACGATTCCCTCATAGAATGCACCGAAGTATCTGCAAACAACATGGAACTGAAAAAATGCTCCATACCTTACACGGACCTCATACTGGAACAGATAGCTACCGTGGACATAATGAAGTATTGAAAAAGAGTAAGAAGTTTGTCCGGCCTGTTTAAAGGTCGGGAACGAATTTGAATCCGTAGTGGATGACTCCGGATGCTCCGTCTTCGTCCAGTTTGCGCAGTACCGAACGGACGCGCAGGCCGATCTCGATCTTCGAGATGTCCACGTCCACAAGCTGCCCGGATATCAGGAGGCCGTCGTCGGTCCTGATCATTGCCACCGCATAAGGTTTCAGGCTCTTGTTGCACTCAGGCGCGTCGTGTATCACCGAGAAGGTGAACACCTTGCCTTTCCTCGATACCTGGTATGGGTGCATTTTTCCGAACCCGTTCCTCCTGCAGTACGGGCACATGCTGCGCTTCGGGAAGTATTTCCTGCCGCAGTTTCCGCATTCGGACCCTTCGAGGTTGTACCTCGCAGGAATTTCCCTCCATTCCTTTGCAACGGTTGCCATCAGATCGCCTCCAATATGCTGACTGTTACGGTAGATCCTGTTCCTCCGACGGACTGTGCGAGTCCGTATTTGGCGTTGGGAACCTGTCTCTTGTCAGCCTTGTTCCTGAGCTGGTCTGCTATCTCGACCACCTGTGCGACGCCCGAGGCGCCGACCGGGTAGCCTCTGGCCTTCAGGCCGCCAGATGTATTGATGGCGACCTTGTTGCCAAGTCCTACCTGGCCTTCGAGGACCGCCTTGCCGGCCTGGCCCTTCTTGAAGAAGCCCAGGTCCTGGAGCGCCATGACCCCTCCGACCGTATAGTCGTCATGGACCTCTGCTACGCAGATGTCGCTTGCTTCGATGCCTGCTATCCTGTAAGCCTCTTTTGCAGCCACGGTGGTGGCCTTAAATGTGGTTATATCTTCCCTCTGGAACAGTGCCAGAGTATCGCTTGCCTGACAGGCTGCGGACACCTTGACGTAATCCACTCCCATCTTCTTGGCGACATCCAACGGCACCAGGACGACGGCCGCGGCCCCGTCCGAGTATGGGGCGCAGTCGAAGACGCCCAGTGGCTCGGCGACGGGGCCGGACCTGAGGACCGTGTCCAAATTGATAGGGCTCCTGTATTGGGCATTGGGGTTCAGCGCGCCGTGCTTGTGGGCGTTCACTGCGAACGATGCTATCTCCTCGCGTGTCGCCGTGCCTTCATATATCAGACGCCTGGCTATCATCGCGTACAGCGATGTCAGGGTCAGGCCCATGGAGGTCTCCCATTCCGCATCGGCGGTACTGTCCATGACCGATGCCGTGGAAGCATCGTCAAGGTCGGTCATCTTCTCCGCACCTCCGACGAGCACTGCCTCGTGCATTCCCGACGCGACAGCCATGACTCCCTGTCTGAAAGCCACTCCTCCCGAGGCTCCTCCTGATTCCGTTCTGACCGCGGGAATGTTCTTTGTCGCCATTCCCGAGTAGTCGGCGATCAGAGCGTTGATGTGCTGCTGGTTGATGAAACGGGACGACATGTTTCCGATGAACACTCCGTCTATTTCAGAACCTGACATTCCGGCATCCTCGATCGCCTTGATCCCGGCTTCGATGCCGATGGATCTAAACGATTTGTCCCAAAGCTCACCGAATTTGGTGACGCCTGTACCTACAATTGCTACTTCTCTCATCTTAATCACTCCGGCATGATGATGGTTCCCTTGAACTTCGCATACAGGGCGTAGTCGAGGTAAACCGGGTTCTCCAGAACCTTGTCGAGGGTCGGGGCGTTCTCTCTCTTGTAATCCTTTATCTCGTCGGTAACGGTGATGTCGAAGGCGTCGCTTCCGGCACCGGAACCATATGATGTCACGAATATCCTGTCCCCTGGCTTCGCTTTGTCGAGCACGCTTGCGATACCCAGCGGGACAGCTCCGCTGTACGTGTTGCCGATGGACGGCGTCAGCAGGCCGCACTCGATCTGTTCGGGAGTGAAACCGAGCATTTTGGCGACCTTTTCGGGGAACTTGCCGTTAGGCTGGTGGAACACTGCGTAATCATAGTCCTCGGGCTTTGTGTTGCGGTCCTCCAACATCATCTTTGCCGCGGATGTTATGTGCTTGAAGTATGCCGGATCGCCGGTGAACCTCCCTCCGTGGCTCGGATAGGGCTGGCCCTCCCTCCTCCAGAAGTCGGGAGTGTCCGTGGTGAAGCTCAGGGTCTTGTTGATCCTGGCGATGACCTTCTCGGAGCCTATTAGGAATGCCGCGCCTCCGGCGGATGCCGAATATTCGAGCGCGTCGCCGGGAGCTCCCTGCGATGTGTCCGCTCCCACTGCGACCCCGTACCTTATCATGCCGGAACCTACAAGCCCCATGCACATCTGGATTCCGGCGGTCCCGGCCTTGCATGCGAACTCTAGGTCTGCGGCAGTGAGGGTTGGCGTAGCCTGTATTACTTCGGCCACGACTCCCGATGAGGGTTTGACCGCATAGGGATGCGATTCCGATCCCACGTATACGGCGCCGATCTGCTTGGGGTCGACCTCAGGGACCCTCTGCATCATGTATCTCGCCGCTTCGGACGAAATGGTGATAACGTCCTCGTCCGGCGAAGGCACCGATTTCTGGTCGATCTTCAGTCCTTTTCCCATCCCTTTGCCGTCCGCACCCCAGACACGCCCGATTTCCTCGGGCTTTATCCTGTAGCGGGGGACGTATGCTCCATAACTTACAATTCCTACATCCATTCATTTCCCTTCCTTAAGTTTGTTCAAACGTTTCACAAGTTCTTCCACCGATAGTTCGGTCACGACGAGGGGGATCTTCTCCAGCTTCGCCAGCTTGATCGCTAAAAGGTCCGTGTTCTCCGGGCTCTGGTACACCACCATCGCCGGTGTCAAAGGGTGTGCCCTTATCGCCACCATAGGGGACCTGCCGTAGTGCACGTTCGTGAAAATCAATGCGCGTTCTATGTTCCAGCCATATATTTTCAGATAATCTTCGGAACTGAGGTTCACTATCGCCTTGAGGGAGTCCACGATAGTATAGCCGTAGACCTTCTTCGACGGCGTTCTATCTGTGTTAAGATTCTTTCCCGAAACGATCGATATGATCATTTCCGGGTCGACACCGCTTTCGAACTCCTCCATGGCGATTATACATTCGTTCCTCATCCCCGGCATGTATCTGGTGGCCACCGGCGAACCTTTCATCCTGTCCAAAGCGATGAAGGACTCGACCATCTTCTTCACGACCGCGACTCCCGGGGACTTGCGTCTCCCGGACTCGTAATCGCTGATAACAGAATTGGAAACGCCCATCTTGTCCGCGAGCTGTTGCTGCGAGAGCCCGAACTCCTCCCTCCATTTACGGACGATCTTCCCGGGCTCCGCCGACATGGATATCTCTCCTGCGATCTTCTCGCTGAGCTCATCCGTCATACCGTTGAGACAGACGGTTTATTATTTAATAATGTCGAACTCGAGAATCGGCAATCAACGTACTCAGCGTTTGCACAGCTCTTTGTCCAGAACCTCTATTACCGTCTCCATAACCTTCAGGCGCCCGTACTTCTTGTCCTCGGACTCCACGACATACCAAGGAGCTTCCCGAGTGTTTGTGCTTTCGATCATGTCGTCGATGTATTCCGTGTAAACGTCCCACTTCTCGCGGTTGCGCCAATCTTCATCGGTGATCTTCCAGTTCTTGAGAGGGTTCTCCGTGCGGGCGTTGAACCTCTTCAGCTGCTCCTCGCTGCTGATCTCCATCCAGAATTTGATAAGTATCGCTCCGGTATCGACCATCGCTCTCTCGAAACCGTTTATCTCCTTCGCGGAGCGGACGTACTCTTCATGGGTGCACAGCCCTTCGATGGGCTCGACCATCATCCTGCCGTACCAGCTGCGGTCGAATATCGCGATGTGCCCGTCGGCGGGCATGTCGGCGCAGAACCTCCAAAGATATGTGTGGTCCATTTCCTCTGTGGTCGGTACCCCCACCGACCTGGCGGCATACCCCCTCGGGTTGAGGGCGTGCGCCAGACGTTTGATGCTGCCCCCCTTGCCGGCGGAATCGCGTCCCTCGAACACGACCACGAGCGAGCGGTCGCTTACCGCAAGGATGGACTGAAGTCTGGACAGTTCTTTCGAGTACTCTTCGAGCTTGTCTTTGTAGCCCTCCGCCTTGCGCGTCAGATCGGCGTACTTCCTTGGATTGCCGCACCCGGGCGTGAGATATTCCGTGGGCGAGAACGGATGATATTTAAGCTTATGAGACAGGGCGTTGGTTATGGCGGCAATGCTGTTGAAAGCCGTGATTTCCGGCTCTTGGATATTTATCTCCGACCATCTTCCGTACGGGGTGTCCGTCCTTGCGATAACATCTTTCATTATCTCCCCGCAATAGATCTCGGTGTCGATGTGATCGTCGTTCAAAAACGATTTTTTCTTATGACGCGGACCGAATTTCTCAGATAATACGTCCACCTCTCCGGCTTCGGCTTTGAGGAATATCTTGACTATGACCACTCCGTTGTCTATCAGATACCTCTCGAACGTATTGGCCTCGTATATCATGCGGTCCAGTTCCTCGCCCGTTATTTTCTCGAGGTTTTCCGCTATGAACGAATACCATCCGCGGTCGAATATCCCGAGCTTTCCTTTGCCCGGGGTCGACGCAAGGAAACCTAGAAGCGCCTTTGGGCTCGAAAGCTTTTCCGGGTCGAAATGGGCATATCTGACGCCCCTAGGTTCGAGTTTGTCCAGAAGATCGCCTGCGATTCTTCCGATCACTCTTCCGCTGCACCCTTCGAGGACGATGAGCGCGGGTATCCTTTCGCTGTAAAGTTCATGCTGGACCAGGGTAAGTTTGTTTACCAGCGCCTCCCACTCTTCGTCTCTCATCGTGCGCGTACCTATCTATGTGATTAAAAGGGTTTCAAAGGTAGAATGAAATAATCATTAGGCGGTCGCATGGGCACGATGGACGGACTCAAGGAAGCGGCCAAGGAAGCGGGAAAGATAATGCTGGACCGCAGAGGTCTTATGGTGCATGCCAAAGGCACCAGGGAGAATCTGGCCACCACCGCCGACTTCAAGGTCGAGAGGTTCCTGAGGAAACGCCTCACGGAATTGATCCCCGACTCGTCCTTCATAGGCGAAGAGGACGGCAGAAGCGGGGATGGCGACTGCATCTGGATAGTCGATCCGATAGACGGCACAGCGAACTACGCCAGGGATCTGAGAGTAAGCACGGTCTCGATAGCTCTGCGTAAGAAGGGCGAAACGGTCGCCGGAATCGTCTATCAGCCTTATACGGACGAGATGTTCTGCGCCGAGAAGGGAAAGGGCGCATCCGTTAACGGCATGGAGATCCGTGTTTCCGACAGGCCGTTGGCGAACTCGATGTTCTGCACGTCGTGGAGCGCCTATAAGAAGGAGAGATCGCCGATGTGCTTCAGGATCTCGGAACGCATCCTGCCCCTTTGTGAGGATATACGGCGTTTCGGCACGGCTGCGTACGAGCTTTCGTTGCTCGCCGAAGGAAGGATAGATATCTATTTCGAAGCGGCGTTGCAGCCCTGGGACCTTGCCGCCGGCGCCCTTATCGTGAGGGAGGCGGGAGGCGTGTGCGGTTCGGTGCATGGTCCCGAGTCTTATGATGAAGAAGGATCGATGATCGCGGCGAACAGCAGAGAAAGCTTCGACGTGATGAGAGATATCGTCGAAGATGAGATGCTCAAATGGGAGTACGGGAACAGTTTGCCGCAATGACGGCCCGGGCCCATCGACCATGAATTGCGACGGCATGTCATTCGGTTATTGAAATCACCGATAGGCCGTTACTGCGATGGTTTATTATCCCGTCATATTGTTTTGCACCTATGCCATGCAAAAAAGACTCTGAATGTGATATGAGCGGCAAGAAGTTCTGCGATATGTATGACAACATGGGCGGATTCGCACCCAGGACCCTGAAGGCCATAAAGGATCTGGACCCGGAGATGATAAAACTGATCCACGAAATGGACAAGATCATCCTTGAAGACGGTGCGCTAGACAAGAAGACCAAGAGGCTCATCGCCCTTGCGTGCATCTGTATAAGGTCATGCGAGGACTGCGTCTACCCCCAGGCGAAAGTTGCCAAAAACTACGGAGCTACGAGAGAGGAGATCCTCGAGGCCGTGAACGTAGCTGTGCTCACCGGAGGGGTCCCTTCCTGGTCCATAGCCAAAAGGGGCATCGCCCAGCTCTTCGAAGAGTGGGACAAGGAATAAACATCATTCCCCGGCATCAGTGCCGGGGCATCCATACTTTTTCTTAAAATATTCAACGATTTTGTAGGCGGCCACGGCGCATATTATCCCTATCAGGGCCCCCATTATGACATCCGAAGGGTAGTGCACCATAAGATACACCCTTGAGAATCCTATCAGCGAGGCATATGCCAAAAGAACCGTTCCCCACTTTTTGTCGTATATGAACAGGGCGAACGCCGCGGCGAACGCCCTGACCGTATGGCCGGAGGCGAACGAATGGCCGCCGGGAGGATCTATTATGAGCAGCAGCGATGGGTCCTCGATGAACGGCCTCGGCCTTTCGATCAGCGGCTTTATCATGAGATCGTTCAGCACCAGCCCCAGCAGAACGGCTACGGCCATAACGGCGCCGACCTCCCTCGTCGGTTTATAAATAAGCAGGGCGGCAGATATGATCATCCAGACTGCGGCGTAGTCTCCCGAGCAGGAGACGTACTTCATGACCGTGTCCATGGCTCCGCCGGACATGTTACCGTGTATCCAAGTAAGGACCTCCGCGTCCAATCCCATACCGGTCGCGACGGTTTACGGATATTTCAAACCCGGCAGGCCTGCTGTGCGCACATACGATGGCATTTTACTATCCGCACTCTTTTATCATTCCTTTGCTGCACCTTTTATTTGACAAAACGCTCGTCTTGTAAGCCTTATGTAGGGATTATCGTGCGACGTGCATGAGAGCTGAGAACATGTCCGAGTTGACGAAGAATCCCGAAGAATGATGCACTGAACCTAAACTCGAAGTTTATTATATTACACACGACTAAAGGGTGTCAGGAGATAAAGCATGACTGAGGTCGGGAAATGCATCAGAACAATCGATACCGATGAAGGTAGGATCGACATATACAGCCTCAGGGAACTTGAAGAGAAGGGGATAATCAAAGACCTCTCCAAGATGCCCTATTCGATCAAAATCATAGTCGAATCCATGCTCAGACAGCGGGACGGCAAACTTATCACCGACAAGGACGTGGTCGCGGCCGCGTCTTGGAATCCGAAAGAGAATTCGGACGACGAGATACCGTGGATACCTGCCAGGGTCCTTTTGCAGGACCTTACTGGAGGCGCGGCCGTCGCCGACCTGGCGTCCATGAGGGCCGCCGTGGACGGTTTGGGATTCGATGGGTCGATCATAGACCCGCTTGTCCCGGTGGATCTGGTCATCGACCATTCCGTACAGACCGATTATGCGGGCAGACCTGACGCACAGGACCTCAACGAAGAGCTCGAGTTCGACAGAAATAAAGAGAGGTACGCTTTGTTCAAATGGGCCCAGGGCTCGTTCAGGAACTTCCGCGTGGTCCCTCCCGGAAACGGAATATGCCACCAGGTGAACCTCGAGTATCTTTCACCGGTAGTACATGTCAAGGACGGCTGCACAGGTAAGACCGCATATCCGGATTCATGCTTCGGAACCGACTCCCATACGACCCAGATCAACGGACTGGGAGTAGCAGGATGGGGAGTGGGAGGGATAGAGGCCGAGGCGGTGATGGTGGGGCAGCCCAGCTACATGAAGCTGCCCGACGTCGTAGGTTTCAGACTCAAAGGCAAATTGAAGCCGGGAGTGAACGCCACCGACCTGGTGCTCACATGCGTGCAGATGCTCAGGAAAAAGGGAGTCGTAGGTAAATTTGTAGAATTCTGCGGCCCTGGCTATTCCGGACTCGAACTTGCCGACCGCGCCACATTGGCAAACATGGCCCCGGAGTACGGCGCAACGATGGGATATTGCCCCATTGACGAAAACACCATCGAATACCTGAAACTGACCGGAAGGGACCCAAAGCACATCGATTCGGTGAAGAAGTACGCCGAGGAACAGACTCTCTGGTACAACGGCGAAGCGGAGTACACAGACACGCTGGAGCTCGATCTGGGAACGGTCGAGCCTTCGCTCGCCGGGCACAAGAGGCCCCAGGACCGCATACCTCTTTCGAAGATGAAAGAGTCCTTCGAGGGAACCCTCGGAGATCTGGGCGTTGTGAAAAAGAGAGAGCCTGCCTCGGACATGCTGGGAGACGGCTCGGTCGTTATCGCTTCCATCACTTCATGCACGAACACCGCCAATCCGTCAGTGATGATAGCGGCAGGACTTCTCGCCAAAAAGGCCTGCGAGCTTGGATTGGAGAAGAAGGACTTTGTGAAGACATCTCTCGCTCCGGGATCGAAAGTGGTCACCGAATATCTGAGGAGGTCCGGGCTGCTGCCGTTCATGGAGAAGCTCGGATTCCAGGTTTGCGGTTACGGATGCATGACATGCATAGGCAACAGCGGACCTCTGTCCGACGACGTGTCGAGACAGATAAGAGCTAACGACCTTGCTGTTGCGGCGGTAGCGTCGAGCAATCGCAACTTCGAGGGAAGGATACACCCGTTGGTAAAGGCCAACTATCTGGCCTCGCCGCCCCTTGTGATCGCATATGCCATCGCGGGAAGGATCGACATCGATTTTGAGAACGAGCCGATCGCACATGCCGGCGGAAGGGACGTTTACCTGAAGGACCTCTGGCCCGACGATGCGGACATCGAGAAGGTTAAGAAGGAGTTCGTCAACTCGGAGACGTTCTCTAAAGAATACCGCAACATCTTCAAGGGGTCCGAGAGATGGGATAAGATCCCGTACGAGAAGTCCCCTCTTTTCAAATGGGACGAGAGCTCCACCTACATACGCAACCCGCCTTTCTTCGACGATATATTCGAAGAACCGGCGATAAAAGACATCGAGGGCGCAAGGTGCCTCGCCAAGCTGGGAGACTCGATCACTACCGACCACATTTCCCCGGCGGGGGATTTTCCCGCCGACAGCGATGCAGGAAGATATCTGATGGCGCGCGGTGTCGAAAAGAAAGACTTCAACTCCTACGGCTCGCGCAGGGCGAACCATGATATCATGGTCCGCGGAACGTTCGCCAACATCCGCCTCAAGAACCAGCTCGTCCCGGGGTCCGAAGGAAGCAGGTCCGTATATTTCCCCGACAAGAGCGTCGGCACGATATTCGAGACGTCCGAAAAATACATCGAAGAGAGGACCCCTCTGATCGTATTGGCCGGAAAGGAGTACGGGACCGGAAGCTCAAGGGACTGGGCGGCCAAAGGTCCGCTCCTCCTGGGCGTGAAGGCGGTCATCGCCGAATCCTTTGAGAGAATACACCGTTCGAACCTGATCGGGATGGGTATCGTCCCGCTGCAGTTCCTAGAAGGCCAGAACGCGGAGAAGTTGCAGCTCGACGGAAAGGAGACGTTCGACATCGACCTCGAAGGGCTTGAACCGAAGTGCATGGTCGGGGTCACCGCCTACAGGGACGGCAAGAAATTGGAATTCGACGTGGTCTGCAGGGCGGACGTACCGGCGGAGATCGATTATCTGGCCAACGGCGGGATACTCCAGTATGTCCTGCGCAATATGATACTGTAAACCTTTTCAACACAAATCTTTTTATCATGATGCGGACTACACGCTTCAGTCGGGCCCGTGGGCTAGCTTGGTATACTTGTAGCTTCGGGAGCTATAGACTCCGGTTCAAATCCGGGCGGGCCCACCACTAAAAACCGATACGGACCATAGTTATTCGTTTTGGAATCTGTCCGCGACTTACCATTTATTTCTTATAACATTTCTTTAAACATACAGAGAAAACCAGTTGTTCAGAAAAATAAAAATGACCGGTGCAAGTACCAGGTGCCATGAGTAAATATTGCAATGTTTGCGGTCGTTCCCTTAATGAAGGCGCCAGATTCTGTCCGGGATGCGGCACCTCCGTATCTATGGAGAATACCGGCTTTACATCTCCTGTCAATGATGGTGCAGACGCCGCTATCACGGCAGAAAGCATATTTGTCGTCACAAAACAGGAGTTGTCGGAACTATTCTCTTATAACAGGATAGGCAGGGAATTCACAGGCGATATTTCGATCATCAGAGACAGGGTCCGAAGAACTATAAGCGGGACGCCTGCGGAGACCCTCGGCGTCATCGCCGATTCGCACATGTCTGAAGTCCGCCGGAAATTCTCGCAGATCAATGATAATATTGATGATCGGAACTGGAATGCCATCGATGATTTCATGAAGAACGCTCTGCCGGCCGCAATCGTCTCATTTTTCTTTAACCATGTTTTGGCATCCGAAGTAAAAGATATATTGAACCGCCTGGCGACGCTGTCAGAAAAAAGATGGGACAAAACCAGATTCCTCGGGAAGGCCCTCGTGCCCTCGGCCAAGTTCGAGGACGTGTACGCCCTGCGTTACATAACTTCCAACATAAGGTTCTGAGAACAATCTAGATAGCACGCGTGGGGCCTTACGCCGGCTCGTCACCATTCCCGAGCAATTGCTCCACCCAGGGAGTTTTCTCGGGATCATCGGACACCTTACGCTTCATCCTCAACTTGTGAGGAATCTTCACATGTGGGCACCTCGTCACAGACATCATCGACGCCCGTGGTCTATCATCCACATGCTGGGGGCTCTGAGCGTTTCGGAAGTGAGCGACCTCGCCCAGTATGGAATATTTATCCACCTTCTTATTCCGCCCGTGCGATTCCCACGCGTGCAACTACTAATAGGTGATATACAATATTTATAATTATCCCTAGTTACATCCATGCGCGTATTAATTATTCTTATTTTAATCGAATGGTCAGATCGGACGGGGCATGGATGGAACGCCGATCGGCTCGCATTATTATCAAGAACGTCACAAATCTCAAAAAACGTGTTGCCAGCTGTATAATTTACTTTAATGACCCGACGTTTATCGTATGTCGAGAACACATTGAATCGTTCGATACTCCCAAAAAAGAAGATAACGATGCGGGGATTCGGGAGTTTTTGCTCTCGACCGATTTCAAAAATAGACATTGAGCCAATAAACAGCAAACAAGAAAAAACAGGTAGCACGCGTGGGGCCTTGCGCGGGGTCTTCACCATACCAAGAAATCGCTCCATCCAGGGAGTTTTCTCGGGATCATCGGACACCTTACGCTTCATCCTCAACTTATGAGGAATCCTCACACATGGGTGCCTCGCCGCAGAACGTCGATAACGCCCGCGGTTTATCATCCACATGCCGTGGGGCTCTGGACTTTTCGGAAGTGAGCAGCTTTACCACAACGGGTTCTTTCTCCAGCGTCTTACTCTGCCCGTGCGATTCCCACGCGTGCAGCGTATAATATTAGATATACAGTATTAATAATTTTCTCTAGTTACATCCATGTATGAATAAAAAATACATTGATTTCCATTTTAGTGTGAAAATCAGAGCATATAGAAAAATAAAATGCCGATCAAAATATGTTATGACGAACAGGAACAACTGTGGACGATACCGATTTAAAAAAGAAAAAGTGGTGGGCCCAATTTGATTCTTGAACCCGTCAGCGATGCTGGCTCATACTTTTTTTCAAGCGAATCCGACGTTGCCGATCTCGTAACCAAAAAGCATCTGAAGGAAGAAGTAATAAATGATCCTAACACATACGTTAGGACTATGAGCGAAGAAGTTTACAGAGGAGGATGTGATTTCTATGAACATATGTTTAAACTTCAGGAAAAAGCCGGTCTGACATTCAAAGAAGCATTCGTCGTTCTGTCGACTCCTGCTTACAAAAAACAATTGGCGAAAGACTGGGGCGTAACTCCCGAAGCAGTAATGAACCTTGACAGGAGAGGGTGGGATAAAATCAGTGCGTTCGCCAACGGCGCCGAGGATTTGATGTATACAATAGCTCCTGCTAGATTCTGGCATCCATTCTGAAACTATATGTAAAAGACTGGCTAAGGAACTGAATAAAAATTATTAAATAACGTGACCTAAACGTTAAATCATGGACCCATGGGTCGAAAGAGTCGGGGGAGCATAATTCTCTCTGCGTTTGTTCGGATTGCAGGACCAATGCAATCTTACGTTCAGAGAGGCCGTAGCAGTGCTGTCTCCGTCGTCGCATGCAGGCAAGCTGGCAGAAAAATGGGGCACGACCAAAGAAGCCGTCCATAACGCTAGCCGACGTGGCTGGGATGAGATCCTATCGAAAGTCGGAGAAGAATGGTGGGCGCACCCTAATGAAAGTGACATATGCGGTATCGATACAACCAAGGACTGGGGAAAAATAAGGGGATATTCCCGGCAGAAGTATGATGCTTCAAGGAAGATAATGATCCTCGATGCCAAAAAGGACGTAGATGCTGAAATACGTAGGGTCCTGATGGATAATTTTACCAATGGGGAGCTCGACAAGATGGCATCTGGTAACGGAGTGACGGTCGTTGTCGAGAATATGGGAGATGCAGGATCTTACGACCCGGTGAACAAGACAATACGTCTAAATCCTCCCTACTCGAAATCAGATAGCACGATCACCCATGAGTTCACACATCATCTTCGTTTGAAAGATAATAAACGGAATGGAGAGGTCACAAGGTCTAGGGTAGAAGACTCAATATCCGGTGAAGATAGAAATCTGGAAGAAGCCGCCACAACCGCAGAGACATTGACGCGCCTCACACCATACAAGAAGGTGGACAATACAGGCTATCACGGTAGTATGGCCAATTGGAATGACAAATTAGGGCATGAGCTCGTTGATAGAGACAGGAAGATATTCGTTGGGAATGCGGAGTATGGGCTCAAGGGGCTTCGTGGCAAGCGGGCCATCGATGCTGTGGAGACGAAATTCGATGAATCAGAAATTTCTAAGCTGAAAATGTCTTATTCCTCAGAAAGCGCCAAGACGACGCTTGATAAACATAGAAGGGATGTTAAGAAATAATATTATATAATATTAACATAATTGTTCAACATGGACGATGAATTGAAGCGGATCAGGACACATTTCAGGGAGCAGCAATACAATATGGCAATGTGCATATACAGGCTCCAGAAGGAGACGGGGATGAGCTTCCGCGAGGCAAGGATCGCGATGATCGACAGGGGCGAGAGCGCATTGGCCATTTCAAGAGAATTCGGAATGAACCAGGACGCTTACAGAATGGCCAGCCTCAGATCGGAAAGGAAATTACGCAAGACGGGAAAGACCTTAGAAGAGTTCTGCGGAGAGGATTTTCCAGCGTTCATCCTTGCTGACTGAGGGCCCAGCCAAGGTTCGGAAGACCTCCCCACGTCTTCGGGATATCCAGGCAGGCGCTGCACTCAAGGCTGAAGAACGCGAGGCGGAAGATAGCCGCATGCGAAGCTCCGGTGCTGGAAATCATCGAACCATATATTAAGGCCGCTCCGTTGCTGTGGGTCGACTGATCTCGGACCTCAATCTCAGGGATGTCATGGTTCGAGGGTGCGCTACTGTTCATTTTCGGCATGTATTCTGATTGAAAAATGGCTTATGAGTCATTCGTCAACATATGAGAAGTCAACTGAATATGTTCCATTTTTGTGTTTTGTGAATATCACTGCGTTGACGCCTTTATCATCAAGGATATCCATAGTAACAAGTTGACCGTCTTTGAGTTTCAGAACATCCCTGAGGAGCCATTCGCCTAGATCCTTGTTGGGATTGGACATAATCGCCTTTCCGTCGGCTTGGCATACCTTTGCAGACATGTGCTTGCCATTAGGCAGAAGCAGATCGAAAGGAGTATCACGTGCAGGGAAAAACCCTATGCTGGCGTTACGGTACTCTTTATTGTACGGTATGTACACTTCATCATAGCTACGGGGACGCCCCATAGCGTTCCATTGGTTCAAACCGCTGCGTTCGGGCACATATCCGCCTTTGCGGGATGAGAACAATGGAAGTATCAATGTATCCTCTTCTGCCTCAGCCGGATGCTCCTCGACCATCTCGAGGATCTTCAACAGTGCATCCTCCGGACTATCGATATACGAAACTCCGAATTCGTAAACTGGTTTGTCGAGAGGGAAGCTTTTGAACAGCGTGCTCTTCGCCCTGTTGAATCTGTATCTGTTCATTCTGTCTTCGAATTCAAATCCTTTTACTGTCTCGCTGACTAATCTCAACGAATCGAAATCGATGTGATCCATCGGACATTCGTGCACCGACAGTGAGAAGTCGTGGCGGAGAACATAATGGTATGATAACGAATCTATCGCGTACGCATCGGTGGCGAAATCAAGACGTGTGTTCCTCAACTCTGATACCTTGCACGCATCTTCGTATGCGTCTCCAGAATCGACCTCTGAACGTTTCTTGTCGAATTCGGCAATCTTCTGGAACGGGCTGTTGTCGACGAAAGTCTTGATTCCTATCCCCTCTGCCCCCACCCTCGCATCGACGGCGATGCACGAACGGGAGAGGTTCTCTGCTCCGAAGCATTTGCAGAATAGATTCTCCACGATCCTATAGTCAAGATACGGTTTGTCGCTGTCTGAGAAAAGACGGCTGATCGCGCTCATAGCCATCAGGTATTTCTGGTACCTTTGGCGAGGTTCTTCGGATGAGCGCTCATAAATTGACATTACTGTCCGTATCTCTCATCGACGTGATAATGTTATGCGCTATGCGCGATATGACGGGGACCGAAACGGAATTGCCAGCTTGTTTGTATTTGTGGCTGTTTGCCATCTCCGGGAAACTGTAATCGCGGGGAAATCCCTGGAATGCAAGGCACTCTTCCGGTGTGAGTTTCCTGATGCCAAAATCGTCGCGGATGAGGGGTACATTGTGGCCCCCGGTCCCCATGTTAGCTGTCAATGTCGGGCAAACATTGCTCTTGTTCTCGCGTACGTACACTCTGCGCCACTGGTATATCGTATCGGGATTGGTCATCGCGGCATCCAACTTCTCATAGTATGGGTTATTAAGACCATAATAAAACGAATCGTCCTTTTTCTCATGGATATTGATGATATCGTGTATCGTCGCTTTCAGTTTCACAGGGTCTGGAAATTTGAATGCATCGAATTCTGGGCACGTCCCATCATCGTGTTTCTTGAATCCTACGACATAGATTCTCTCCCTGTTCTGCGGGATGTTGCTGTACTCCATCGTGTTCATGACTTTCTCGATGACAAGGTACCCCTCATCTGTCAGAAGTCTCTTGATGGCCCTATAGGTGTTCCCATCATCGTGATTCTCGAGATTTTTCACATTCTCTAGGAACACCGCACGCGGTTTCTTCGCCCTTATGACTCTCATGACTTCATAGAATAGCGCACCGCGTGCGTCTTCGAATCCTTTTCTGTATCCTGCTATCGAGAATGCCTGGCAAGGGAATCCGGCGACTAGTATGTCGATCTTCGGAATAGAATTCTCATCAACTTTGTAGATGTCTTCTTCATGCAGGAACGGCGCTCCATTGAAATTATGTCTGTACGTCATACATGCGTATGGATCGATTTCGTTCGCCCAAACAATGTCCACTCCAGCTGTTTCAAAACCTAGGCATATGCCACCTATGCCAGCGAACATGCTACCTGCAGTATGTTTCTCAGACATCGTATCGACATGAAAGAGGGCTGCTATAAAGGTTATCGTATCCGCCTCGGAAGGGGCTGGAGGCTCCAGCCTGAAAGCCTCGTCGAAGCAACCAGCACTATCGAATTTCTCCGCCAGGGCGCTATAGGGCGGGAAAGCACCTCCGAAACCAATAACGCGTCTTGCCTTGGAATCATTAAATAATGTAACCTAAATGTAACATCATGGACCCATGGGTTGAAAGAGTCGGGGAAGCAGAATTCGCTCTGCGTTTGTTCAGATTGCAGGACCAATGCGATCTGACGTTCAGAGAGGCCGTGGCTGTTCTCACACATTACGACTATAACGACCTTCTGGCGGAGAAATGGGGCGTCAGCAGGCAAGCCATATGTAACGCGAGCAGACGCGGGTTCGACAAGATTTATGCCAAAGTGGGTACTGACGAGATGGCAGTGGCGGAATTCGTGCCGTTCTACTTCACGCAGAGGTTCTGAAAGCAAGGGAATCGGGGGGTAGACGGCCTATGCAGGATATGTGCGGGCTGTCGTTCAAAGAAGTCGCAGCGGTACTGTCACCTAAAGTTTGGATTATTCAATGCAGATTGAATCCCCGGAATCTAATCCGGTGACGGCCTTGCTGTTGCAACCGCATAGGTCCGAGTTCAGATTGTCGCTGAAGAAGAATAGCTCTTTGCCCATCTTGCGTTCGTAAGAACTGTACTTGAGCGTGAACCTCTGCGGCACAATATCACCATATATCTTCACGATTTCAGGCACGTCATCATAGCTCAACACCCACTTGTGACGGAGTCCCAATATCACTTTGGCAAGGTCCTCATGATCTTCGGCCGAGTAGTGGTTCATGTACAAAGAGCTGCCCTTATCGAAATAAGGGGGGTCGATGTAGACAAGAGTCGCATCCTTATCGTACTCGTTCAAATCCTCGGCCAAGAACTTGGATGCGTCCTTACAGGACACCTCGATGCTGTCTGATAACTTTGACAAGGCGGCTATGCGTGCCTTAAGGGCCTTCTTGTTGAACCTGGCATCAATCTTGTACTTTCCCTTCTGGTCCAGGCCACCGATGACACCACCATTGAGGATTCCCGATCTGTTCGTCCTGTTCATGTAGAGCGTGGAGAAACCAAGGTCGAAGATATCCTCATTCTCCTTGTTCCTCTGGAATTCGCGCTGCTTCTTCCATTCATCTATGTTGACATTGATGGAATCGATGGCCTCGATCAGTTCGTTTCCGTAGTGCTTAACCGAATACCACAGAGCATAAATCGAACGGTCGGCGTCGTTGAGGACTATCTTGGAAACCTTGCCCTCTGCCAAGAGCGAGGTAGCCACACCCGCGCCTCCGGCGAACGGTTCGACGTACGTCCCGCCGTCCAGCCCGTTGGCCGAGACGAGGCTTTCGAAATAACCCGACAGTTTGCCTTTGCCGCCAGGGTATCTCAGCGGGGAATGGTACGCCATGATGCCCTATTCACTTCCTTGGCCAAATACCTTACGAGAATATCGCCCTGAAAAATCCTTCCAAATTGTTCCATAGAACCTTCAAATCATCAGTCTTTGGATTAAAGTGATAGTTGTGTACGTATTGGTTCAGCTCGACCACTAGTTGAAGATTTTCATCCCTCATGATCGCATGGATTGTTTTGTAGATGCTGTCATCTATCTTTTTCAAATTCTTCAGGTCGTCCAGGACACGATTCATCCTTGCATCGAGAGTAAAATCAGTGTTTGTTCTGACCTCCGAAAGTTTCTTTTTATTGACCACGTGGTCTTCGTACTCTTCGAGGTAGTAGTTTATCGAAAGGTCCAGGAACACCCTCAGCATGACCGAGCCGCAATTCCTCAAACTATTCACGTTGAGTTTCTTGAGCTCATCGTATATGTCGTTGATTTTTTCCGGACGTATGTCCATGTCCACATCCTTGGGTATTAAAGTCTGGCGTTTGGATGTGGGCATCCGGCAAGGCACTGCTTCAGAGGGAGCCTTCACCGGTACAGGTTCTGGAGGCTTCTCAGCTTCCGAGATGTGGAAAGCCTCTGAAATCTCATACGGTCTGAACCTGCCCGCTTCACGTCTATCGGAGATGTAAGTCGAGATGTCATCGGTGGTCATGAAGTTCCGGACAGTGTAATCGTCACCTGATATGTCTTCGATGACCTGCGCCATTTCATCTAAGAACTGCTCGGTGTCCCGCTCGACGATCACACCGGTATCTTCTATCCTGTATCCCATTGCGTCGCGGAACACAGTCGATCTCAGTAATCTCTCCAAGGTTGTTATCGGGAATTTGTCCCTTGCTTCGATTCCCCTCTGGGCTGTGACATAGTCATAAACCTGGACCGCAGGATCCACGGTATTACTCCGTTTGGATGCAAACCTCTTTTTCTGAATAGCATCCCATTGGACCTGACCTATTCCGTTCTGGAATCCGCTGTGGTTCCTCTCTACCCAAAGGTCCGCCTCGTTCTCGTCATCGAACACGATGCAGTCGATGTACCTATACTTGGAGCGATCTATCTTGCCGTTGAGCTCCTTATATCTCTTTTTGTTGACCTTGTCTGCCTTAGGAACCAAGGATGGATGCATCATGAGCTTGATGGCTGTAACCCTTCTGTTCCCGTCCTTGACCTTGTATGTCCCATCAGGGCTTGCGTAGACTGAGATATCAACCGTTGGATTCTGACCAACCTCTAGCATGTCGCGGGCCATGTTGTATATCTCGTCGCCTTTTTTGGCGAGCATGATAGCAATCGCTTCATTCTGATCCTTGGTCTCCTTGAACCTTGGATTGTCGGTGCTGATCATCAGCTTCCCGAGACCGATTTTCTTCCTTTCAAACCCCATACTCTCATCTCACATTATGTCCTCTTATGCTCCTGCTTTGCAGGTGCACTACAATTTGTTTCTGCCTCCGGCTACAGACCATCCATAATGTTGCCGGCGGCCGATAGCTTCCGCGCTACCTTGTATCCAAGATCGGTCAGCTCGGCGTAGTTGGTTTTGTAGGGCTTAGTAGCCTTGTCAAGATAACCAACTCGTCCGCCTCGCAATATTTGAGACAAATCATCTTCAAACGGGATGTTTTCCTCTTGGAATAATAAAGACCGCTCTGGCAGGAGCCGCGAATATTCCTAACAGTAAGTACGGCCATTTAAGTTTGTGACTGTCAGCGGCCCGGGGTCCAATCTTTTTGCATCGCTGAACATTCACATCATCTCACTTAAAACGAAGGAACAGAAATACTGCAGCTATTCCGAATATGATAAATCCTACAACAACGGCCAGATCGGTACCATTAATGATTGGTTTGTCGGAATCTTCAGCAATCGATGCCCCGTCAGAAACAGTCTGATATACAGTTACGTCTGAGGTCACGGGTGTGGTCCAATCGAACTCAGTGGTCCTGTCCGAATCCGTGTAATAAGTGACGGTCTTTCCCTCTGGTGCTACCGGCATGGTTGCTGTCTGTCCATCCCGTACTGTTACAGTGTCCGCGACAGTCCCGTCGGATCCTATAATTGTCAGCGTGTGCTCGATGGGCGTGATGCTGGAATACGAGGCGTAAACCGTGAGGGGTGCGGTCATATCTGTCGGCCAAACCATCGGTACGGTCAGTTCCTCATCGGCGAACCATCCGAGGAAGTCGTGTCCTTCCCATACGGGGTCCTCAGGCTCGACTGCAGCATCGTGTGTCTCCACATAGGTGCGTTCCATGGCCGGGGCTCCGGCAGGCATTACATATTCGACGTAAGGGTTGCCCTTCATGTGCAGCAGATAGTATCCCACTGTAGTAGACCCGCCATTGTATGAGTTCCATACTGTCTGAGTTACAACATAATCTCCCGGCTCGGCATACGTGTGCGTGGGATTCCACTCGGTCGAAACAGCAGTTCCGTCGCCGAAGTCCCATTCTATGGTTTCCGCATCGGAGCCGGTAAACATCGTATGGATTGTCAGTGACCAGAACTCCCCCTGGTCTGCAATCTCGGCATCCTCGGGAATTTCGGTTGCTTCGATCTCCGGTATGGCGCAAACCATAATGGTTGCGGCCACCAAAACGGAGACTGCCATTCCAATTAATTGTTTAACCGACATAGAAAATCAACAACCCTGAATTCAGTTTCCTCTTTTTGCTCATAATTTATTCTGTGATCAACTCACAGAATCCCTTTGCTCCGAAGATGGCTCGTAATCCATCTCGGCACCACTCGCAGCTAGCTCGCCCGACAGGATCCCTTCAATCTCCAGCAGCTTTCTGGCAATCGCGCGACCTTCAAGGGTCAGCGACACCATCGTCATATTGTTGGCAAAGGTGTCGGTGGTCATCACGATGAGGCCCTCTGTTTCCAGTTCCTCTAGTTTTGCTGCGTTGGCATTGTTTGCTTTGATCTTAGAATATAAATCTGTTTTTTTCAGCGTACCTTCTCTTTCCAAGACTAAAACCATACGGATTTTATTCATGTCTCCGAGAAGGTCCACTAGGCGGTCCACAATTAGCTAACCGCTTTTTCCGTTCTAAATAAGATGGGCGAATAAGCACTTAGCTTAATGCTAAACCATATATACCGCGAGTAGTATTATCACATAGCTAACTAATGTGATACTATGGCTGAAATAATCGTAACTCCGAAAATATCCGTAGGATGGCGCATTGCGTTAACCAAGGATTTCTGCAAAGAGATGGGTGTGGAGATCGGCGACAAGATCTTGATCGTCCGAAGGAACGACGGGGAGATCGTCCTCCGCAAGAGCCTGGTCGTGGCATGATGTACACCGGCCTCGAGACATGCGAGCCGCCATCCATCATGGTGATCGCATGATAGCCTATCAAGTCAGGGAGGACGGCGCCCATGGGCCCATCGATGTGGATGACGACCTGTCTTCGTTGCATGAGGCCATCGGCGGTTACATCGACATAGTGACACGCCGGATCGGGTCCGATGGAAGGGAGTATGCGATCATCTGCGACGATGAAGGAATACTTCGCGACAGAGAGGTCACCGCGGTCCGCGGGTGCTTTCAGGCACTGGTCGGGAACCTCCTGATTGTCCGCAAAGGGACCAGAGGGGATCTTAAGTCCCTGACGAACAAAGACATAGATTACATCTCGAAACGATGAAGGACATCTGGACCTGCACCGATCATGTTGTTGTTCGCTCTGTGCTGGAGCTGATCTGATGATGTCCATTAAGGAGGCCTCTCCATGAACAGCACTGTCCTTAATTATCCCGAAACCCTACTTGAGTCCGCCCCCGGAAGGGGAGAACGGACAAAGGGAGGTGAAAAAACGAAGAGCGAATGGGAAGAGCTTGAGAAGCTGACCAAGGATGAACTGATCATCGAGCTCGTACATTGGAAGAACATGTACGGCATCATCCGCGTCGAACAGGACGACAACTGCCCTTGGCCGTACATGGAGCCAAAGAGCAGAGATGTCGATGGATGGGTGTGCGCCGGGGAACCGACCACACATAAATGGGCCGAGGCCGTGGCAATATATGCGGCAAATCACACGATTAAAGAAGAGTTCCATCCGATAGATCTCATGGACTACGGTCTCGATGAAGACCAGAGCTATGAGGTATGTCGCGAGCTCCGCCGCAAAGGCGAGCTGAAGCTACCGGACGGAGTGAGGTACGGCGGTGATGGAGAATGAAGTCCCGCCGCGGAAAACCCGATCATGAGGCCGAAAGCATATCCGTAAGGGCCGACAGTATCGAGAAGCCTGAAAAAATATACCGCAACGCCAAGCATAACGGTAACAGGACGAGTGCCAAAGGAAACGTCGAAATAAAGGTCAACAGACAGAAACCCGAAAACAATGCCGATGATATCTTCCGCCCAAGGCCCGGAACCATACTGAAGGGGGGAGAGGAAGAATCAGTTATTATCGAGTCGAAGCGCATCCAGAAGCAGGGCCGACACAATGGTAAGGATGTCGCTAACGCCAGTAGAGATGTGAGGATCTTCGGCAAACTCAGGAGGGCGAAGAAATGACTGCCGCGGATTTAGCCCTTATCGGCGCCCGCAGACCTTCTGGCGCGCTCTTCTTCTCTGATTTTATCGAGGTAAAACCTGATGGCATAGAGCGCAAAGTCTCCTCTCCCGGTAAAGTTGCCTTTGGCAACTTCTGCATCTATCGCGTCGATGACGTTCTCCGGCGCCATTACCTTTATCGCCCTGGTGTTGGCCATATATATCTGAACGGTAACTCCAATAATCTTTCTATGGGCACTGTTCAGTTACCGTACAGTAACATATATAATGGAGGTAACTAATATGGTACGTATGTGCAACCCAACTTACATCAAGGTCACTATCTCCAAAAAAGAGGCAGAGGGGATCGATAGGGCCGTAGGCATGGGTTACGGCCGTTCACGTGCCGACTTCTGCCGCACCGCCATTTCCGCATATCTGGCGGAACTGAACAGAGAAAATGAGGCCTCTGCATGAACAGCACTGTCCTTAATTATCCTGAAACCGTACCTGTGTCCGCCCCCGGAAGGGGAGAACGGACAAAGGGAGGTGAAAAAACGAAGAGCGAATGGGAAGAGCTTGAGAAGCTGACCAAGGATGAACTGATTATCGAGCTGGTGAGGGCAAGAGTATGTTACAGGAATCTTCGCGAAAAGGTCGAAGATGAATGCATTTGGCCCCTGCCTGAGGGACTAAGATTCGGAGACGCCCGCGACGGTCATGAACCTGAGAATGAAAAGACCACCCGCGAATGGGCGGAGAAGATAGCACAGTATGGTGCGATGCACCCCAAGGATGGATTATTCTGCTGGTGCGATCTTATGGACTATGGTCTAGACGAGGACCAGTGTTTCGACGTAACGGAGAGTCTCCTGAGGAACGGCAGTCTTAAGGTTCCAGAGGGCACCGATATCGACTGGGACAATTTGAACGGCGCGGAACCAAAGGAGGATGCCTGATGAAGCCGTCCCGCCACAGCCCGCAAGTTGAGGCTGAGAAAGTCACGGTCCGTGCGGACGAGATAAAGGAGAAAGGCTACTTCCACGCCAGGAACAGGCATGGTGGCAACAGGCTTGAAGCCGAGGGCAATGTGGAGATCGCCATCGTAAAACAGCATCCAGGTGTCCGTAGCAGTGCCCGTCGCCCCGAGCCCGGTACGGTGCTTGAAGCACCCGGAAAGAGGAGCAAAGTCACCATAGAAGCGCGCGCGGCAGGGAAACATAATGGTGTAGATGAATCCAGACGGGAGACCGGTAGCGCCAGGTCTCGTGTGGAGATATTCGGCAGACTCCGGAGGCGGAAATGAGCCACCATCCGGAATCCGTCGAATCGGTCATTGAGTCGTACTGCATCCATCTCCGCAGAGATCGGAGAGTCAAGGCCAGATTTATCGAGTCGTATAAGGGGAACCTGCATTCTGTGATGATCAGACTAGAAGCAGGCGGCTGCGAAACGCTTCCATGGCTTATCGACAGAAAAACGATCACATACCTTCTCGATTGTTTTGATCGGGACAAGCTTGCAGTCAAAACCCGCAGGGGATATATTGCGGCGATCTCGGGACTCATGAAATTCTACGGCAACAGCACCATTAATGAGATGTACATCAGGTGGCCGCACGATTCTCAGCCGAACGTTGATTGGCTCTCTCCGAGCGAAGCCCGTACATTGGCCAATTATCATTTTGCGGAGCCCCTGACGAACCTTCTGGTTCATTGCGAACTGTGCCTCGGAATGCGCGCGTCGAGGTCCTGCGGCTCACTGTATGCTCGTTCGGGCGCGATACCGTCAGGATCGACGGTAAAGGCAGGGTCGTCGACGAGATCCGCTATATACCGTACCATCGAAGGACACAGGAGATTTTAGGTGATTATATGAAATGGAGAAATGAACAGGTAGATGTCGTTCTCTGCAGAAGGCCTGCAACAAAAATCCCAGACAATCTGCTGATCCATCGCCGCGGATTCAATATCGGAACATATGAGCAGCACAAGGCACAGGCGATGAACAACCGCATGAACTCGGCCGCGTAAAACTCGGTCATCACACCCTGCGCAGAACCTTCGGCCGGCAGCTTTGGCTGGATGGCGTGAAAATCGAAACTATAGCAGACATGCTTGGTCACGAGGACCTCGCGACCTGCAAGAAGTACATCGGAGTGAACATCGGAGACATGGCTTCCGCCATGAATAAGTTCAGTATCTAAGGAAAAAGGAGTTGAAAAAATGGAAGCGAAATGTGAATCGTATAAATACATTAATTCGGAAAATCAGACTAGCCAGATGGAAAATGGTGGGCCCAATGTGATTCGAACACATGACCTCCCGGTTATCAGCCGGGCGCTCCAACCAGGCTAAGCTATGGGCCCAATAAGGGACTTCAATAAAGAAGTATGATATAAACATTCCCCTAATGTCAGCAGATACCAGATGTTACGGAAAATTGATAACCGGGACCTGCCATGCGCATGTATGGAACCTATCTTCAGCGAGAGGATACGAGTTATTCCTGAGATAGCCGAAAGGGCTTTGCTTGCGATTCTCGTTCCCACGGACGCTTTCATTCTGATCAGCGCCGCGCTTGGATGGGTGACCTGGTGGCTGTTCGCGGTCATGGCTGCGGTCACCGTTTTCATGTTTCTTTTTTCCAGATTATTTATCCTCAAGACCGACGTTTATGAAGATAAAATAGTAATAAAATACTTTAAAACCAGAAATTACCGGATGGAGAAGATCCGCGACCGCCGCTACGGCGTAATGAACGACATACGGAATTTTGCCGGCGTCGGCCTCCGCGGCCTGCGCTATAGGAACTACCTCAGCGCAGGATGCGAAACAGGGGTCGTGTTCCTTACACAGGGCTCGGTCGTCGCGGTGTCCTCTCACAGGACCGAGGAGCTTGCTAATCTATTGCCCAAGGCCGAACCGAAACCCAAGGAGTGACAAATATGCAATCGACTTTCCGTTGGATAAGAGCCAGGGTTATGTGCTATGCTACCGAAGATAAAGAAAGAGTGTCAGAGATGTTCAAAACGTTCATCGGTACCGACGAATGGAACGAAGACCTCGTCGAGGGCGAACTGGGAAACATCACAGTAATAATGGACGCGGAGCTGACCAGACAGAAGCCCATTGATGAGATGTTCGCAAGGCTTAGTCAGAGCACCGTTGACGAGATCATAGCCGAACTTGACGAACGCATCGACGAGGAATGCACTTTCTACGTGCGTCTGAACAAACAGATGGCGATATCCGGGTCATACGTCGTGGCATCGGGAGGGGATGTGATCTCCCTTACTTGCAAGATAGCATCGTATCCCGCCAAAAAGGAGCTTGCCGTCGATATTCTCAGAGAATATCTCAGTTCCCTTCCCCGGTCGGCTCCTGAACTTCCTTGATGTCGAAACGAGCTTCCTTAACACGGCGGCCCTTTATCGACTTTACAGTGATTTTAACGTTATCGTTGTCGACAACCGCACCCCTGTACGGGATATCGTCGATCATGTACTGGACATAACCGCTCACGTTGTAGTCCGCATAATCCTCCGGGTCGAACTTCAGCCCAAGGTCGTCCATCACATTATAGATGTTGGCGTCCCCGATCACTGTGTAGGAGCCGTCGGCTTCCCTCACCACAGGCAGTTTGACATCGTCGCTCTCATCCCATATCTCGCCCACAAGCTCCTCGATTATATCTTCCAAAGTCACGATACCGAGGGTACCTCCGAAAGAGTCAAGGACCACGGCCATGTGGACTTTGGTCTTCTGCAGAGCGTTAAGCACCTCCGCCAGGCTTGCGGATTCCTGGAAGAACTTGACCTGCCTTATTATGTCTATCAGATTGAAGTTGTCATGGTTGACGACCCTTCTGAAGAAGTCCTTCGCATTTACGACTCCGATTATGCGGTCTATGCTGCCGTCGTAGATGGGGATCCTGGAGTATCCGGTATGGGTGAACATCTCCTTCAGCTCGTCCATGTTGATGTCCTTGCTGGCGGCGACTATGTCAACTCTGGGTATGTAAACTTCAGATATCGATGTGTCGTCGAAAGTGATGGCGGACTTGATCAGATCGCTTTCGCTCTTCTCGAGGGTTCCTTCCTCTTCGATCTCATCGATCATCACGACCAGCTCGTCTTCGGTAAGCGTGAGGCTGGTGTTTTTCTTGGACTCCTTGGTGAACGCCGAGCTGAGCTTGATGAAGAACCAGGTGATCGGAGTGAGCACTGTGACCGCAAGGGTCAGAGAACCGGCGAGCTTCAGGGCAAAATGGTCTGCCCTCCTCTTAGCCAGGTTCTTCGGTGCTATCTCTCCGAACGTTAGGATCACCAAGGTCATGAACACAGTCGCGATTACGGTGCCCAGAGCCGGGCTTTCAGGGAACAGCTGTTCCGTGAACAGCATCGTACAGGTTGTGGAAGCCGCGATGTTGAGTATGTTGTTGCCCACAAGTATCGTGGTGAGGAGCCTTTCGAAATCCTCGGATAGCGCGAGCGCTTTCGTGGCGTTTTTAACTCCGTCGCTCTCGAATTTCTTCAGACGGATGTTGTTCACGCTGGAATATGCCATCTCGGACATCGAGAAGTAAACTGCACCCAGCAGAAGAAGGAATATTATTACGGATAAAATTACGACGAGCCCTACGTCCATCTCAGATCAATCCGTTCGTTATAAGCGTACCAAAGGACACTTTTCTAAACCTACCATGTCTCACAGACATCTCAATTAAGCGACCATTGGATATAATTGTTATGAATAAAAAGTCCAACGATATAAAAATTAAAGAAAGGAAAAGGTTTGTTACTGGTATATTGGCTTCGTGCTTACATTCCCATCTTGCTCTTGACGTCGTTCGAAAGAACGGCGACCAGGAGGAAGGCGTACAGAATGAAATTGCAGAGGCTCAGGACCGCGGCTATTACTATGTCGATGATGTCCATGTCCACGAGGAACGGAGTGAATATTCCGATCAGCGAGACGATGGTCAGCACGAGGAACACTATCACCAGGATTATCCAGATGATCTTGTCGAGAGTGTCTGCGGTACTGTCGGTGATCCTCTTGGCTATCCACATAAGGATAAGACCGAAGATCAGACCGATGACGATTTCGACGACTCCGGCTCCTGTGTCACCATCAACAATCATTCCAGCCCCCGCGAAGAGGTAGACGACGATTGTTGCAAGTCCGACGAAGTTAACGAACTTTCCGAGGATGCTGAAAGCATTTGTGTCCTCGCCCCTATAAATAGGCAGTCCTATCCCAAGAATCAGAACACCGTATAGGAGGGTACCTACTGCCGCAACAACGGATCCCGTTGCCATCGGGTCAGCCAGTGCACCCCTTACGATTGCTACGATTCCTGCCAGTATGCTGACGATACCGATAACCACGGCCGCCAGTCCAAAATTTTTAGGGTTGTCAATGAATGACATGGTTTAATGAACCCGCGAAAGAAATATAAATACTATTCTAAATAACGCCAGATGGATAACAATGGATTTTTACTGATTTTATCTACCCTGGGTCTTATTATATCCTTATTTTTCAATTATAAAGCGCACCCGTCGATTGCCGTAATTTTATTTATATTATAATAATTATACGAGCAACAGAGCTGACCGCCATGGCAAGCGAATTTACATATGAGATTGTCGAAGAGATAGCGACACTGTCCCAATCTTCGAAGGGCTGGACAAAAGAACTCAACCTCATCAGCTGGAACGAGAGGGAACCTAAGTACGACATAAGGGAGTGGTCTCCCGACAGAAGCAAGATGGGAAAAGGAGTCACACTTTCCAACGAAGAGGTTTCCATTCTGAAGAAGGCCCTGGATTCCAGAGACGACATAGAGTGATTTCGTATCTTCCGTACGCTCGGGTGTGTTTGAATGTCAGATAATAGGGTCAGCTATCTCGAGCGTTTCCTGGGAGGGATCGATAAGATCGAGGCTGGCCGTCTGGGAGGAATATCCGACGACCGATGGCTGGTAACATATTACAGGCCAGATTACTCCCCCGTAATTCTAAGATACCTTTCGTACGGAAACGAGAACGTACGGGCCGAGACCGTGATGTTGTTGACCGATGTCCGAGAGCCTGCTGCGGCAGACATCGTCCGCAGGATGATCGTCTCCGACACGGAGAAGGTTCGCGGTGCATGCATCGGATATCTGAGCATCGTTGCAGATGCCGAAGAGCGGATCCCCCACCTTATGGATACGCTCAGGCGCTCTCGCGGAGAAGATTTCTCGAAGGCGGCATCGCAGATGGGTTCCATCGGGCGTTCCGAGGACATAGACGGGTTACGCAAGATATACGGTCAGGTACGGGGCGACATGCGTAAGGACATCTTCAATACACTGACACGTATAATCGGCCGTTACCCGGAACTCGAGCCCAAACGGGACCTGATACTGTCGGTGCCGATACCTCCGGATGAAGACTCTTACGACCGTTTCATAACCGCCTCTGTCGAGTATATAGACAAGCGTTACAGGGAGAACGTTTCGGGACTCGACAAGATCAGCGCCAATACGGGTAACAACGTGGCCTCGGCCCTCAATAAGATGAGGATGAGGATCTATAACGAATCTGAAAATATTCAATACTACGGTGCCGAAGAATCGGAAAGGACGGAGAAGCTCACGGAGCTCGTATTGTGGGCATCCAAGGACCTCGCCTCGAAAACGGTCCGTGCAAACGGTCCGGGACATCTGTGCCCGAAGTGCGGAGCTCAGATGATATTGTACCGCGGACTGTGGTCCTGCCCGAATTGCTGACCCGTTTTGTACAAACCTTTAAATGTAGAACGTCAATCCAAACTCAGGCATTCTAATATAGCTCCCTGTACGCCGTAGGGAAGAGTTAGGAAGTAGTATTGGGGCCGAAAAAGATAGGAGATAGAAAATATGGCCTACGGAGAAGACAGGAACAGAGGATTTAGAGACAACAGGGAGCCCAGGGAGATGTTCGACACCACCTGCTCCGACTGCGGAAAAGAGTGCCAGGTGCCCTTCAAGCCCACCGACGGAAGGCCCGTCTACTGCAGGGACTGCTTCCAGAAGCACCGCCCCGCTGACAGGGAAGGCGGCAACGGCGGCAGGCGCCCGAGATACTGAGCTTTTTAAAAGTTCATCGTATTCCTAAACTTTTTACGTATTCACTTACGTTTTTGATTTTTTGAATTCTTGCTGTCGATGAGAGCCTGCGACATCATCGCCACCTTGAGGACGGCGAAGGACATCACTATGCCTGCCATCCCGATCACCAGCATGACGACCCCTGGAGCCTCGTATTCCATGAGATATAGCCCGAGTCCGATAAATGCAATGGCGGCGGATACGAAAAATGCCGCCTGAGCGACGTGCGTTCCCTGTTTTATGTCCACATGAAGTCAGCGAACGGCATATATTTAATTCGAATGTAGAAAAAGTAAGTGGTTTTGTTAATATTTTCAGGAAAATCAAGCTATCTTCTTTCCGGAATTGGGGCCGACCCCTTCATCGTAGACGGCGGTGACCTTGAACTTCCACAAAGCTTTGGCACGCATGTTGGCGCCTGCAAGTGCCTTGTTGAGATTCTCGACGTCGGATCCCTTTTCCTCGCGTCCGAGGACGGTCGCCTGCATCTCGTAGGCTTTGGGCCCTGCGTTGACGAGAATTGCAACCTTCTTGTTCTCGGCCATGTACTCGGCGGACCTCTTCATGAGGATTTCTCCTACGGTGATAACGTCGTTGCCGATCGTCCCGAAGCTCCCGCATACGATGGCGTGAGGCTGTCCGGCCGCGTTCGCGGTCACCAGGACCTTTGTCGTTCCCTTCTCATTCATTATGTCCAGAATTTCTTTGGGTATTGCTACCATTATGTATCACCAGGTGTAGATGGTATCAAAAGTATATATAACAGGGGGTTACAGCCGTGTAATCCATTTACCCGGCAGCAAAAGCTGTCCAAATAAGCTGGCTTACTTGGATTTCTTAGCTTTGAATTTCTTCTTGCACTTGGAGCCCATAGTATCAAAGGCGAGTATTATGACGATCAACGCGACCACAGAGATTATAACAGGCGAGAAATCGACCAACATTTCGATCATACCTGCCCCAACGGCGGGTGCATATTTATGGCTTTTCAATCGGCCTAAGATGCTGGACGACCAGTTGGATCCTCCCGTCCTTGAAGTACGGTATGGAAGTGCATGAATATTGCGTGTCCGTCCCGGGTATCACGCGCGGCTCGTTGCAGCGTACGGGCCCCTGTGTTGCGATCACATTGCAATCTGTGCAACATGTCGTACGCCCGATGAGGCGGTAGCACTTGCGGCCGATGACCTCGTCGGCGTTTTTGTTGAAGACTTTGAGGGCCGCACGGTTCATCCAAACAACGGTGTGCTCTGAATCGTGTATCATTATGAGGTCGTCTATCTCGTCCAGTACCATGTTGAGCAGAACATCGGCGAATCCCTCTTCTTCCATTTTTCTCACCACGTATGAATCATCTCGGAAGTATTAAACCTGGCGGGACCGAAGAAAATCAAAAATAGCACATCTGGTACGGAATATGTCGGTGTCTCGTATGTAACCCACGATTTTCTGCAAGAATTCTGACAATTCCGTAAGCGGATTTCGAATCTCGAATCGGATCACCAAGTTATTCAGACATTTTTTTATATGGACAACATATAGCCCACTGAATGACTTACGACGTTATCATCATCGGAGCTGGTCCGGCAGGTCTGACCGCCGGCATCTATGCCAGGTCCAAAATGATGAATACGCTTATTATCGAATCCGGCCGCGTAGGCGGTCAGCTTGTCAGCCTGTATCCGGAGAAGGGGGTTCACAACTTTCCGGGCTTCGAGAGCGTACAGGCGCGTAAGCTTTCAGACCGCCTCTATGCACAGGCCGAGAACCTGGAATGTGAGATCAGGGAGCGGGAGAAGGCACTTGAGATAAAAGACGGGAACGAGGACCTTGTCGTAATCACCAACAAAGGCGAATATCATACGCTTACGGTGATCATAGCCATAGGAATGGGTGATTTCAACCCCAGGAAGATGGAGGTCCCCGGAGAAGACGAACTTTTCGGCAAGGGCGTTTCTTACCTGTTGCCAGTAAAAGAAGAGCTTGTCGGCCAAAAGGTCACGATGTTCGGAGGAGGAAACAGTGCCATTGAGATGGCGCTGATCGCAGACTCTGTCACAGACACCACGATCGTCCACAGAAGGGGTGATTTCAGAGCAGACGAAATGAACGTCTTCCACCTTGAAAAGAGCAACATCCTCAGAGTTATGAACGCAGAAACGATTTCGTTCAACGGCACAGAAAAACTGAAATCGGTAACTGTGAAGCAGGATAACAGGACTTTTGAAATACCGACCGACCTCGCCGTCATAAATATAGGTATAAAGTCAGACCTGGGAATACTTACCAAGTGGGGGCTCGGGCTGACGCCCGAGGGGCTCGTGAAGGTCGACCTCGATATGTCTACGAACAGACGCGGAGTGTTCGCCTGCGGAGATGTCGTCGACTATCCGGGAAAATACAAACAGATCATCACCGCATGCGGAGAGGCCGCCAACGCGGTACAGATGGCCTACAAGTTCTCGAAGAAACCCTATTGGGCTTGAAAAAAGAAATTGTTTTCCGGCCGATGAAGGCCGAATTGAATCACTCACTCATCGACTATAGCGTCGTTGGGGCACTCGTCTATACAAGCTCCGCAATCGACACAGGCATCGAGGTCGATGACTGCGATGTCGTCTATCGTGATAGCGTCCTGAGGGCATATGTCGGCACATGCTCCGCAGGCAGTGCATTTATCTGCTATTACTTTCGGCATTTGAACACCTATCACAGTATGAAAAAAATCTGTATTTGTACTTTGCGCGAAGCAACATCAAAATATCCTATGTCCGACATGGGGTTGCATGGAATACTTTTCGGGCACCGTCATAACTCAGGACGGTGCGATCGAAGGCTACGTCTGTCTTGATGGAGGTATCGTCGCAGAGGTCTCCGAAGGAAGATGCCCCGCCCAACCTTTGGCGACGGGCATAATCGTACCTCCGATGGTGAACGCGCATACCCACTGTGCGGACGCCGGGCTCAAGGTCCCGAAGGGCATCGGCCTCCCTCAACTGGTAGGGCCGAAAGGTCTGAAAGATAGATATTTGAAAAGGACCCCGTCCGAACTTATAGCAGAAGGGATGAAAAGATTTTCAGAATTGGCACATATTAACGGCATAGGGACTTTCATTGATTTTCGCGAGGGCGGTGAAGAAGGCAGCAAACTGCTCAGAGAAACGGTGCCCGGAGCATTCATACTCGGAAGGCCCATATCGCCCGAATTCGACCCCAACGAGATCGACAGGATACTGAAATATGCTAACGGGATCCAGTTATCCGGAATAAATGATGTTCCGAAACACTATGCCGAGGCTGTTGCTGACCGGGTACACCGTTCTGGAAAAATATTCGCCATACATGCAAGCGAAGGCTCCCGAGAAGACATAGATTCAATACTGGCACTTTCGCCTTCCTTCGTGGTTCACATGGCATCTGCGGAACGTGCGGACCTTCTGAGGTGCGCCGATGACGACGTTCCCATAGTCTCGTGTCCCAGATCGAACAAATTTTTTGGCCTCGTTCCCCCGCTGGCTATGATGTACCAGTGTAACAATGCCGTGATTCTGGGAACCGACAACGCGATGATATGCTCGCCTGACATGAGAGAAGAGGCCAGAGAGTATTATTCCATTCTACGGAAGCAGAACGGAACTACGAAAAAGCTATGGAACGCAATGGTATTCGAAGGAAGAAAGATATTATATGATGGGAAAAGAATCGGGCTCCAACGCGGCATGGACGCCGATATAACGGTACTGCCCTCTGAGGACGGTACTGCCGGCGGAATGCTTAGGAGCAAGGAGCGCGTATTGCGCTACAGACAGAATAAAAAAGGTGATGACAATGGTTTTCGATAAGATACTTGTACCTACTGACGGAAGCGAATATACGAAGGCAGCCGTAAGGAAAGCCATTGAACTCGCCAAACTTAGCAACGGGAAGATAACCGCTCTCTACGTGATGGACCAGACCATCTTTACAAATGTACCGATGGACACAGCGGTCATGAACGTCTATCGCACGCTCGAGAAGGAAGGCAACAACGCGCTCAAATACGTCGAGGAGCTCGGAAAGGAGACAGGAGTAGACGTTGAGATCAAGCTTGCGGAAGGAATCCCGATAAAGGTCATACTCGAACTGTCCAAAGAGTACGACATCATAGTTATGGGCACCCTGGGAAGAACCGGGATGTCGAAACTTCTAATGGGAAGCGTGGCAGAAAGAGTTGTCAGAGCTTCCAAATGCCCCGTAATGGTGGTTAGGTCCCCTGAGGCTGATAAACAATGAGAACAGTATCCGAAATAATGACTCTGGCACCCATAGTAGCGGAAGTGCCTGGAACGCGAAACGATGCGATAAACATAATGGTAAGAAACGACCTCACCGGGCTTCCGGTCATCCGAGGTTCGGATGGAAAGCTCGTGGGCGTAGTCTCCAGAAGAGACCTCTTCAGAAAGTTCGAGGAGGACCAGCTGTCGCTCATCATGAAAAAGAACCCTATATCCGTCGACAGCAAGACGCCGGTGAGCAAAGCGGCCGAGATTTTCTTCAAGGAGAGGATTCACAGGCTGCCTGTCACCGAGGACGGCAAGCTGGTCGGGATAATAACCCCGACCGACCTTATGGACTCCGTCAGGGCGCTGAACAGCAAGATAACCGCCGAAGAAGCGATTCACACAACATGCGTAACGGCATGGGAGCACGACCCGCTTTCCTATGCCATTCCGGCCATGAGGGTCAGCGATGTCCCCGCGGTGCCTGTTCTCGACGAGAAGGGGAAGCTTGTGGGCATCCTCACCGACCGTGACCTTTTCAGCGACCAGTCCGAAGACCCGGAGGCCATGAGGGCCCTGGGTATCGAAGACACTTCGCTGGCAGGATACAGGAACGTACTTCCGCTCTTCTACACGGCGACCGACAAGTACCTCGATCAGAAAAAAGAGGTCAGCGACTTCATGGTCAGAGACCCCATTACCGTCTACAAAAAGACCTCCATATCCGAGGTTGCAAGGATTATGAAGGCCAACGACTTCGGACAGATACCTGTAAGGGGGTCCAAGGACGAACTGATCGGAATGGTCTACGATGTCGATATTTTAATGGCACTGACTGGTAATTCAAATGACTAAGGAAGCAGACGGCAACGAACTAATGGCCATCTGCAAGCGCAGAGGCTTCATCTGGCCTTCCTTCGAGCTTTACGGCGGAGTCGCCGGGATGTTCGACTACGGACCGCTCGGATGCACGATGAAGAACAACATCCTGGAAGTCTGGAGGGCCATATATAAGGGCCGGGAAGGTTTCGTAGAGATCGATTCCGAGACCGTAAACCCCGAGGAGGTTTTCAAAGCCTCGGGCCATGTGGACGAATTCTCCGACTATATGACATACTGCAGACAATGCCAGCTTCCGTTCCGCGCCGACCACCTGGTCAAGACGTTCTGCGATAACCCGGACACGATGAGCCCCGGGGAGCTTGAAGATGCCTTCACAGAATTCGGCATCAAATGTCCGGAGTGCGGCGGAGAGCTGGGCAAGGTCGAGGAGTTCAATCTGATGTTCAAGACCAACATCGGGCCCGGGTCCGCGCGCGTCGGATACCTGAGGCCGGAGACGGCCCAGGGCATATTCGTCAATTTCCAGAACCTTTACCGCTACAACAGGGAGAAACTTCCGCTCGGAGTGATCCAGACGGGCAGAGGATACAGGAACGAGATCTCTCCCCGCCAGGGCATGATCAGGATGAGGGAATTCAACATGATGGAGGTCGAACTTTTTGTCGACCCCCGTGACAAAGACTGGTGCAGATTCTCCGAGCTCGAGTGCGAGGAGCTCACGCTGTTGCCCAACACAGGTACAGAAACGGTGGTCAAGACCGTAAAACAGGCGGTGGAAGAAGGAATAATCGCAAACCGCGTGCTGGCTTATTTCGTATGCACGACCAAACAGCTCATGCTGCGCTTAGGGATCGATCCCGCGAAGCTCAGGTTCAGGCAGCATCTGAATGACGAGATGGCCCACTATGCGGCCGACTGCTGGGATGCCGAAGTTCTCCTTTCTTACGGATGGACCGAGATAACCGGGATAGCGGACAGGGGGTGCTGGGACCTTTCGAGGCACTCGCAGTTCTCCGGTTCCGACCTATCTCACTTCGACAGGTTCGACGAGCCCAAAGAGATGACCTTTATGAAGGTCCAGGCAAACCACAGGAAGCTTGGGCCTGCGTTCAAAGGCAAAGCGAAGGACATCGCCGCCGCCCTGGAGACGAAGACCCCGGACGACGTCAGGGACGGAAAGATCTTGCTCAGCATCGACGGAGAAGATTTTATTCTCACGAACGAGTACTTCGAAATCAAGGAAGTGACCGAGAAGGTAACCGGCGAACGCATAGTGCCTCATGTCATAGAGCCCTCCCACGGCCTCGACAGGATATTCTACTCGGTACTGGAACATTCGTACTTCTACGACGAGAAGAGAGAGTATTCTGTCCTGAGGCTCAGGCCGGAAGTGGCGCCGATAAAGGTCGGTATCTTCCCCCTCATGGAGAAGGACGGCATGGATATCCTTGCGAAACAAGTGTACGAGTCCGTTCATTCAACGATGACCGAGGCATACTACGACGGTTCCGGTACCATAGGGAAGAGGTACGCCCGCATGGACGAAATCGGTACGCCCTGGTGCATCACGGTCGATTACGAGTCGCTCGAAGGAGCTGACAAGGGCACGGTCACCATCAGAGAGAGGGACACGGGAGAACAGAAGCGCATTCCTGCAGAAAAGGCAGCGAAGATAATACGCAAGCTCGTGACGGGGCACTGCTTCTCCGACCTCTGAAACCTCAAATCAACCCTTTTTTTTCCTGCCAGCATCTGGCTGGCCTACCGAACTAAGTATTATAGACATTGAAGACCATGTACTTCAAGAGGATTATTTATGGTGATAAAAGATCTAGAGGATCCAAGAAGACTTTCCATGCTCAGGTCTCAGATCGACTCCAACTCGGTCGAAGAGATAATGGACAGCGACTTCCCGACCGTAAGCTCCGATGACCGTCTCTCCGACGCTCTATCGGTGATGAGGAACACCAATTACCAGGACATTCCCGTGGTAGATAACGGCACCTACATGGGCGTTATCAGCTACACCACGGTCCTCAAAAAGAGGAGCGCCAACATGGATGCCAAGGTCAAGGGCCTCATCAGGGGCGTTCCAATGCTCAGCAAGAGCGATGATATCACCAAAATCGCGGAGGAAATGTCCGGTAACAACTGCAGACAGCTCCCCGTTATCTCCGGCAAGAAGATCATAGGCGTCGTGTCCAGAAGGGCCCTCGTCGACATAGCCTCGAGGATAAAGGCCCTTAACGAGATCAAGGTCTGGGAGCTCATGACCAATCCCGTCAAGAGCATAGGCGTGAACGCCATGCTTTCCGATGCTTTTGATATCATGCAGGAGCTCGATACCCTGACGATACCTG
This sequence comes from Methanomassiliicoccaceae archaeon, assembly GCA_034928305.1. NCBI lineage: Archaea > Methanobacteriati > Thermoplasmatota > Thermoplasmata > Methanomassiliicoccales > Methanomassiliicoccaceae > Methanomassiliicoccaceae archaeon. The sequence goes on along the minus strand of JAYFOZ010000002.1, from coordinate 381,283 downwards.
TGGTCGACAACGACAACAAGGTCATCGGCGTGGTCGGCATGAGGGAGATCATCGACAACAACTGGAAGAACGACAATAAGATAATCGGCGACCTTCAGAAGAGCGCCAAGGCACAGATCACCGTCGAGTCTATCAGCGTCAGCCATGCGATAACCGTCAACTGGGACGACACTGTCGAGGAAGCAGCCACGCTGATGATCGAAAACGACATATCCACTCTGCCCGTGGTCGAAGGGGAGAAGCTTGTCGGAGTGCTTACACAGTACGACATAATCGAGATAATCTCCGCATGCCGCGAGAGGGAACTCATGTTCATCCAGATCAGCGGCCTCGAGGACGACGACAAGGCTGCCACTCCGGCCCTGTACGAGGTCATCGAAGAGCAGATGGTGAAGATCAGAAAGGTCTACAGGCCCGAGAGCCTGATGCTCCACGTCGCAAGATACAACGACACCGGCAACTCGGCCAAGTACAGCATATCCGCAAGGCTGTATCTCAGAGGTAAGATCGTGAACTACAAGGAAGTCGGATGGGACCTGGTAAGGACCACGTCCGACCTGATGAAGAAGATCGCCGAGTCCGTTATGAGCTTAAAGGACTCCAAGGTTAAGTTCCGCCAGCACAAGAAGTAAAACTTTTTCCTCACAACCTTTTTTAATACCCTCTTTTATAGTGTGCCCTGTTCAACATGCCGCAATATGACTCAGCTTCGATAGAGGGACGCTGGCAGAAGATGTGGAAGGACGATAGGGTCTACCATTTCGACCCGCAGTCCGACAAACCCGTTTTCAGCATAGACAACCCTCCCAGGTACACTTCGGGATCGCTGCACCTAGGACACGCGACCGGTTATTCGATTTCAGACTTCGCGGCGCGTTACAAGCGTATGAAGGGACACAACGTATTCTTCCCTCTTTGTTTCGATGTTAACGGCACGCCTATCGAGGTAAAGGTCGAAAAGAAATTCAATATAACGAAGCTGGACCTTCCCCGCAACGAGTACCGCAAGCTGTGCAGCGACTACGCCAACGGTTTCATCGCCGAGATGACGCATGACTTCGAGAAGCTTGGGGAGAGCATGGACCCCAGTATTTACTATCAGACGGATGCCCCGTACTACAGAAAGATCACGCAACTTTCGTTCGTCAATCTTTTCAAACGTAACCTTGTCTACAAAGCAAACTTCCCTGTCAATTGGTGTCCCAGATGCATGACCGCGCTTGCGGACGCCGAGGTCGAGTACCGAGATAACATCAACAAATTGAATTTCATCAAATTCGGAGTTGCTGGCACTGATGAATCCGTGCTTATCGCGACAACCCGTCCGGAGCTGCTTTGCACATGTCAGGTAGTCGCGGTACATCCGGACGACAGGGATAAGCAGCACCTGGTGGGAAAAGAGCTTGTCACACCCCTTTACGGGAAGAAGGTCAAGGTCATAGCCGACGAGAAGGTAGATCCGGCTTACGGCACCGGTTTCGTCATGATATGCACCATAGGGGACAAGGACGACCTGGAATGGGTCATGAAGTACCGCCTGCCGATGGAGAAGGGCATTGACGAGACGGGCAAGATGACCGCGCTCTCCGGAAAATATGAGGGAATGCCTGTCGCCGATGCCCGCGAGGCCTCGATGAAAGACCTTAACGATCTGGGTCTTTTGGTAAAACAGGTGGATAACCCTCAGCAGGTGTCCATCTGCTGGAGATGCAAGACCCCCATAGAATATCTTCAGGTCCCACAGTGGTTCCTGAAAACGTTGGAACTTAAGGAGCAGGTCCTGAAGCGTGCCGACGAGATCAAGTGGTACCCCGAGTTCATGAAGGTGCGCCTCCAGGACTGGGTCGACTCTCTCGAATGGGACTGGGTCCTGAGCAGGCAGCGCATATTCGCCACGCCTATACCGATATGGGAATGCGCAGAATGCGACTATGCCATATGCGCCGAGGAGGAACAGTTGTACTGCGACCCCGTCGAGGACAAGCCTCCGGTTGAAAAATGTCCCAGGTGCGGCGGAGAACTGATCGGATGCACAGATGTGTTCGACACGTGGATGGATTCTTCCGGATCTGCGCTCTACAACACATACTGGCACAGAGACGAAGAGATGTTCAAGAAACTCTTCCCGATGTCCCTCAGGCCCCAGTCGCATGACATAATAAGGACCTGGGCGTTCTATTCGATACTACGCTCCGAGCAGATAGCCGAGAGCATACCTTGGAAAGAAATAATGATCAACGGGTTCATAATGGCGCCCGACGGGACGCCTATGCACTCTTCCGTCGGGAACGTCATCGATCCCGTACCGATACTGGAGAAATATGGTGCAGATGCGTTGCGCTACTATGCCGCCACATGCTCGCTTGGAATCGACCATGCTTTCAGGGAGCCCGACGTCGTACGCGGAAGGAAACTTTGCAACAAGATATTCAATCTGGGACAGTTCGTGACCCGTTTCTTCGACGCCAAGCCCGAGAAAGAATGCGGAACGCTCCGTGTTTCGGACAGATGGATACTCAGCAGGTATTCGGAGACCGTCAGGGAAGCGACCGAATGGTTCGATGTCTATCAGTTCGACAAGGCCCTGAAAGCAATAGAGGGCTTTATCTGGCACGAATTCGCCGACCACTATGTGGAGATGGCCAAAGGACGCGACGACAAGGCTGTCAAGTACACCTTGTACAACGTGTTCTACGGATCGCTGAAGCTGATGGCACCGATCATGCCGCATGTGACCGAAGAACTTTATCAGACGATATTCAGACAGTTCGAGGGAGATGCGAGCATACACACGGCATCGTGGCCCGAACCGATATTGTTCGATAAGGATGCGGAAGATACGGGCGACGTCCTCAAGGAAGTTGTTGCGGCCGTCCGCGCATGGAAATCCGAGAAGAAGATGCCCCTGAACGCCGAGATAGCGCTGTTGGAGCTCATAGGTCCGGAATCGTCGATGTTGGAAAGTGCGAGAGATGACATTTCCGAGACCACTAAAGCTTTGAAGATCGCAATCGCCGATTCTGCAGAACTCATAGAAGAAGTCATCGGAGTAAAACCTGTCCACGCGAAACTCGGACCTGCGTTCAAAGCCGCCGCAAAAACGATAGTTGCGGCCATATCTAAAATGGAGCCTTCAGATATCGCTAAGCAGATCGAGAGCGGTTCTGTGAGGATCGAGGCCGACGAGACCTACAAGCTGGGACCTGAATATTTCGAACTGGAGAAGCGTCTCACCCTCGGCGGAAAGGCCGTTGAGACGATCCAGGTCGGCGGAATATTGATCGTTCTGGAATTGTAAGAAAAGAAGAGGAAGGAGGAAAGAGGTCACTGCATTACGTTTACAGTGATCTTCTTCCCTTCGAATCTCATCTTCGGCAAGTCCATCGTCATCTTCTTTCCGAAATCCTTGTGGACTTCCACGATAGATGATTTGCTGCCGATCTCGATGTTCCCGATCGAGTATTCCCTGATCTTGGCGTTCCTTATGATGAACTCGGAAAGACCCACCTTTCCTAATCCGTCCTTTTTACCCAGATTGATCTCGAACTTGACCATACCGAACACATCTGCCGATTGATCGAAGTCGACGACCATTCGTATCGTGTCCTTGCTTCCTTCCTCGGCATCGGGGACCTCCCTCTTGGTGATGGCCATTCCCGTGCGGAGCTCGAACTCGTGGACGAGATGCTCTTCCTCGGTGGTTATGAAAGATACGGCGGTGCCCTCCTTGCCGGCTCTTCCCGTGCGCCCTATTCTGTGGATATAGGTCTCGACATCTTCGGGCATGTCGTAGTTTATAACATACGAGATGTCTTCGACGTCCAGTCCCCTTGCGGCTACATCTGTGGCCACAAGTATCTGGACCCTTCCCTCTTTGAAGTCCCTGAGCACCTTCTCCCTCTTGGACTGGGGCATGTCGCCGTGTATCGCCTCCGCGACGTACTTGTACTGCTCGAGACGCTCGATCAGCATGTCGACCATCCTCTTGGTCTGACAGAATATTATCGCTTTGGGCTGGTCGATATCGAGTATCCTGCTCAGCGCCCAGGATTTGTTCCGCCTTCCTACCGAGATATAGTACTGCTTTGTAAGGTCGAGGACCACTTCGTCTTTTGAGACGCTTATCTCCTTAGGGTCCCTCATGTAGTCGTAAGAGAGGCGCTTCACGCCTTCCGGCATCGTGGCGGACATCAGCAGAGTCTGTCTGCTGGACGGCATCATGCGCAAGATGTCCTCGATATCCTCTATGAACCCCATGTCGAGCATGCGGTCGGCCTCGTCCAGCACTACAACTTTAATGGCGCTGAGGTTCAACTCCTTGCGGGACATCATATCCTTTACGCGGCCTGGCGTACCGGCGATTATGTCCGCACCTTTCTGGAGCTTCTTTATCTGGCCATCTATGCTCGCTCCGCCGTATATCGGGACGCATACGTGTCCGGTGTACTTCGCAAGCTTGGTTATTTCCTCCGATACCTGGACTGCCAACTCTCTTGTGGGGGCCAGTATTATCGATTGGGGGATTTTTTGAGGGGCATCTATGTTACCCAGTATTATCGATCCGTAGCAACCCGTCTTACCGGTTCCGGTCTGCGCTTGCGCGAACATGTCCCTTCCGGTCAGTCCGATCGGAACGGCCGATACCTGGATTGGCGTGGGTTCTTCCCATCCCATATCTTCCATGGCTCTGGCAACTTCTTCCGAAATACCTATTTTTGTGAACTTGGAGATCATCATATCACTTGATCCGAATTTAAACAGCCTGCGACTTCAACACAGACAACGCTCAATTTCGTAACTCGATATGCTTGCTATATTTATAATAATGACTGGGATGTAAAATTACAACGGCAAAGTATATATTTAAAAAGTTAATCTGAGGGTTTGCACTGTGGATGTGGTGTAGCTGGTTATCACTTAACCTTGCCAAGGTTAGAACTCGGGTTCGAATCCCGGCATCCGCACTTTCTTTCCTATCCGAGTCTTCGGGTTTTGATTCGGATTTTTTCGGTCCGACCGTTATAATCTCTCAGAAATAATTGCCACCGGCATTGCCTGAGGTCCCGCATCGAATTTTTTACATTTAACTTTAGCCCGAAATTTCTCGGCCTCGAGGATGATGTGTCCCTTCGATCGCTTTAAAAATACGAATTTTAAACAAAAAAATTATTTTTAAATCATAGCATTGATAATTAGCGACATGACTATATTTACAGTCTACGATTTTTGACCATGTATAGGAACAATCGAAAACTCGGGGGTACCATATTACTGCTTACCGCAACGGCATTCTTGATGCTGGGCCTCGGCGCCTCGGCGCTATTTATCAACGAAATCGAAGAAGCCTCTGCTGTAGGTACGCCAGTATCAGAAAATGATCTCGATATAGGCGATTTAAAATACGATTTGAACGGCACGACCTTCTCGGCGACCGTCAAGGGCCTAAGCATCCAGGGGCAGTCGGAGAATTCCATTTCGATCCCCAATTACGTGGATTACAGTTCGTACAGATACTATATCACTTCCATCTCTGAAAGCGCTTTTGCAGATAAGTCCGGCATCACATCCATCACAATCCAAGCCGGCGTGAGCATACCTGCCGGAGCATTCTCGGGCTGCACTTCGCTGATTTCGGTGACGTTGCCCGATGCAGTCCCTTCAGTGGCGTCCGATGCATTCTCGGGCTGCACCAGCCTCAATTCTTTGGGCCTGTTCGGCAATTCGGTGACCGACTATACTGATGTCATAGGTTTGTTCCCCGAGAGTATCACGTCCGTGGCGTTCAGCAGCACGGCGTCGGTCAGTCTCTCGAGCATCGCCTCCATTGACCGGATCACAAAGATCGGCATATCGGCTTCAACGGCGACCCATAACATCTCGGGACTCACCTTCAAAGACATGAACGGAGCGACGATACCCGATGCGGAAGGCATTGAGGGCAATGTTTTCGCCCCGGAAACCCGCACGACCTGGGTCCAGATAGCCACCATCGAGCCTTCCGACTCCAACGTGAAGTATCAGGTGAACAGGGCCAATATGACGGCCCAGGTTATCGGACTTTATGATACTTCGGCCACAGGAGCAGTCATCGACAGTTACTTCATTAGCGAGAGCGCGGCCTTCGAGGTCACCTCTATCGGTGACAATGCTTTCTCGGGCTACACCTCCCTCGCGTCGGTGACGATCTCGGACGGCATAACGTCGATCGGAAGCAGCGCATTCAGCGGATGCACGTCGCTGACGTCGGTGACAGTGCCGAACAGCGTGACATCGATAGGAAACAACGCGTTCCGTTATTGCTCCAATCTTGCCTCGGCGACGATGTCGGACAATATGACCTCGATCGGCTCCAGCCTGTTCCATGGCTGTTCGGCACTGACGAGCATCGCGATACCGGATGGAGTGACGTCCATTGGCAGCAGTGCGTTCGCCGGGTGCTCTTCCTTGGAGACGGTCACGATATCAGAGGGCGTAATTTCGATAGGGGACAGTGCTTTCAACGGTTGCTCTTCTTTGGAAACCATAATGCTGCCTGACAGCCTCACATCCATCGAGGATATGGCATTCTATGGATCCGGACTTACCTCCGTCACGATCCCCCAAAACGTCTCTTACATCGGCGAGGGCCCATTCTCCAATTGTCAGAACCTCGACGAAATATTAGTGGCCGACGAAAACGCGAACTACATGGACGAAGGCGGGGCCCTATACGATGCGGACGGCACGACTCTTGTGCAGTATCCAGGCGCACGGGCCGGGGCGTTCTCAATACCCGAGGGCGTGACGACGGTCGGAATGTATGCTTTCGCCTGGTCCTCGGTTACGTCGGTGACGATACCGGGCAGCGTGGATTCTCTGGACTTTTATGCTTTCAGCTACAGCGCGGCGTTGACCTCCGTGACCATGCCGGACAGCATCGGCACGATGAATCCCACGGCCTTCTCGGGATGTGATGCCCTTACCTATGTGATGATCAAGGGAGGTGCTTCCTCGACCGTTACTGACTATACGGGAATCCTCAACAGGATCCCCAATCCGACTACAGTTGTCGTCGACAGCCCTGCGGCGGTGGATCTTTCCAAGATAAGCGCCCTCAGCACCGTGACGAAGATACTATTGACAGAAAACACTGTTGCCTCCACGGGGCTTACCTTGATGGAGGAGGGAGTGGCGATCACTGACCCGGCCGAAAGGGCTGCGATGGCGTATACCACGACCGATGTATCGAGAATAATATGGGATGGCACCGCAACGGTACCTATGCCGAGCGGAGTGACTGGGCTCATCTACAATGGAAATGATCAGGTGGGTGCTGTAACTACTTCCAAGTACGCCTTTGGAACGAATATCGGAAAGGATGTTGGAACATATACTTCAACCGCCATGTTGCTGGATACGGATGATATCTGGTCTGATGGAACCACAAGCAACAAGACCGTAACTTGGTCCATCGCAAAGGCCACGCTAACCGCAACGTACTCGGGAGAGACAGTTGATTTCGGAACATCTCCGGCGCTTAATGTTAACGTAACAGGATTCGTTGGAAACGAGACTGCCTCCACCGCAGACGGATATGTCGCTCCGACCATCAACAACTCCAACACAGCAGCGGGGACGTATTCTCTCACACCTGCAGGGGGTGCAGCGGACAACTATGAGTTCACATATGTGTCAGGAACTTTGACCATAGAAGCATCCGACAATCAGAATGATGATACCGAGGAAGTTGAAGACAACACCTTCCTGTATATCGGGGCCTCCGCCGCCGCTATAGCCATAATAGCTGCCATAGCTATCATATTGATAAGGAGATATTGAGTCAAATAATTTTGATTAAAAACCTGCCTGAAAGGCAGGGTTTAATTTTTCTTTTTACCTGTGAATAAGTTTCATTGAAATATAGTGATATTAAAAACGAATTTTTCTGGCCGGGCATGAACCGATATGAACATAATTTTAAAATCCGTATTATCTGTTTAATTGTGCCATCAATAGAAAAATTATCAGAATATGTTTTCCTTTAGCTCTATTGCCTCTCCGCAACATAAATCCAGACATATCCCGCACCCATCGCATTTCTCCGGATCCACATAAGTACGCCACCCCATTTCAGCATTCTCGTCTTCTACCCGACATATTGAACCGAGAGGACATTTCCTCATTGGTTTTGCAGTATTCCTCCAGAGATGGACATTTTTTCATATCGATATACGCTATGATCTCATTAACCCCCTTAGCAAATCATTTATCGGCGAATTAACCCTAATAAACATTCTGTGACGGGCACATTATCTTTCATATTCTGGGCTTTTTTAATAAAATTTTAAATCTTCCCATTGACCTTCTATTTATTGATTATTTTCTCAGACGCGGTTCCTGAAAAAATATAAATATGAAATATGTCCTAATTTGCATATTCGAATATGCGAATATACAAATTCACATGGGGTGGATCATGGAAAACATAATTGAAGTTCTGAAAGCCCTGTCCAACGAGACCAGGCTGAGAATGATCAACCTATTGAAAGCTAGGGAGATCTGTGTCTGCGACATAATGGATACGCTTGGCATCACACAGACCAAGGCCTCAAGGCACCTTAAGCATCTGAAGTCCGTCGGGCTCGTTGAAGACCGGCAACAGGCCCAGTGGGTTTATTATTCCATAGCACACGGTATAGACGAGCGCCTTATCGACGAACTTATCGCCAGGGCACGCATCACCGAACCTTACATGTCCGATCTGATCAAGCTCGAGGAACGCAAGAACAGATGCGGAAAGGAATGCTGAAAGAACGTTGGAACATATCGATGAGGGCTTACGATGAGCGATGAAAAAAAATCTGATATCGGTGTTTTTGAAAAGTATCTGACCTTGTGGGTCCTGCTTTGTATGGCCGCCGGGATACTTGTAGGAAAATATGTATCTGCGGTTCCCGACTTTTTGGAAGGAATGGAAATCGCAGGCATAAACATCCCGATCGCAATTCTGATATGGTTCATGATCTACCCGATGATGATGAAGATCGACTTTCAATCCGTCAAGAAAGTAAAGAAGCATCCTAAAGCCATCATCATATCCACCGGGAGCACCTGGGGAATAAAACCGTTCCTGATGTTCGGGCTCGCCACGCTGTTTTTTATGATAATATTCAGACCGCTGATACCGACGGAACTGGCACAGGACTTCGTCACCGGAGCCGTCCTACTGGGGGTGGCACCTTGCACCGCAATGGTCTTCGTTTGGAGTGCCCTGACCAAAGGGGACCCGGCATACACTCTTGTGCAGGTCTCCATAAACGACCTCATCATCCTGGTACTGTTCATCCCGTTGGTGCAGCTGCTGCTGGGAATAAACAATGTCACGGTGCCCTGGGGAACACTGGCCTTCTCGGTCGTACTGTTCGTAGTTGTACCGTTGGTCGCAGGCGCGATAACCCGTTTCGGAATGATAAGAAAGAAGGGAATTGAATTCTTTAACAGTAAATTTGTTCCAAAATTCGGCGGAATAACCAGCGTTGGCCTTCTGCTGACTCTCGTATTGATATTCTCATTCCAGGGCGATGTCATATTGGACCAGCCTCTGTATGTATTGTTGATCGCGGTTCCGCTGATACTTCAGAACATCATTTCTTGGGGCCTGACATACGGACTGTCCATGTGGACCAAACAGCCCCACAAAATCGCTGCTCCGGTCTCCCTTATCGCAGCATCTGATTTCTTCGAACTTTCGGTTGCGGTCGCAATAGCTCTGTTCGGCCCGGCCTCTCCGGTCGTGCTCGTCTGCACCGTGGGAGTCCTGACCGAAGTGCCGGTGATGTTATTGCTCGTGAAGATCGTAAACAAGACCAAGAACAAATTCCCGCAAGATTGCGGGGACGATATTAAAACCGGTTCATGAGATATTTTACTGACACGATTGGAACAAAGGATGAAAATGATATGAACGACAAGGAAGAAATCAGGGAATCGATAAGAAAGGACTATTCGGATGTCGCCCGTAGCGGATCCAAGGGATGTTGCGGCGGAGGTTTCAGCTGCAGCCCCCTGGTGGATATTAAAGGCGCGTCCCTGATTATGGGTTATTCGGAAGAAGATCTCGAGGGCATACCTGTGGAGGCGAACATGGGGCTCGGGTGCGGGAATCCTATCGCGATAGCTTCGCTGAAAAGGGGCGAGACCGTTCTGGATCTTGGAAGCGGAGGAGGCTTCGATTCATTCCTGGCAAGGAGAAAGGTTGGAGATAAAGGTTTAGTGATCGGGGTCGACATGACGCCGGAAATGATTAAACTGGCAAGAAATAACGCAAAGAAAAGTGGATTCGACAACGTAGAATTCCGCTTGGGAGAGATTGAACATCTTCCCGTCGCAGACAGCTCGGTGGATGTGATCATATCAAACTGCGTAATCAACCTGTCGTTAGATAAACAGCTTGTGTTCAACGAGGCGTACAGAGTGCTGAGGAAAGGCGGGCGGCTTTCGATATCTGATGTAGTGGCAACGGCAGAGATACCTGAAAGCGTGAAGGGCGATCTGGCCAGCATCTCCAACTGTATCGCGGGTGCGGAGTATGTAGGCGACCTCGAGATTATTTTAAAGAAAGCGGGTTTCGTCAACATACGTTTAGTGCCGAAGGACAACAGCAGAGAAATAATCAAAAGCTGGGAGTCAGGAAGGAATTCTGAGGATTTCGTCGCATCATATATTATCGAAGCGAAAAAACAAGAATAAAGGAGATCCATAAATGAACAATAAGCCGAAAGTTGCGTTCGTATGCATACACAACTCGTGCCGTTCGCAGATTGCCGAAGCTCTCGGGAAATATTATGCGAAGGATGTCTTCGAAAGTTATTCTGCAGGAACGGAGATCGGCCATGGTATAAACAAGGACGCCGTAAGACTGATAAAGGAAATATACGGCATAGACATGGAAAAGACCCAGCATCCAAAATCTGTGGATGAGCTCCCTGAAGTGGATGTGAAAATATCGATGGGATGCGATGTATCATGCCCCTATGTGCAGGCCGAGATAATCCAGGATTGGAAATTAGAGGATCCGACAGGCAGAGGGGATGAATTCTTTAGAGTCGTGATCGGTGAAATAGATCGAAGAATAAGGGCCCTTGAGGAGAGCTTGAAACAGGCCCTCGACCCCTCCGAGTTCGATAAAAAGAAATTATTTTGTTGAGATTTCACTTCACCAGTATCAGCAACATCTTGAACTGGGTCACTCCCTTGACCGAGTGCGGAATCCCCTTCGGCATTATGATGGACTCCCCTTCCTTCAGAAGGAACGGCTTTCCTCCGATCGCTATCTCGGCTTCTCCGTCCAAAGCGATTACAAAGGCATCTCCTGGGGCAGTGTGAGCATTCAGGCCCTCGCCCTTGTCGATCGCTATCACCGAAAGGTTTAGATTGTCTCTCCTGACAAGAGTCAGATTGACGACCTGCCCGGGGCGGTACTCGACCATTTCCTTCGCGGCCATCTTGGTTGACACATCGATATTTTTGATGAGCTCTCCTTCCATAGGAAGTAATATGCTTGCGTACTTAACTGGTTTTGTTGCGGTTATAATCACGTCTGTCTCTTCCGGGACGATGTAAATCTCGCCGGCAGAGATTTCCGCGGGTGGTTCGGTCCCGATAAGCAACGAGCCCTTGAGAATCAAAATTATGTTATCGTATGGAGCTTTCATCTCGCTGATCTCTTCGCCCTCGTCCAAGAAATAAACATATATCTCGGCTGCAGGCGAATAAAGCACGCCGTAACTTATGGTCTGGCCTCTCCCTTCCGAGACCGATTCGTCCAGCCTGAACTTCTTGGAATCTTCGAGCTTCCGGAATACCGACATGTACATGTTATCGCTTTAGGAATCAATAAGTTTCGGACGCGACCGTCCGATTAGTTACACTTCGAAACGTATGGAAAAATTAACAATGAGCCCTTAGGAAAAACGGATTTCCGGCCGGCTCATTTTTACATTTGGTTGTATTGATCGATATTATCACAAAAATTCGACATAACCCGATTTATTAACAAACCTTCAGCCTGGAACATGTGTACAAAGGTAAAATATGCGCAAGACGATGCGAACCTATGGACAATGTGCTGACAATATTTGATTCGGAAGATGCCCGCAGGAAACGCCGGTCGGACTATGAGAGATTCAAACACTCCATGGATATCCTGGCAAAGAAAGGGATCGATATGAAGTATATTGACTGCAGGTCTTCGGAGGACATTATCGGAGATGGGGAGGCAAGGGAGATCGTGGAGTCCGAAGGATTCGCATCCCTGCCAATCGCCGAGTACAACGGCGTTGCCATCGCTGCGGGCGAATACGTTTCAGATCAGGACCTGGCCGATTTCCTGAATGTTCCTGACGGAATCCTGAGCGTGAACGGCACCAAGCCTCCGGCGCTCAACGAGCTTGGGCCATCGTGCTCATGCGGCTCCGGTGGCAAAGTTCCGAAGTGATCAGCGGACCTTCCAGGACCCGGCCCGGCGGCTTCCAACCCTCATTAGGGAACCATCGGATTTGAGGTCGGAGATATGACGTTCGATTTGCCGCCTGCTAAGTCCCATCTTTTCAGACAGATCGCCCACGGTTACGCTGACGTCGGAAAATATCTCTTTCAATATCCTTTCAGCAACGGGGCTCCTCTCCGTTCTCAAAAAGCCCGCACGCTTCACTGAGATTGTTACTGTGCCAGATAAATGATTTTCATCGATAGATACCTCATATCCCGCCATATTTATTGATGTTATCGCAGAGCCTAGACCGCGGCACGGAGATATCATTCCCAGCATTTTTGCGATTGCAGGGTTCCTGCGGTCTTTGGTGCCATTTATAGACAATTCTTGTCCTGCACGGAAAAGCCCAGCATTGGAAATGACGATATTTTCTTCCGAACATTCCACAGATATACCTTCGCCGAAATTGTAATCGGAATGTGCCAGTGCGTTAATTATCAGCTCATTAGCGGGACAGCGGATGTCGGGAAAACGATAATCGATAATCTCTGAGACCTTTGATATGAAGTCTATTATGTTCCCCGTCCAACTTCCGTCTTCAGAATCTATCAGTATTTTTTCGTCCTTGTATTTCAGACGGTAACCGGGAAAAATCGTCGATGCGGTATAGTAATCGGAAAACAGTAAAATGCCAGCATGGGTTGGCCTGAGCCAGCCCTCTACATCTGCTGCTGCGGATGTCAATGAAAGGAATTCATCGTCTGTCCGGGAGTCCCAGATATGCCCTTTGCTTTTGACCGATGCTCTGAAAGTCCTGACCGACTCCATATTGAGAATAGATATGTCCGATATAACGGGGGCAGAATCGCATGAGGAGTCCTTGCTGTCACGTATCATCGACCTTATGTTATCGATGTTGCACTTCACTGTTCTCCCTTCTGATCTTACAAATGTTCCAGTCTCTTTGGAATCTCCTACAAACACCGGGCGCAGGCGTCTGTCTGCAGAAGGAACGTTTACCGAAATGCCATCCGTGGTTTTCTTGATGTCCGATTCCATAAGAATATTGGAACTTACTACAAACCGGTCGAAGAGTCCTTCCCTCACCTTTGCCGTAAATTCTTCTATATCAGAATCGAATCCGCCGGCATTGTACACTCTTATAGATCCGCCACCGGAATTTGCGAACGCCGAATAATTCTCCCAGAATTTCAGAGGATGACAGTTCTGCAGGGGCATACTCTCTATTCTAATCCCCTCCGGCCGGCTGGCCTTACCTTCCGCGTAGCGCATTAACGCATCCCAAAATAACAATCTCAATTATAGAATATAAACATATCGTTTATAGTGCCTTTATTATGACATTTATCTTAATTATTAGTGACATTATTTAGATATATCATTAATTAAACAATGTTTTTTCTATCTATTGTGTCATATTAAACCGCCATATCATTAGGATATGATTACTCCAATGGAAGGTTATTTGAAAAGAATCAAGTAGAACGCCGTTATTGTGGTGTCATGGATGAAGAGAAGACCAAGGGCCAACAGCTCGCAGAAGAACTTTTGATGAAACCCAAGAGCCTTGGGGAGATCGACAACTCGATGCTCCGGGAGTCAAGCGAATTCTGCGAAGGATACAAAAGGTTCCTCTACAACAAGACCGAGCGCGAAATCGTTGACTACACCGTACCTATCCTCGAATCAAGAGGATATACCGAATACGTCAGGGGAAAGAAATACAAGTCCGGCGACAAATTCTATATGAACAACCGCGGAAAGAGCCTCCTGATGGTCACCATAGGATCTAAACCTGTCTCGGAGGGGATGCGCATCGGCGTGAGCCACACAGACAGCCCGAGGCTCGATTTCAAGCCCAACCCGATGTTCGAGAGCACCGGGATGGCTTACTTCAAGACTCACTACTATGGCGGGATTAAGAAATATCAATGGTTCGCGATCCCTCTGTCCCTGCACGGCGTAGTCTGCACTAACGACGGCAAGACTGTAAAGATCTGCATTGGCGAGGAGGAAGGCGAACCCCAGTTCTGCGTTACGGACCTGCTGCCTCACCTGGCAAAGAACCAGATGAAACAGCCTGTCGCAGAGGCGTTCAACCCCGAGAACCTGAACATACTGATCGGCTCTTGGCCATACAACGATGAAAAGGTCGCCGAGAGGGTCAAACTGAATGTTATGAACATCCTGTCGGAGAAGTACGGGATATCGGAGAAGGACTTCCTCTCTGCCGAACTTTGCGCAGTTCCCGCCGCGAAGCCGATAGACCTGGGTCTTGACCGGTCCATGGTCGGAGCCTACGGCCAGGACGACAGCGTCTGCGCCTACGCAAGCCTTATGGCCGAACTCGATGCGAAAGAGCCGGAATTCACCACTGTCACCGTATTCGCCGATAAAGAAGAGACCGGTTCAGACGGCAACACGGGCATGCGCTCTTTCTTCTTCAGGGACTTCCTGGAGGACATCGCCGATACCTACGGCCTGAAGGTCCGCCACATACTGCAAAAATCGATGTGCCTGTCCTGCGACGTCAACGCCGCGATAGACCCCGCATTCATGGACGTATACGAACCGGCTAACTGTTCGTACCTCGGGCGCGGACCCGTCGTCTCGAAATACACGGGATCGGGCGGAAAGTACTCGACCAACGATGCTTCCGCCGAGACCATGAGCTTCCTGCGCAGCATCCTCGACGGGGCCAAAATACCTTGGCAGGTCGGAGAACTTGGAAAGATAGAGGCGGGAGGCGGAGGAACTATCGCCTCGGAGATCTCGCTTCATAATCTCGACACCGTGGACATGGGTGTCCCGGTCCTTTCGATGCATGCTCCCCTCGAGGTCGTATCCAAAGCAGACGTGCTCATGCTCTACAGGGCCATCAAAGCATTCTATGAGAGCCCCAAGAGCAAACCATAAACAATTTCCGGCCTTCCCGGCCGGGATGATTTAATTTTATTTTTCTTTGGACGCAACGTAGATGTTGACCGCACCGAACGTCTTTACGTAACATTTGGCGTCTTTGAACCCTGCATTGCGGAATATCTCGACCATCGCATCGCCGTACGGGAAACCTTCTATGGAAGATGTCAGCCAATCATAGGCAGGCTGTCTCCCGTCGATATTCTGGCCTTTGTCGTACTTACGACCGTAATGGGGAATTATACGGTTCATATAGAAATTGTAGAACGGGCGGACGAGCCTGCTCCTCGGCCTTGCAAGCTCTGCGACGACACACTTACCGCCTACCCTGAGCATCCTGTACATCTCGCTTACCGCTTTCGGAATATCGGTGACGTTCCTGAGCATGTATCCTGATGTGACAGCATCGAACGTCCCGTCGGGCATCTGTATGTCCAGCGCGTCCCCGACCACGAACTCGATGTTTGTGATCCCCATATCTGTCATTTTCTTCCTTGCTAGCTCGAGCATGGCCGGGGTGATGTCCAATCCGACCGCCTCTCCGCCTACGGCTTTCTCGGCAACCAGGAACGCGATCTCTCCCGTTCCCGTACCTACGTCGAGACATCTTTTCCCCTCGAGGTTCCCGAGCTTCTTCATCATGAAATTGTGCCAGCGCTTGATCATTCCCATGGACATGATGCCATTCATCTCGTCGTAGTACGACGCGATCTCGGTGAAAACGTCCTTGACGTAAACTTCCTTGCCGTCGAATTGATTACCCAGTTTTTCTTTGTCCATCAAATCAGCCCCGGAACAACCGATACTCCCATTAAATAACCTATCGCGAGCAACGCACCGAGGTGCCAATTGTGGATGAACGCCTCTGGTACCAGCATGAAGCTGGACCTCTTGTCCTCGGGGGCCCTCCTGGAATTAATGTACAGACTGCGATAGTCTATCAGCGCAACAAAGCCCAAAGCACAGGTCCACGGGACAGCGCCGATGATTATAACCATGGCCAGAACCGGGTAGCACAACGCATTTATCGTCCTATAGAATTTCAGGGAACCTTCGTAGGTCATGTGCCCGGACAGCGTCCCTGCTCCGGCCTCCTTGTCGCTATGATAGTCCCTCGTCTCGTTTCCGCTGAGAACTCCCGTTATGGTGAAAGCATTGGGAAGACCCAGTAGGACTACTTCCAACGTGACGGTTCCTGTCATGACATAGTATGTTCCTGCCGGCATAAGTATGCCCATCAGGAAGAAAGTGCTTATCTGACCCAGCGCTTTGTACTTGTAAGCAACGCCGAGGGTGTAAGAACCTGCTCCGAGTATTCCAAGGATTCCGAATGCCAGGATCCCCCATCCGATATACCATATGAACACGATGCCTATCAGCGCCGTGATGACCAGGCATGCCAATCCGGCACCGAATATCTGCTTGGGCCTCATTTTTCCCGAAACCAGCTCGGGAGAACGCGAATGGTTCTCCTCTGTGTCCGTTCCTTTGACAAAGTCGCCGTACGTGTTCAGAAGGTTCGCGGCTGACTGGAGCAGTATCCCTCCGGCGAGCACCAGCAAAAATATCCACCAGTTGAAGAAGCCGTCCTTGAACGCTACGATGCCTCCCAGGACCACCGGGACCACTGCCCCGTGCAACGTCCAGGGTCTGAATGCATTGTACCATCCCGCTTTCACGGGCGCAGCCTTCGCCATAGTTCAACTCGTACGCAATCCTTTTACATAACGTTAACTTTGACAGTCCTCTATGAGGGCAAAGGAGGTTCTCGCAAGCAGCGCCATCGTGATGTCTGTTGCACTGGTTTTTTCACTGTTGCTGAATTTGTCCGGTTATTTTCCCGGGGACATATTGGTTCCAGAAATCAGAAGCGACCTCACGGTTTTTGTGCTTGCGGTCATGCTGACCATCTCGCTCTCCCGTATCCCCTATAAAAATCTGGACCCTGTCAAGAACGGCCGCTCGGTCACCAGAGCTTTGCTTCTTGGACTTGTAGTGGCGGCCGCGACCCCGATCGCAGGCTATCTGCTTATGAAGGACACGTCCTGGGGCCCGTACTCCGTAGGTCTGGTATTTGTGGCCGCGGCTCCGTTTGCAGCTTCGGTCGCCCCGCTCTCTTACATATTGAGGGGGGACATGGAGCACGCCGCGAGGGGCACCATACTCGTATACGTAGCATCCCTTCTCTGGATCCCCTTCATAATTTACATCACATTGGGAAAGACAGTAGACATGACAGATGTGATAATAACCGTCCTGGAGATTATCGGTGTCCCGTTGGTACTGTCAAGACTGCTTACCAAGGTGAAGATCAGCAGAGATACCATGTCCATCATGATGAATCTCTTCATCTCGTTCCTTGTTATACTGTCGGTAAGCTCGACCAACTTCCCGCGCGAGTTCACTCCCCTCTTCTTATTCGTGATCATAGCGGGCCTGAGGACCTTCGCCCTGGGGACGGGAGTAGAGTACGCTGAGAAGAGGGCCGGGATCAACTGGCATCAGCGCGTTACCGATGTATTGATGGTATCCTACCGCAACAAAGGGATCGCTATCGCAATGTGCGCGGCGACGATGGGGCCTGCCGCAGGCATAGCCATGGTCGCGATTGCAACCTCTATTGTAGTCGAGATAAGCTGGGTCATCTTCATGGACTCGGTAATGTTCTCGAAGAAGCGTATGCATAAGGAGATCGGTTCAGAAATCAGTGATGCGTGAACGTCTGTCTGTGATATCGGTAACGGTATCCGTCTCCCTCACCTTCCCGTAGAGCATCTCGGACTCCGGGTCGTATTCCTTAGACGCGCGTTTATCCGGGGTGATGCGGTTCGCATAACAATAAACGCAGTTGTGCATGCATGTATCATATGCACCGATATCGATGTTCTTGACACATCTGCAACCGTCCCTTATGTTGCCGGAGACGTCCTCGAACGGAATGCCCAATGATATCATTGTTTCGCGGTCTATGCATCCCCGTCCATCGATCCCGTACTCCGGATATCCGCGGGATGAACAGCAGAGGCTCGCCTGAATGCCGAACTCTTTCGATATCGGGCCCATCATCCTCATAAAGTCCTCCCTCTGCAAAGGAGATGAGGAAGCGAGTGATCTGGTACTTTTGAGTTCCTCGAACTTTGGATACATATCGAGAAAACTGAAGATACATCTGTCGGTGTACCCTGAAAGCTCGGAACAAAGGAGCCTGAACTTTCTTTCATGATATCTCATATTGTATCTTTCGTCGATTATGACCGGGTCATAGCGCCACGTCGTGCGGTCGCTCCCGAATCTTTCGGATATTTCCCTGAAAGCGTCTGCCACTGATGCTTTGTCGGGAACGCCTGGTTCGATCTCTTTACCGTATGGCGTCATAGTGATCTGAAAGATGATGCTGTATCCCATTCCTTCGATCTCTTCAAGATAGGGCAGAAGGGGTTTGGGATTTTTAGAAATAAAGTAAAGACACCCTACGCTCCTGGGGTCGAGGTCGACCTTGTAGACGACATTGTCGCATATTGGGTTACGCACCATGGCATAGCCTGCCCTGAGCCGGTTCATCAGCCATTCCGAATGAAATGCAGGAATATCTGTACGTCTGCTGGCGCAGATTATCACAAAATCCTATATGTCACCTGTGAGATAAACGTTAGGAGGATACTTATTGACCGTAGACAGGTACACTTTCACTTACGTCACGCTTTTCGGCAAGATGAGCATAAGCGAAGACGGAGAAGGCAGAATAAGCGGACTTTACCTCCCTTGCTGCAACCTTCCGTGTGCCGTCGACCGTGAAACAGAGGTCATCGCCGAGGCTGCGGGCCAACTTAAGGAATATCTTTCGGGGGGCCGGAAGAAGTTCGACCTTCCGTTGGTCTATGAAGGCTCCGACTTCCAGAATTCCGTTTGGTCAAGGATTCTTGAAATACCGTATGGAAAGACGGTGACTTACGGTCAGATAGCCGAGGACGTCGGAAGCCCCGGAGCTTCGAGGGCTGTCGGAACAGCCTGCGGCAAGAATCTCATTCCGATTTTTATTCCCTGTCATCGCGTGATTCCATCTTCAGGCGGGACCGGATTCTATGCCGGCGGAAAAACCATGAAAAACAAGCTCCTTAAACTGGAGGTCGAATTCCTTTGACCAGGCTAATTGGAGAACTTCGAAGCGAAAGCGACACCAAATACAAAAATTTCAACAGTGGTCTGATTAAAAGCAAAAAAGACCTCATCGGAGTAAGAATGCCGAAGCTCAGAAAAATGGCTTCAAAAATAATAGAAGATGATTGGCGCTCTTTTATTTCCGAAGAAATGATCGTCTTAGAGGAGGACATGATAGCGGCATTGGTCATCGCAAATGCCAAAATGCCTCCCGGGGAGAGGCTGGAACTTACAAAAAGATTCGTTCCCTCCATTGATAACTGGGCCGTATGCGATATATTCTGCGGGGATTGGAAAGCATCCGCGGAAATAAAGGATGAACTTTGGGAATATTGCGGTGAGCTTTTAGCCTCCGGCGAAGAGTTCAAAATGCGCGTAGGTGCTGTGATGATGCTCTCCAAATTCTTGGACGAAGAGCACATAGATGGTGTGCTGGCACGTTTTACCTTGTATAAAAACGACGGGTACTATTACAAGATGGGCGCGGCGTGGACACTATCGTACTGCTACCTCAAATATCAAGACAGGACCGAAGCCCTGCTCAGAACCGGCAAGCTCGGCAGAGATGTCCAGAACCTTGCTATAAGTAAGGTTCGCGAATCCCGTCGTGCAGACGATGCCATGCGCGAAAGAGTGAAAAGTTTCAGACTGTGAGCTCTGAAACCTTCTCCCTTATTTTCTCCGCATTCTCATTTCCGATCCTTGCGCCTTTCCTCTCTAGGAAGGTCCAGTTCCTCTCTTTGCATAAGGGCTCGAACTCTTTCGATGTGACCGCTACGACCTTGCCATCGTGGAGAGCGTTGTTGTCGATCAGTATCCTGAACATCTCTTTGGGAACGCATACGATGACCATATCATAACCTCTGGAGACGTATTCCAGGACTCCGGCGTAATCTTTTCTGACCTGCGCCGCCTCGTACTGCTCCTTGTTGCACATTGCATAGGTATAGGATGATATCGCATAGGTGCTGGGAACGAAACCGAACAATGTTGAGATTATTCCAAATGAGACGTTACATTTACCGTTGCCTTCCTTACCGAACTCTGCATCGAGTCTCTTGAAGAAGTCCCTGACCTCGGTCACGCGACCTCCGAATATGTCTCCGGCGGCCTCAAGCCTCTTTGAGAGAAAAACCTGGGAATCGTTGGTTACTATCAGGACGTTTTTCTTGCCCGTCGCGGGCGCAGCTATTGGTTGCATTTTTTTCACCTCTTTGCTGAGAATCTGTAAGCTATGTTGCAGCTGCCCTCCGCGGAGACCATACAAGGTCCGCTGGGATTGCTGGGCTTGCATACCCTCCCGAACATAGGACATTCCTCAGATGTTATCAATCCGCGCAGAACCTCTCCGCACCTGCATCCCTTCGCCTCTTCCTCGACCTGGGGGGTCTCGGCAATAATATCTTCATGGATCTTTGTCGCATCGTGATCCGCATAGGCGGGCTTAAGTGCCAGCGCGCTCTTTTTTATGACGGGGAAGCCCCTCCAGTTACGGTCTACGGGATCATAGGTGCGATCCATAAGTTCCCTCGCCTTCTCGTTGCCGTGCTCTTTGACAAGACGCGTGTACTCGTTCTCCACTTCCGACCTTCCTTCGGAGATCTGCTTGGCCAGCATATAGCACGACATGAGTATGTCAAGCGGCTCGAATCCCGCCACGACCTGCGGAACGTGATAATTCTCCGAGAACGGCCTGAACATGTCCATTCCTGTGATCACGGCGACATGGCCGGGCATTATGAAACCGTCGATCTTGTTCTCTCCCATGTCCAGAAGCGCCTGGATGACAGGGGGGCATATCCTGTGGCAACTGTAAACAGAGAAGTTCTCGGGAACGTCGTCCCTGTTCAGGGGAACGCATGTAGAGGGCGCCGTGGTCTCGAAGCCTACGCCGACGAACACCGTGTCGCCCTTTTTGTCCCTCGCCATTTTCACAGCGTCCTCTATGGAATAAACGATACGTACGTCCGCTCCTCCGGCTTTTGCGTCGAAAAGCGAACCTATAGGGGTCGGTACCCTCATCATATCGCCGAACGCGGTCACGGTGACACCGTTCTTGGCCAATGTAATTACTTCTGCTAACTCTCTGCTCGTTGTCACGCAGACGGGGCAGCCGGGGCCCTGGCATATCTGTATTCCCGAGCCTGAAAGCATCTGGTCAAGGCCGAAACGAACGATCGTATCCTGATGTGTGCCGCATATGTGCATTATCTTGCAGTCCACATCCTGTTCTTTGATCCCCTCTACGATACGTTTCGCAGTCGCTTCGTCCCTGTATTTGAACATTATTCCTTCTCCTCTAACTCTAAAGATCTGACACAGCATGACTGTCCCGAAGTGACCTTTACCCGGCCGCCGCATTCCGGACAGGAAAGCACAGGTATGGCATGGGAGCTGAAATCCCCTGCATCCAGCATCACTACCGGACCGTCATATCCGCACTCTTTGCACGCTACATTGATCGGTTCGTGCTCTATGTTGAGCACCGACCCCTCGAGCATTGTATCTCTGGTTACTATCTCGTAGGCGAACAGCAGCTGCTCATCGCCCAACTGTGTCATATCGCCGATAACGATGTCGACGCTGGCTACTGAAACGGCGTCATATTTTTTCAGTTCCTCGAGAACGGCATTGACCATGCCTGATATGACAGATACCTCGTGCACGCGACTGTAATACTTTAACTCATTAAATAAAGAGCGTTTCAGCTGCGACGCGAATCGCACATCGATGCGACCGAACATATTTGGCACTGGGGACGGTTCGGTTTGCACACCAACTGCCCGTGACGTACAAGATATCGGTTGATATCCGTCCACCTGTCCTCCGGGGTGATTTCCATAAGAGCATATTCCGTGTCTTCCGGGGACTTTGTGCTTACCAATCCCATCAGATTCGCTATGCGGTGAACATGCGTATCGACGCATATTGCGGGAATGCACATGGCGTACGACCGAACGCAGGCCGCGGTCTTCCTTCCTACCATCGGCAACCTGAGAAGCTCTTCGGTTTCTTCAGGCACCTCGCCGCCGTATTCCGACAATAGTATGTTGCAGCAGTCGACGATCGCCTTGGCTTTCTGATTCGGAAATCCCGCAGGACGAACTAGCTCGGAAACTAATTCAACGTCCGCTCCGGCCATCAGGTCCATGGTCGGAAATGCGGTGAAAAGACGATCTGATGCTTTGCGGGTGTTGTCGTCCTTCGTCCTCTGAGAAAGTATTGTGGCCACCAGAACATGGAACGGATCGCAGGGCCATTCCGGGTTCAGTCCTTCCGAGGACCTTCCGGGGTATGCTCCGCTTTCATACTCCTCAGACAGCGTGTCGAGGATCCAGGATATGTCTTTTCCAACCACTTCAGTGCATCTCCGGCCATGTAGAAAGAGCCTGTCACCAATATCAACTCATCGGGCTCCCTTATGCTTAGCGCAAGGTCCATCGCATCGCCTACGCTTTCCCTTATGGCCACAACATCGGAATATTTGGCCATTATCTCAGAAATCCTTTCCAAAGGCGCCGCCCTTACTGAATCCG
Source organism: Methanomassiliicoccaceae archaeon (assembly GCA_034928305.1). Taxonomy (NCBI): domain Archaea; kingdom Methanobacteriati; phylum Thermoplasmatota; class Thermoplasmata; order Methanomassiliicoccales; family Methanomassiliicoccaceae; species Methanomassiliicoccaceae archaeon. The sequence continues at coordinate 358,177 of JAYFOZ010000002.1, read as the reverse complement.
GTTTTGTTAAAATTATTCTGCTGGCTATATCGGATATGTTCTTTGAGACGTGTTCTATGTCCTTATCGCCCAAAATACCGAAAACAACGAGCACCTTTCCGTAGATGTCTCTTATATCCGAGCTCAGGCATGAAGATCCGGCAAATGTATGGGAAACGTCCACGATGAACGGCGTCCCCTCCACCCTCTGCATCCTGCAGGGCCAGTTTATCTTGCTGAGTCCGGGCTTGATCCTGCATCTGCACCTGTGTCCGTAGATCTTCAGCTTTGACAGGGCCTCTATTGCAATCGAAGCGTTCCGGGCCTGATGCCTCCCCGGGATCGATACAAAATATTTCTCTTCCTTGTATGTGAACTCGGTGCCTTCCGCTGAAACCGATATCACGGAAATGTCATCAGGATTTATGCGCGTGAGCGGGGATCTCCTTTCTTCGGCGACCTTCCTTATGACCGAGAGGGCCGGCTCGGGATTTATCGTAACGCACGGTACGCCCTCTTTTATTATACCGGCCTTTTCAAACGCTATCTCTTCTATCGTATTCCCGAGATATTCGGTGTGCTCCAAACTGATATTGTTAATGATACTTACCTCTGGTACTATCACATTTGTTGCATCGAACCTGCCGCCCATGCCTACCTCCACGACGGCGTATTCAACTCCTTTCTCTTTGAAATAGAGAAATGCAATGGCCGTCGTAACCTCGAAGAAGGTGCATAGCATCCCCTTTCCGGCCATCGCCTTGACATGAGGGACCGTGACCGATGCCATGCACGCCAGCTCCTCGTCGGTGATCGGAACTCCGTCGACGGTTATGCGCTCGTTGAAGTTCAGGATATGCGGTGAAGTGAACGTTCCGGTCCTGACTTTTCCGTCGATAAGGACCGCGGATATTATCGCGCAGACGGACCCCTTTCCGTCCGTACCCGCCACATGCACGCTGCTGAAAGCTTCCTGAGGATTGCCCAGGCGTTCCAGCAGTTCGGTGATGTTTCTCAATCCCAGCTTTATTCCGTGCACGCTTAGGCCGTAAAGCCAACTGAGGAACTGTTCCTTGTCGGCATTGTCGATGCTCACGGGAGCGGATGACTGGGGTCTCATATAAACACTATCAATCGAGCTCTTCTTTGCATATCATCGAGATATACTGGTGCTGGGTCATCCCCTTCCTCTTGGCTGTTGCCTTGATGAGGTCCGTGGCTCCCGAGCCGTACTGGGCCGCCTTCTTGCTTTTATCTGCTATGAAATCGAGGCCCCAGCTCAGCGCCAGCACTTTTAGGACCGCTTTCCTTGAGCTCTCGTCCTTGGGCTCCAGAATACCGAACGGAATGGAACGCGCAACATTCTGGACCTCCGGGGACGTGAAGGGCCTTATCATTGTTTTACCCGACGCGACTGCGACCTTGTCCTCATGTTCCACAACTTCCGTCATAAGCTTTTCCATGTCCTCTGCGCTGTTCCTGCGGAACTCCTCCTCCGGCATCCCCATATACTTATGGTATCCTGCGAAAAGCTCGTCCGAACCCATGCCGCCTAGGATAAATTTCTCTTCCGATCCTTTTGTCACACAGAACGTCGGGACCTCGAACGAGAGGGTGAGCGGAGATGTAGTTCCAGTAAAACGGACCATCTCTCTGAGGATTGTTTCGATGTTTCCTTCGTGCAGAGGTATGTGTATCCACGGCAGCCCCATCTTTGACGAGGCGTCCCTGGAATTGATAACATCATAGGAGACATCGGACCCTGCCGTGTACAGGACCACGCTTTCCGCATATTTTGCGGCCAGTGCCGCTACCAGTCCGGAATCCAGACCTCCCGAGAATGCAACCGCGACCTTTTTTCCGGAGACCGCGTCCCTGACCGCGGAATCCAGCGCTTCACCTATGCGTTCCGAATATGTCTCCACGGATTGGTATCGCGGCGCTAAATGATAAATCTCCCTGCTTCCAGAACTTATGCGTTAAGGATACAAGACTTCCGACAGTATTATTACGGCCCAAATGTGATTGGGGTTCATGGACGGCGTCACCCGCATAGGCGTTTCACTTGAACCAGAACTCCTCAGGGAGTTCGACGAATCGATATCTAACAAAGGCTACGTAAGCAGGTCCGAGGCCATCAGGGACCTGGTGCGCGATTCGCTGGCAGAGAGCGAGTGGAAAAACGATGAAGAGTACATGGTCGGAGTCATAGTGATGGTGTACGACCACAACGTAACCAATGTGGGAGACAAGCTGACCGACATTCAGCACGACCACTCCGGTAACGTGAACACGTCCATACATGTGCACCTGGACCACGACCGTTGCATGGAGATACTCATAGTGGAAGGCAAGCTGGGCTCGCTGAAGAAGCTCGCATCGGAGATCACGTCCATCAAGGGCGTCCTCAGGGGAAGGCTTACGATGGTGTCGCCGAAATCAGGCAACATGCACCACCTGGGCGCCCGCAAGTGACGTCAGTTCAGCGTCAGTCCCATAATCGCAGAGGCTATTTGCGAGTCCCGCGGGTCCCCGCATCTGGATTTTATGATGCAGTCCGTGGTGGTTGCCGGTGAGAATACCACCGCTTCGGAAACCCCGTCCTCCTCTGAGAATCCATGGTATATTTGGGACACCATGACAATCTGTATATCCGGGCCCATGTCGGCGTCGGGATACAGTATGAAGTCTTCAGAAAGCCATATTATGTTGTCTTTTCCCTCAAATTGGGACCGCTTCGAGTCGGCGATGTCCTGACCGACTATTCTGCCCTCCCCGTCCTTCATGAACATGATGCTGTCATCGGGATGCTCGAAAGAATAGTCGCAATAGATGCATAGTTTGATGTCCTTCGATAAACACTCCTCCATGGCCTCGTTCACGATCGGGATGCCGAAAGCGCTGACTATCTGGCTCTCTTCTTCCTTTATTATGTCGACCAAGTCGTCTTCTAGGAGCGTTACTTTCCTAACTCCCCTGTGCCTCATAAGCGACTCGATTATTTTATCGACGGACATGTGCGTCGATAGTGAGTACAAAATACTTAATCAGGAGTACTGCGGCCAACGGATTGCCAGTCGCCAATGGTTAAATAATGGCTAATGACTCGGTTGCACGATGAAAAAACTGATAATCACCGAGAAGGCCAATGCTGCCAGGAGGATATCCACGATCCTTTCCGACGGCAAATATACCACAAAGAAGGTCGGAGGGGCCTCGGTGATTACTTTCTCTGCAGGAAACGATGAATACGACGTCATAAGCCTCAGGGGACACATCCTCGAGCTCGACTATCCCGAAGAATACAACAATTGGTCCGACGGCTCGCCCACCGACCTTGTGTATGCGCCGCAGGTAAAGACCGTGCGTGTCAAATCCATTCTGGAAAACATCAAAGAATCCGCCGCAGAGGCGGACGAAATCATAATCGCCACCGACTATGACCGCGAGGGAGAGCTCATAGGGGTCGAGACCGTCGAGGCCGCAGGCGTGGATATGTCCAAGGTCAAAAGATCGAAATTCAGCGCACTTACCAAATCAGAGATAGAGGCTGCCTTCTCCGACCTTGCACTTCCCGACAAACGTCTGGCGGACGCCGCCGAGGCAAGACAGATAATAGATCTGACATGGGGCGCCGTGCTCACAAGACAGATATCCCTGGCATCGGGCCAGGTCGGAAAGAACTTCATGTCGGTGGGACGCGTTCAGAGCCCCACGCTCAAACTGCTCGTGGACAAGAACGAGGAAATCGAAAACTTCATATCAAAGCCGTTCTGGAACATCGTCGGGCGCTTCGGCATCCTTGCGTTCCAGGGACAGCATGCCGGTAATCCGTTCTGGGAGGAGGACGCCGCCAAAGATATACTTGCCCGCACATCTTCCGCCAAAACAGGAACCGTAACCACGTTCGAGGTCACGGAAAAAGAGGAATACAGGCCTCCGCCGTTCGACACCACGCAGATGCAGGTCGAGGCGAACAAGATCGGGATTCCCCCGACGGTCGCCATGAAATTGGCAGAGGACCTATACACCGGGGGATACATTTCGTACCCCCGTACAGAGAACACCGAATATCCCAAGAGCATAAGCATCCGAGGCGTTTTGGAGAAGCTCAGGGAATCTGACTTCAAAGAAGAGATAGAAGAGATACTGGCACAGGAGAAGATATATCCATCGAGAGGAAAGAGGCGTACGACCGACCATCCTCCTATCTATCCGACGGCGGCGGCCAGCTCGGCAAAGATGAAGGGCGACAAATGGAAGCTTTACGAACTTATCGTAAGGAGGTTCATGGCTACGGTCGCACCTTCGGCGATAGCCGAGGTAACCGAATGCATCGTCAAAGTTAACGATGAAGAGTTCAAATGCGAAGGGTACAAACAGAAATCCAAGGGATGGAAAAAGTACTACGGGAAATACATAAAATCCAAGGAATCCTCGATTCCGAAAGTGAAGGTCGGAGACATCGTCGACGTCCGTTCCGTTTCTATGGAGGCTTCCGAGACCAAACCTCCTTTCAGATACAACCAGGGTTCCCTGATCCAGGAGATGGACAGATTGCAACTCGGGACCAAGAGTACCAGGCATGACATTATCGCCAAACTGTTCTCTAGGAACTATGTACAGGGGAACCATCTGATCCCCACCGCAGGCGGCGTTTCGCTGACCAAAGCCCTGGAAAGGCATGGTGGCGGAATAACGGAACCGGACATGACCGCCAAACTTGAATCGGACATGGTCAAGATCGGCAACGGAGAGCGCACGCTCGACGGCGTGGTCAAAGAATCCCAGGATATGCTTTACACGGTTTCCGAGAAGATCTCCGCCGAGGAGGAGGCCATAGGAAAAGAGATCAGGGCCGCTCTGAGAACTCAGCAACACATCGGCCTATGCACGGCGTGCGGCAACAACCTTACAATCAAGAAATCGAAGAACGGAAATTTCATCGGATGCGATGGATATCCGGAGTGCACATGTTCTTACCCGCTCCCGCGCGGGGCCATGGTACAGACCACAGAATCCGTATGCACGGTCTGCGGACTCCCCCATCTCAAAGTGATCAGGAAGGGTAACCCGCCGCTCCTGCAGTGTATCGATCCTAAATGCCTTTCGAACACCGAGCGTACGTTCCTCGGGGACTGCCCGACGTGCGGCAAGGGAAAGATCAGGATGATGTACTCCAAGGCCGGGAAGAGGTTTGCAGGCTGCACCGAATGGCCTGCCTGTACGCAGACGTATCCTCTCAGGCCTAGGGGGAGCATCGTCCCCACAGACAAGAAGTGCGAACTCTGCAACTCGCCGATCATCCTCTTCGGAAGTTCCGAAGACTGTATCAATCCCGACTGTCCCGCAAAACAGAAGGCCACATCTGAGAAGAAGGCTAGTGCAAAGAAAACGGCCGTAAAGGATGCTGTGGAAACTGAGAACGTTGCACCTGCAAAGAAGGTAGGCGTGAAGAAAGCGGCCGCAAAGAAAGCCGTCGATGCTGAGAACACCGTACCCGCAAAGAAGGTAGGCGTGAAGAAAGCGGGTGTCAAGAAGGCCGCTAAGGCCGATAAATAATAAGATCAGAATTCTGCGATGGGCTCTTCGCCGCTGAAGTGTCTGTTAAGGGAATCTATCTCCTCGGAGATTCGCCTGTTGCGGCAATGGGTGCATTCCAGCTTTTTGCCTATGCTGAGCTTCAGGCCCATCTCCGACCGGTCAAGCCAGACGATTCTGCCACACTCGCAGTAGACGTTCATCATGCCGTCGATGCGTATCCTGTCCAACGTTTTATCCAACAGACTGTCGATGCAGCGCTCTGCTGAACATGTTGCATTCCCGATTTTACTTCCCCCGATTATAGGCTCCAAACAAGGCTTCTACACCATCCACAGATGCCTCGGGAAGTGCCCTAGCTTCCTATATTTAGAGCGGATATAAGCTTTCTGTTACCATCTCTGGAAGGGCACATACGATACCCCCAAAGTGTATATATTGAATATTATTTTGTAACACGATAATAATATTACGGCCCCTGTGAGACCATTTCCGCGCAGTTCACAGGAGTCCGTTCTGTTTCATGTGCTCCAACTGCTTCAGCACGTATTCGCGGACTTCTTTGGGTTTAACCTCAGGGATAACTCTCTTTCCGTTTTTGAGCACGGGCCTTTCGATCATTTCCATGACGCATCCGCAATCGCATCTGATCTCGTCGTCGGGAACGAGCGATACGCCCATGGTGTAGCAATGCGGGCAGCGGTACGGGAACTTGCGCCCGGCGAACTTGCCCCTCTTGGCGATCGGCTCGCTGTCCTTCTCCACAAGATCCATCGAGAAGTCCAAGGTCGGGGCGTTGGCGATAGAAGTTCCGACACCGAAGCTTGAAACACATGTGTCTGCCAGCTTGGCGACCGATTCCTCATCGAGACCGCCGGAGACGATTATCTTGACGTTCTTGTAGCCGTTCATATCCATCTCCCAGCGAACCTCGTCGATCAACTCCTTGAAGTTCCCCCTTCTGGAGCCCGGAGTGTCCAGTCTGACTCCCACCAGGTTCTTCACGGACCTGCAGGCCTCTATTGCGGCGCTGCGTTCGTCAGAGAATGTGTCGATGAGCATTATACGAGGGACTTTCGGATCTATGGTCTCGTCGAATGCCCTGAACGCTGCGTCGTTGCTGCCCATCATCAAAGTGAGTGCATGGGGCACCGTTCCCAACGGTTCCTTGCCGATTATATCTCCGCCGATACCCGAGGACACGTCGTCGCATCCGCCTATATAGGCCGAACGGTCGAGGACGCCCGCAATTGCAGGGTGCATCCTCCTGTTGCCGAAGGCTATGACGGGTTTTCCCTGTGCGGCGATCTTCACCCTCGAAGCCTTAGTGGCCACGCCTGTGGGCTGGCATATCATCCCCAGGATCGCGGTCTCCATGACTCCGAAGTCGACGTAGTTTCCTATGAAGTTCATTACCGGCACCCTGACGCTGGCCGGGGTGCGGGCACGTATTATCGTCCCTTCGGGTATCGCATAGACCGAAACGTTGGTTCCTTCCGAAAGGCGTATGACCTCTTCGAGACCGCAGAAAACGGCCCATTCCCAGCCGCGGGGCAGCGAGCTGCTTGTAAGCTCGGCGCATACCCTGGATTTGTCCAGCCCCTTGGCTTCCAAAATCTGTTTTGTGCGCTCGAAGTACACGTCCATCGTGTAACCGTCCCTGACGTCCTTCTCGTCTGCGATGAAGAGCTTGTCCATATTATCAGAACCTGAACGCCTTGATGCCGGGGAACACGGCCTTCGATCCCAGTTCTTCTTCTATTCTCAGAAGCCTGTTGTATTTCGCGGTGCGTTCGCCGCGCGCCGGTGCTCCCGTCTTGATCTGTCCCGAACCCCACCCTACCGAGAGATCGGCAATGGTGGTGTCCTCGGTCTCGCCGGAGCGGTGCGACACCACTACATTATAGTTGTTTTTGAAGCTCGTCTCCGCGGCCTGGCCCGATTCTGTGACCGTACCTATCTGATTCACCTTGAGCAGGAGGGCGTTCGCCGCCCCGGCCTTTATTCCGCGCTTGAGCCTCTCCGTGTTTGTGACGAATATGTCGTCACCTACTATCTGCACTCCTTTGCCTATTCTCCTGGTGAGATCTGCCGTCGAATCGAAATCGTCCTCAAAAAATGGGTCCTCGATGCTTATGATGGGGAAATCTTTGGCCAGTCCCGCATAATGGTCCTCGAGCTCGCCTGCGGTGAAGCTGAAGCCGTCCACCTCATACCTGCCGTTGATGAAGAATTCTGAGGAAGCGGCATCCAAAGCAAGGAAAAAGTCCTTGCCGGGCCTGTATCCGGCATCGGACGTAGCTTGGGATATTGTTTCAAGCGCCTCTGCGACCGTGTCCACCGGGGGAGCGAAACCGCCCTCGTCGCCTATGTTCACAGCCGATACGCCGTACTTCTTCGAGAGAAGCTTCTTCAGAGACATGTACGCCTCCGAAGCCATCCTCAGGCATTCGGAGAAGTTAGGGGCCCCGGCCGGGACGAGCATGCATTCCTGTATCTTCAGATTGCCTCCCGCATGCTTCCCGCCATTGATTATATTGAACATCGGAACGGGCAGCGTTATGTGATCGCCGCCAATATGCTCGTAGATCTGCATGTTCCTGGACATAGCGCCCGCCTTGGCGACAGCCAGCGACGTTGCCACGGTGGCGTTCGCGCCGAGCCTTTTCTTATTAGGCGTTCCGTCGAGGTCGATCATTGCCATATCTATCGCCTCCTGGTCGGACGGGTCCATTCCCGTGATGCACGCGGCGATATCTTCCCTTATGTTGCCGACGGCCTTGAGGACCCCTTTGCCTCCGTATCTTTCGCCGCCGTCCCTGAGCTCATGGGCCTCCCAGGTGCCCGTGGACGCTCCCGATGGCGCGATGGCCCTTACCTTGTGCCCTGCCACAGTGATCTCAGCCTCTACCGTGGGGTTACCCCTCGAATCGAGAACCTCTCTTGCCCATACTTTCTCAATCTTCATCAAAAAGCCTCAGTCGACGGTCTTATGGATATCCATATTATGAACGAGTATGTCCAGACCTTTTTTGTCGATGGAATTCTCGTTCAGAGATATTAAAAATGTTGCGGAGCCGGCGTTATCCGCCGTGAGCTGGCGCATCATGGTGAGTGTGCGGTTAGGGCCGTTCTTCTCCATCAAGGCGGACAGCCCGTCGATCACGATCACGGGACGCGCGTTATCGGATATGAAACGATTGACCGAATCGGTAAGGGATCCTAGCTTCCTTATGTCTTTGTAGTCCAGCCTGGGCTTTGCAGAAAGAGCTATAACGTTCATCTTGCCGTATTTCATCTTCTCCCTTACGGCCTTGATCTTGTTGCTGGTGATGATGAGCATGTCATATCCTGCATCGGCAAAATCCGAAGCGTATTTGTAGACGCCTACAGGGTTGCCCTCCAGTATGAGATGGGCTCTGCCGGACGGCAGCCCCGTCTGCTCGGCAGCCGCCAGCTGCTCCTTGTTCTTGCGCCTTTTTTCGAGCCTCGAGGGCCTGGACGCCGGAACCGGTGCAACTTCAGGAACGTTCTTCGATCCCGATAATATCGCAACTATGTCGGCGCTCCTGAACGGCTTCTCGATCTCCCCGACCACGAAGGCCTCGTCTCTGGGTATATACTCCTTGCTGTTTTTCAGAATATAGACCTTCATGTTCATGGAAACGTCCTCTTCGTGGACGATGTCTATCGCCTTCATCCCGGGCTCGCCTCCCAAGAACATATCTAAAAATATCAGTTCGGGGCGATTCTGAAGTATTGATTCCGCGGCCTCGACCACATTAGAAGCGAGAAAAACCTGGTTACCAGTATTGGTGACGATTTCTCTCAATATTTCCTGTATGGCTACATTATCGTCAGCGACCAAGACCTTCATGAGATACCCTCAGGTGAGACTGGAACTCCTTACGGCCCACAGACTATTTAAATTAAGGGAACGACCAGTTAGACGGTCGCAAAGCTGGCACAGACCCGGCCGGTCTGGCCGGATCACTGCTTCCTGCTCTCTTTAGCCTTGGGCCTAAGGTTGCTGTATCCGCATTTGCGGCATTTAGACGCCTTAGGGGGGTTCGTTGCATAACAGTTCATGCATACGGACTTATCAAGGAGCCTGCTCTCGGCCTCTTTAAAACGTGCCATCTTCTTTCCTCTGGATTGTGCAAGATAGAAGTATTATTTATAGCATTCGTAAGTCGAACGGAAAATGCGAACGCTGGGCCCTGAAGTCGCCCAGCGGGTCGCCCGAAACGAAACCTGCCATCTCGTGCGTGACGTAATCGGGGGACAGCATTTCGACAAGTTCCGCACATCTGTCCGACTTAAAAGGACGGTGCTGGTCAATCTTGCCTATATGTTCATTGGCCTTCTCCATGAAAACGCCCATTGAATCGTCAGGGTCCCTGGTCCGACCTTCGAAACTGTCCCTGTAATCCGAAGATGTGCTCACATGTAGATGCACGGTGCCTATTCTGTCCAATGTATCGGCGCTGTACCCTTCGAAAACCTTTCTGAGAGAGCATATGGCGTCATTTTCGTTGCGTATGTCGGGAAGGCAGTTCAACAGATGCCCTGTATCCAGGCATATTCCCCATTCCTCGAACTCGATCTTATTCTCAAAGAACTTGACCTCCCATCCGTCCTTCATTTTGAGGCCCGGCCACCAGAGATTCTCGAACGCCAATTTGAAGGGGACCTTGCCGTGGGGAAGCAGCGATACTGCAGAATTAACCATCTCGCAGAAAGACCCCAGGACCTTTTTGTCGCTGTCCATGCCCTCGTGCATGAATATATCGTCCAGATTGATGTTGCCGGCATGGAGCACCCCGTAAGGAGGATTGAGCTCCGAAGCCTGGGAAATTGCAAGTGCCAGGCTCTCGGTTACGTCGGCGGCGCATTTTCCGAACATGATGAACCTCGCCGTTTCCATATCACAATCAGGGACTTCTTTGCCCGTCCATGCGCGGAGCCAATCCGCAGCGTAGGGAAGATGGACGCCCGTGGCATAGCTGCGGTATTCGTCCGGGACAGGGTAGTATCCTGTCAGAAGTTCCAATCCGTCGCAGCCCATGCCATTCAGAGTTGATTCGACGGCGGTCGACGAAATTTCGGCCAGCTTCTGATATACTGAAAAGCTGAAAAGATGCTTCACGGCTCGTAAAGGGTTTGGTTGTAAATAGTTTTATCAGAACAGCTCGAGGGCTGCCGTGACCGCCGCCTCTATCGCCAGCAACTTGGTCTCCCCGCCGCCTACGATGATGACATCGCTCCCGGTCATGCCTATGACCTCTCGTACCTCTTTTGCGAGCCTGGGATTCTCCTCGTCGACGTTCCAGTCAGGGGGGATCAGCAGAACGCCGTCCCGTATGACCAACGTGGTGCATCCGGTGGCTCCGGCCTTGATGCCCGCGTCTCGTTGCTGCATCCCGTTGAACACTTTATCGGAGACCCCCATGACCAGCAGGCTCTGCGTGTATTGGCCGACCACAGAGTTGCCGACGTCCAGATTTATTACGCGGATTGGCATCTGCTCCAGGTAGCTTCGGCCGGCCTTGGTGATCATTATCCCCGTCTGCTTTACGAAGATAAGTCCCCATTCCCTAAGAGTGTCGACTATGCGGCGCATGCTTCCCTCGCCCACTCCGACGGCCTCGGAGAGTCGCTTGCGTCCAATCCTCCTTCCGTCCGAAATTGTGTGCAACGTCCAATATACATTGGCATCGCTGAACCTGAACATCGGCCCATACTGCGGCTCATCTATTATTTTCATATCCAGCTCACCGGAAGGGGACTCAGAAGGTCCTTACTTTACCGGTCGTGATAAGTTCTGTGACCTTATCAATGTTATCGAGCCAATGCTCCATTATGCCTTCGGCGTCGGACTTCCACTTGGACAGTTCCTTTGGCTGGTCTGCTCCTGGCGCAAGCACCTGAACAGAAGCGTTGAGCGGTTGCGAAATCGGTTTTCCGATCTGCGACAGCAGTCTAACGCGTATTTCGACCTCTGGGCCTATCTCTTTGGATATTTCCTCGGCGACGAGTTTTGACATCACATTGTAGATCTTTCCGACGTGGGTTATCGGGTTCTTTCCGGAAGTGGCCTCCATGGACATCGGCCTGTATGGCGTAATTATCCCGTTACACCTGTTGCCTCTTCCGACCGAACCGTCGTCTCCCATCTCCTGGGACATTCCCGTGACCGTCAGATAGTAAACGTTGCGGGAGTAGTCGTCGCCGGTGTTTACGTCCACGTTGACGTTTATGTCCTCGTTTCCGATGATCTTGAGCGCGTTGTCTGTGACCTCGTTCTTAAGCTGCACCATTGCAGACTTGTAAGCGTCGGCGTCGGTGAGGTATCTGTCCACCATCGCACATGCCACTGTCAAAGTTATGTCCTTTCCGATCCTGGATGCCATTACTTTGACGTCCTGCCCTGTCTCCGGCATCTTCTTCTTGAGGGCGCCATTGATGAACTCCTCGGTCTCCAGGGTAAGCCTGTCCGTGATCGAGAACGGTGCATATCCTACACCGAAAGACGTGTCGTTGGAGTGGTATCCCGATGCTTTGTAAACTCCGGTAAGATCGTCTGACCCAAGACCGATCCTAGCATCCATTATGATTTCAGATTTAACATCCAGATTGGGGAAGTTCTTCTCTAGATACTCTTTAGCCGCTCTCAGCGCGACTGGCTTGCACGGCAGGAATTTGAGCTCCTTTCCGACCTCGACCTCTGTGGTTGCACGTCCGACCAAAAGTATGTAGGACGGATCTATGATCGTTCCGCCTCCGAACTTGGGGTGTGCCCTTCCGGCCGCAATCTGAGTCTCGTCGGTGTTGTGGTGGAGTACGTGGCCGAACTCCTTGATGTACATTTTACACAGTGCCCTGCTTACCGACTCTGCGATACCGTCTGAAACGCTGTCGGGGTGCCCGATACCTTTCCTCTCGACGATTTCTACCCTTCTGTTCGGTACCGGTATTTCATCGATACCCTCAACGTAAATATTCTTAGCCATTTCTATAGCCCCTCAGCTTATGCTGTAGGAAATCGTACATATTCATTATTTATAAAGTAAACTGTAAGAAATATTCATATAAGAATAATAACGTATTAAGTAAAGTGAAATTCCCGCCGGAATCGGACATCAAGAAAATGAGGAATGCGCTCGGAATCACTCAGTCGGAGCTTGCCAACGGATCCGGCGTCAGCCAGAGCACCATCGCCAAGGTTGAGAGCAGAAAGACCGACGCCAGCTATCGGACCATAGTGAGGCTCTTCGAGACCCTGGACAAGATGAACCGGAAAACCGGGATAGACCGCACCGCGGCGGACGTGGCCTCCACGTCGCCCATTACGGTAGATGCGGACGACAGCCTTCGCGTGGCTTCGGACCTCATGCGCCGGACAGGATTCTCTCAGATGCCGGTGATGAGCGGCGACAGTCCTGTAGGAAGCATCTCTGAAAGAATGATACTGGGCCTTATTGAACAGGGCATGAGCATGGACGAGCTCCGAAAGACCTCCATAAAAAAGGTCATGGGCGAATCGTTCCCGGTGGTTTCTGAAGGCATGTCCCTTTCGGCGGTCGCTCAGCTCATGGGAGACAGCGACGCCGTCCTGGTGTCCAGGCAGGGAAAGGTGATCAGCATGATAACCAGCGCGGACCTGCTCAAACTGATCTGATTTCCCTGCGTGTCACCATCAGATGCATGAAATCTTCTGCCAAAATGGTGTCCGGGAAGATTTTTGCCGCCTCTTCTAGCAGCGGAGCGCGGTCCTTGTAACGGTTGCTTATGTGGTTTAGTACCAGGGTCCTAACGCCGCATTCCCTGGCTATCGCTGCGGCCTGCACCGACGTCGTATGATTGTGTTTTTCGGCGGATTCTGTCTGGTCGGAACCGAAAGTCGCCTCATGTACCAGCACGTCCGCTCCCATCGAAGCCGAACGCACCTCTTCGCACGGAAGCGTATCGCCCGTGTATACGATCCTTATGCCTTTCACCGTACCGGAGGATATGTGTTCGGAAGATATGCCGTTCACGACGTCCCCCTCTTTTATCATCTTGATATCCGTCGCGGATACTCCCATTTCGGCGGCCTTGCGGGCATCGATCCCCACCTTGTCATCTTCAGAGAAAACAAACCCGAGGGACGGGACGCCGTGCTCTGTCGGAAAGGCCGTTACGGAATAATCGGAGATACGGAACGTCTCGCCGCCATAGGCTTCTGTGATCGACAGATCGAAAGGCAGGCTGTCCCCGCATGAACTTAGAATGTTCCCGAGCAGTTCGCCCGTCCCTTCGGGCCCCACTATACGTACCGGGTCCGACCTTCCGGACAGGCCCATTGTCAACAGCAACCCGGGCACCCCCAGAAAATGGTCTCCATGTAGATGCGTCAGGAAAATCGCCTTGATCTTCATGAAAGACATCGGTGACATCATCATCTGCCTCTGGGTCCCTTCCCCGCAATCGAAAAGCACGATCTCGCGACCGCTGCGGACGGCCATCGCTGGCAGCCCCCGGCCCCTCGAGGGGACGCTGGCCCCTGTCCCTAGGAAAAGGATCTCTGTCATCAGTATATGCGGTCCAGGCCCCTGGTCGTCTTGGTCTGTTTCTTAAAGTCGCGGTAGTGTTCCTTGCAAAGGTGTACCTGGCGGTACTCCCCGGGCTTAAGGACCAGCGAGGTCTCCGACACCTGTTTGTAGTTGAACGAACGCTCAGAGTCGGAATTGCATCCTTCCACATCGCATACCTCGATCTTTTCGCTGTGATTGGCCGTTGCCATGAACTTCCGAAAGATATCGTCCGATATATTTGTTCACTTACGACGGCTCTCCGAAGAGCAAATTATAATGATGTAATATCATATGACCGAATGATGACAAAGGTATCAGCTTCCATTCTTTCTGCGGATTTTTCCCGTCTCGGCGAAGAGATGAAACGATTGGAAGCATCCGGTTCCAACTGGGCACATGTAGATGTCATGGACGGCATGTTCGTGCCTAACATTACGATCGGCCCCTCGGTAATAAAAGCTATACGCGGATGTGCCAGCATCCCCTTCGATGTGCATCTTATGATCGAGAGGCCGGAACGTTACATCAAGGATTTCATAAGAGCGGGCGCAGACTACCTGACCGTCCATCCCGAGGCCGAAGGCGACACCATGGGGGCAATCAGGATGATTTCGGACTCTGGAATAAAGGCTGGAATCTCGCTAAATCCCGAGACCGATGTGAGAATACTCGATAAATTCCTCGAAAAAGCCGACCTTATTCTTATCATGACCGTGCACCCGGGGTTCGGCGGGCAGAGCTTCATACCCTCCGGCATCGACAAAATACGTTACGTAAGGCAATGGGCGGACGAACACAATCCGAAACTCGAGATATCGGTGGACGGCGGCATCAACCGCTCGACCGGACTGGAATGCGTAAAGGCCGGAGCTACCGTGCTCGCGGCGGGCAGCGCCCTGTTCGGCCTGAAGGACATGTCCTCCGAGATCAAGATGTGGCAGGGCTTCGGCCCTGACCCGTGAGGCGCCACCATGGGAGTGAACCTTTCCGGCCTTACAGAGCCGATGTGCGTCGAACTGTCGGACCTCAACGGAAAATCTGTCGCAATAGATGCTTACAACACGATATACCAGTTCCTTTCGACGATAAGGCAGCCCGACGGACATCCCCTGCACGATTCGCAGGGGCGCGTCTCCTCGCATCTCTCTGGGATATTGTACCGGACCGCGAACATGATCGAAGCGGGGATCGAACCTTCTTTCGTCTTCGACGGGAAGCCCCACGAACTGAAGAAGGGCACATTGGACGGACGCCGGGAAAGGCGCGAGAAGGCCAAGGAGGAATGGGAGGAGGCCATAGAAGAAGGGGATATCAAAAAGGCGTTTTCGAAAGCGCAGCAGACATCGCGCATGACCCCCGAGATATCGCAGTCCTCCAAGGACCTCATCCGATATCTTGGGCTCCCCATTATCCAGGCGCCGAGCGACGGCGAGGCCCAGGGTGCCTACATGTGCGCAAAGGGCGACGTCTGGGCATCTGCATCTCAGGATTTTGATTCCTTGCTTTTCGGCGCTCCCATCCTAGTGAGAAACATAACCATGGCCGGGAGGCGTAAAATGCCGGGAAGGGACCAGTTCAAAGAGGTAAAGACGGAGGTGATAGATCTCAAGGGCTTCCTCGATGGCCTCGGAGTGACGAGAGAGCAGCTTGTGGACATGGGCATCCTGATCGGTACGGACTTCAACCCCGGCATCAAGGGGATCGGTCCGAAAAAAAGCTTGAAACTGATAAAGGACCATGGAGATCTGGAACATGTTCTGGCACATATCGGCGAAGATATCCCTGAATATCAGGACATCAGGGATATATTCCTCGACGGACCGAACACGGACGAATATGATCTTGAACCTAAACATGTAGACCGCGCATCGGTCCTGGATGTCCTGACGTCGTATGACTTCTCCCCTGCGCGCGTCGAGGCCGCTCTGGACCGTATCGAAAAATGCAGGACGGCAAACAGATCGAAACGTTCCCAGCGTTCGCTTGACACTTGGTTCTGAATTAAAAAAATATGCCCTGCCTGATTTTATCTTGGCAGGGCTTGATGTTTTAGAAAATATTTTTGTCTGTTTCAGCTCCTCCTGACGAAGAAACCGTATACTGCCAGAATGTCCACGATTGCGATTACGATCAGCGCCGTTACGATGTACAGCATAGTGTTTCCATCGGCCGGACCTTCATAGACTGCCTCGGCCATCACATATTTAGAGCAGTGTGTGAGGCCGAAGGTTACCGATCCGTTCGTTACCGTAACGGTCTGCTTTTCTTTGAGCTGATCGGCATCCTCGTCATAGAAGAACACGGATAATTTCGTGCCATCGGCGTATATATCGCCTACATTGTACGTCACAGTCGCATCTATCGGCAGTACTCCGCTTGCAGCGAAGTTGAGAACCAACGGGTTTTCGTAATTTGAAGAATCGATCAGACTTTCCAGATCGTAACCGGGGTCCGCCTCGTAGATTTTTGGCCTGAAAGTGCCTGCTTCCGATCTGTACTCACCTTCAAATGACCAGGAATATGCCAGTTTTTCATTTTCATCCAATACGTTCACGGTGAAGGGCTTGCCTGCTTCCGCAATTCCTTCGAAGAATGCATTGTCCAGCAGGTTGCCTGCGGCAGTTGCCCTTATCTGAACCGCCGGTCTGTCGTTCTGGGAGATTATCTCGTTCAGCTCATCAAAGGGCATGTCGTCATAAATATTCAGCTTCCAGGCCGCATACAGCGTGGAATTTGAAAACACGGTATATTCGGACATCGCATCTCCTCCGGGAGTCATGGACCATCCGCCGAACTGATATCCCGCACGGACGGGCGCTTTCACGTCCTCCAGTTCCAATAGCGACCCGCCTAGGATCGTTCGAGGCCCGGGAGCGACACCTTCGAACCCATTGAGGCTGAAGGACACAACGTAGTTCTTTGCTATTTTAAAGGCCACTGGCACAGTTCCGGCGTAGTTGCCTATCCCGGTCACTGCGGCAGCGGCGGACCCCTCTTCGATATTGTTGGTATAGGATATCGTATAATCTATTCCTTCAAAAAGTTGGGTGCCTCCGTCCATGACGGCGACCGGTTCGATAGCATATCCTGTATAGATCTGGACCGGCGCATACATCATGCCCATGTTCAGCGTTTTAGCGGCTATCGACCATTCGACGGCCTCGTGTTCGGTGCTTCCGTTGGGCCAAGATGTTATGCTGGCATCGGTGAGGGCTACCAGAGCCTCGTAGCTGCCAGCATCTGAACCTATGTTGCCGGAAAGCATGTATCCGTCCCCTCCAGAGACGCCTATCTGTTCGGTTCCGTTATACACCAACCCGGCGTTGGGTACCGGTATTTGAATCACTTTCTTGCTTATGACCAGGGTACCTCCGATATACTCGAAATCATAGTTGTCCGCCGACCCGCCAAATGGTAGCAGCGTGTATGTTCCGGCATTGATGTTTTCATTGGTTATCGTGGGTGCGACGTATCCTGCTGCATTATTGACATTCTCATTGGAAACGAACCCGGAGACCGTTAAAGTAAGAGACGGAGATATGCCATAAACTACGTTCTCCCCGGAATATGCGATCGTCAGAGTTTCTTTGGCGATCGTCCAGCTGATCGTCTTAGGTTCGGTGGTCCCGTCCAACCATGCCGTGTTGACCGTATCGATAAGTGATGCGGTTGCCACGTAATTACCGGCACCGATACCGGATGTTGCGCCTGTTAGAGTGTATCCATCGCCATTTTCGACGCCGACCTGCGCGAATCCACTGTAAATAAGTTCTCCATTTACTGGGGGGACCGTAACACCTTTCAAGACAATATTAAATGTCTTTTCTATCGTTCCAGAATAGTTACCAATTCCTGTAATTATGGCTGTGGCAACCCCCGCATTGACATTATTTGTGTATGAAATATTGTAATCTGTTTCCAGAAATAGTGTTAAGTCTCCGTTTTTTACCTCTGAAACTGGCATTAATTCGTTACCGGAATAAATCATTGTAGATATGGGAGAAATCATATTATCTGTCAAAACCATTTGAGAAATTGACCAAATTATTGTCTTAGGCTCCACGGTTCCGTCCGACCATATTGTGTTTGTCGCATCACATAGAGTCAGAGTTACAGTGTAACTGCCCGCGTTTATTCCGAAATTATCACCTGCAAGTAGATATCCTGCGCCCTCAAAAATTCCAAACTGTTCATTTCCATTATATCTCAGTTCTTTTTCAGCGACAGGAATGGTTATATCTTTCATTATAATGCTGAATGACTTTTCCATTGTGCCAGTAAAGTTTCCAATACCTGTAATTACAGCTTTTGCAACCCCTACATTAGTATTATTTGTGTATGAAATAAGGTAGTCTTTATTCAGTACTAATGTGGTCTCACCGTCTATGACGTCGACTCCTGGCATTAGGGCCCCTCCTGTGTAAATCATTGATTCAATCGAAGCCGCCATCCCGTTAGTCAAAACCTTTGGTTCTATCTCCCAAATAATGGTTTTTTCATCGGAGTATCCATCTTCCCAGATGGTGTTTATTGGATCGATTAATGTAGCCCTAACAGTATAAAACCCAGCGCCAATACCAGACGTTTCACCTGCAAGTGCGTATCCTTCACCATCTAGAGCTCCGTGCTGCTCAAATCCATTGTACTTGAGGTCTGTGTTTTCTATTGGAATTGATATATTTTTCATTACAATGTTAAAGGTTTTTTCTATTGTCCCCGTATAGTTACCTATTCCTGTAATTAACGCCTTAGCTGCTCCTGCATTGACATTATTTTTGTAAGATACTGTATAATCTTTATTCAAAACAAGTGCTGTTTCGCCATCTGAAATAGAAACCTTTGGATTGAGTACGTCCCCAGTGTAAACCAAATAATTTATGGAAGCTACCATGTTAGTAGCCAGAGCCTTGGGGGAAATTGTCCAATTTATTGTTTTGGGTTCTGTTGTCCCGTCCGACCATGTTGTATTTACTGGGTCATCCAGCGTTGCTATCGCCACATAGTCGCCGGCATCTATACCTGTGTTACCGGTCAGGGTGTACCAGTCTGCGTCCGACATTGCGGTGACCATGGCGCCGCTATAGACCATTGTCGTATCAGTCAAAGTTACGTCTGAATTCATATTATAATTGCAATCACCGGATGTCGAGAGATCCTTCTCTTCGCTGTCCATTATCAAGGAGAGGGATGAAAAAAGTACAATCGCGAACAATGCGGCGATAGCAACACCTCCCTTTCTGTTCAGTTCATATGATGTTGAAGGCTTTTTTGTCTTCATGTCATTTTTATTTAACTATGAATAAAAATATTGCCCAAAATTTGAATAATATTAATGTTACAAAATAAAAATAGATATATATTATTAAGTTCTGTTGAATATATCTATAGATTTAATCCTTAATTATTTAATTTCTGAGCAATTGCGATTCATAGCAAGAAAACACCTCTTTTTTGTTGAACGGCCCTATATTCATTCCAAAATAATGATGATTGAACTGCTGGATACCATGATTTTACAGTCGGATCGCCTTTGCCGACAGGATGTTCATTTGATTCCGATCATGCAAAAACAGCAATATGACATTACTGACACTTTGTATTACGGTCCCGCATTTTTGTATTGGATATCTGATTCAACGATACCGTTGCGACCTCGACGGCGCATCGCTGGGAGATTCTTTATAGGGGCGCGCGTATCATCGCGCACCGCCAGGAAGATAAACTTGGCATAGAAGGATGAGCGATGATAAAGCAGGTCCGTGCAGATTATAACGCGCCAGATATCGAGAAGGGTGTCCAACAGTTCTGGAAAGACACGAACGCATACGAGAAGACCAAGGAATACAGATCCGATGGAGAGAACTTCTACTTCTGTGATGGTCCCCCGTACACCACTGGGAAGATACACCTCGGTACGGCCATGAACAAGACCGTCAAGGACATCTTTATCAGATACTGGAGAATGAACGGGCTCAACGTCCGCGACCAGCCTGGATTCGACATGCACGGCCTGCCTATCGAAGTGCAGGTCGAAAAGAAGATGGGCGTGCACTCCAAGAAGGAGATCGAAGAGAACGTCGGTATCGATAAGTTCGTCTCCACTTGCCAGAAGTATGCTCTGGACCTCAGGGTCAGCATGACCGAGGAGTTCAAACAGCTCGGCGTTTGGATGGACTGGGACAATCCCTATCAGACTCTTAAATCGGAATACATAGAATCCGCATGGTGGACTCTGTCCCGTGCATACGACCGTGGGCTCCTGGAGGACGCCGACCGTGTGGTCACATGGTGTCCCAGGTGCGAGACTGCCCTCGCAGAGGCGGAGATCGAATACTGGGACGAGAGCGATCCGTCCATAATGGTGAGGATGCCCGTGATAGGTCAGGATTGCTCGCTCCTCATATGGACCACTACACCATGGACTTTGCCGTCAAATATGGCTGTCGCCGTACACCCAGATTATGATTATGCCAAGGTAAGGATGAAGAACGACATGGGAACCGAAGATGTTATCGTCCTCGAATCCCAGGCCGGATATGTGATGAGCCAGGGAGGATACTCGGAATTCGAGGTCATCGAAAGGATGAAGGGCAAAGCACTCGAGGGCCTCTCGTACGTTCCGCCTTTTGAAATCGGAAACGGCCTCAAGAAAAGTGACTGGGTCTATAAGGTCGTTACAGCGCAGTATGTCGAAAAAGATAACACCGGGCTCGTACACACGGCCCCTGGATTCGGTCCCGACGACTACGACACGGGAAAAAGATACGATATGGTCCCGTTCTGCCCCGTAGGCGAGGACGGAAGGTTCAACGATGATTTCCCGATGATGGCCGGACGGAAGGTCCGTGGCGTCAACGACGATGTGATAAAACACCTGGCCGAGAACAATAGAATGTTCCAGTCGGGAAGAGTGATGCACCGCTACGGCCACTGCTGGAGATGCAAATCTCCCATCATCTACAGAGATACCCGCCAGTGGTTCTTGGACATCCCGAAGTTAAAAGACAAGATGTTGAGCGAAATCGACGAGACGAAATGGGTGCCCAGCTGGGCGGGCGAGTCGCGGGAACGCAACTGGGTGGAGGGAGCTAGGTCCTGGTGCATATCCAGGCAACGCTACTGGGGCATACCTATGCCCGTCTGGGAATGCGGATGCGGCGAGAAGCGCGTGGTCGGACAATATTCGGAGCTCAAAGAAGGCGAAGGATACACCGAGGGAATGGACACGCACAGGCCCTGGATAGACAAAGTTACGTTCAAATGCCCGAAGTGCGGAAAAACCATGCACAGGGTCCCCGACGTGTTGGACGTCTGGTTCGACTCCGGAGTTGCGTCTTGGGCTCAGTTCGGATACCCTGCCAAGAAGGAAGAGTTCAACAAATGGTGGCCTGCCGACTTCATCGTCGAAGCCCACGACCAGACGCGCGGATGGTTCTACTCGCAGTTGGGGGCCGGAGTGATATCTTTCGACCATGCACCCTATGACGAAGTGATGATGCACGGATGGGTTTTGGACCCCAAAGGACAGAAGATGTCCAAGTCCAAAGGCAACGTGATCGAGCCTCTGGAAATTATCAACCAGGTCGGGGCAGACTCGCTCAGATTATATCTGGTCAAATCAAACGCCCCATGGGAGGACACATCTTTCCAGAAGGACGGGCCGAAGAACGCCAGGAAGATGCTCAACACGTATTGGAATGTGGTCAACTTCGCTTCGACCTACATGAATCTAGATGGTTACGAGCCGGAGAAATACTCTCTCGATACCATACGCGACAGCCTGAGGCACGAGGACCTCTGGATGCTTTCCCGTACGGAGCACATGAAACGCGATGTGACCGAGGGATTGGAAGCCAGGGAGCTCCACAAGGTCGCACGCTCTCTCGAGGACTACATTATGGAAGATCTCTCCAGATGGTACGTCCGTCTTGTAAGGGACAGGACATGGGCCGAGGACGAGGACTCCGAGAAGGACAAGAACGCATCCTACTTCACGTTGCACTATGCAATAATGAGCACGGCCATAGCGCTCGCTCCGATGGCGCCGCATATTTCGGAAGAAGTGTACCAGCACATGGGCGGCAGCAAGCTCACGGTCCATATGGAGGACTGGCCTGTCTGCAACGAATCGCTTATCGACGAGGGTCTCGAGCACAGCATGGCGCTGATACAGAACATAGTCGAGATAATAGCCTCCGAGAGGGCCAAGATGGGCAGCAAGCTAAGATGGCCTCTGCTCGGGGCATACATACGCGGAACGGACGGGAACGTCAACAGCTCCATCAAGGTCTTCGGCAATGTGCTGGCCCAACAGGCCAACATCAAGAACATCGGATATCTCCTCGAGGGCACTGTCCCCGAGGGGGAAACCACGGAAGTGCCGTTCGATGAGGGCGACCTGTTCATCGACTTCTCGATCACGCCCGAGATAGAAGCCGAAGGATATGCCAGGGAACTGATACGCAGGGTCCAGCAGATGCGCAAGGACATGAAGCTCAACGTCGAGCAGTTCATCAACTGCGATGTAAAGGCGGAGCCGCGCCTGGTTGAGCTTCTTTCCTCATGGAGAGACCACATCTCTGGCGAGGTCAGGGCCAACAGCCTTACGTTCACCGACAGCCCCGGAGGGGATGAGATTAAGACGTGGGATGTCACCGGCGAGGATATCGTGATCGGCATAACTGCCGCAGAGCCGTGATCACGGTTCCAGCATCGCCGAGACCGCCTCGTACGTATACTTGACGGTCTTCCTCGACGGCAGGTCCTTGGGCTCCACCCATTCAAAACCCAGGTTCTCATGGTTCAGCTTGGGCTCCGCTGCCTTGAGACGGTAGAGGAAAGGATACACTCTCCATATGGTGTCCTTTTCCCTGACCGTCACAACCCTGCCGGACCTGTCCGGCGCATGTACGTCAATACCGGTTTCCTCCATGATTTCGCGTACGGATGCTTCGACCGGCGACTCGCCGAATTCGATCTTTCCGGCGACTAGTGACCATACTCCCGGGAACGAACGTGCGTTTTCGGGACGCTTCAGCATAAGCACCCTTCCATCCACCAGTATGGCAGATGATACGGACTCGATTATCTCAACGCCTTCCACTTCGACCGTGCCCGCATCTGCATCGACTGTGACCCTGTCTCCATCGCGCAGAAGAGAAACATCGATACGGTCGACCATCGGTATGGACGATATCACCGCCCCGGTTGTGACTATCGTCTCGGCGTTGTTGTTAATCACTGCCGCCGGAGCCTTGCCGTGGACGGCCAGGTCGTACATGACATATGATCCCACTGTGCTTCCCTTGCCTGCAGGGAACACGAACACCTTGCCGGCGACGTTTCCTTTTCCGGAGTTCAGCTCCCCTGTGGAGCCATCGACCCCTCCCAAAAAGCTGAACGGTTCGTCCAGCTTCAGTACTTCGCCCTTGGCCTTGCCAGGGGATATCGAGCGTCCGGAGAGGATCAATATACCGCCTCCATCAGTTTGGCGATGTCTTTGCACATTATGTTCTGCGAGCAAAGCGTCGGGAGATAATTCCCCGCTTTGGCTGAGTTTGTGCCGGTGCGCGAGAATGTTCCCTCGATGGGTGCGACCACCATGCATGTGTCTGCCAGGACCGGACCGAACTCCTCCAGTATCTTCACATCCTCGCCACATTTTTCCCTGGTTGCAGCTGAAGTGCAGAACCATATCTCCGGAGAACCCTGTTTCTTCTTTTTACCTTTAAGCATTGTTGCGATCTCATGGATCTCCTTCTGGGTCAGGTGGGGGCACCCGAGAGCTATAAGCTGGACATCGTCCGCCGTGTTCAGTGTGTCATAGGCCGCTTTGAGCTCTTCCTTGCCCACATGTATAACCTCGAGGTCCGACACGTCATATTTCCCAGCCTCCGGCGTCACGTTCTCCGCGTGCCAGATCGCCACAGAACCTGCTGCCGCCATTGCCGCGGAGAGTGTCTTTGCCTCTTCGATACCTGTGTCTTTAGGAAGTCCTCTGAAGTACGGGACACGACCGCCGATGGCGCAACCTACTGCCTGTCCGAGAAGTGAATAACTGAAGACAGAGCCGTCTATATCTGCGTCGATCAACACAGATGGTACCCTCTTATCATCGAGATGGAGTCCATAATTCGCCGTTTTACCGAGAATTGCCGCAGCCAACGCTCCGGGACCGCCTTCTCTGTTGGTCCTTGCTCCGATAAATGAGTTAACAAAGGATAAAGCCGATGACTCTGCCCATGCCACATGGTCCCCGAATTTCGGAACG
The DNA here is from genome assembly GCA_034928305.1 of Methanomassiliicoccaceae archaeon. Taxonomy (NCBI): domain Archaea; kingdom Methanobacteriati; phylum Thermoplasmatota; class Thermoplasmata; order Methanomassiliicoccales; family Methanomassiliicoccaceae; species Methanomassiliicoccaceae archaeon. The sequence goes on along the minus strand of JAYFOZ010000002.1, from coordinate 333,811 downwards.
TTTTCTCCGGTGTACGGGGTGCATGAACACGTGGTCTTCACCCCCATTTTTCCATAGAGTTCTACGATCTTCTGTTGCTTTACAGCGAATTTTTCGGAGATGTGCATCTCTTTCCATCTGCAGAGGTCCATCCCTACAGGGTTCAGGGTCGTCAGTACAGACACCTTGGCACCTCCGGCGACCTGGTCGCCAAGGTATTTCAGTCCGCCATCGCCGATCGTCTTATATGAAGCGCCCGAAAGGTGAGCGGAAGTGATATCGATAAGGTCCTCGGCACCGTAGACCTTGCCGAGAGCCACTAGAAGTTCCATCGCTTTGCGGCGGCTTTCGCCTTCCTCGCCTTTGAGTATGTGTTCTTCGTCGGGTCTGAGTTCCATGGCCCCGAATATGCAGTCTATGTTAAGGATTTGTCCCTGAAACTTGCCGTTGTGTTAGTAAATGTGATTTGATGAATTGCCGCATCTCCTACCTTTATGATAGGATTACTTAAACCATTGATGCAATCACCGCCTCCTATGAAATCGCTGACTTTGGTAAGGTCTCCGAAATACGACCGCGAAGGCGGGATAAGGATAATGTCACCTCTGGAAACTCTCGAAAATACCCTCCCGCTTCTTGCCAAAGCCGGTTTGCTTTCTCCCGAGGACATCACGGGGAAGGACAACGTGGGCATCCCTGTGTTCTCGATATCCAGACCAGACGCCGCCGAGGGCGCCGTATCAAGTTACAACGGCAAAGGGGCCACTTACGAACAGGCCAAAGCTTCAGCTGTCATGGAAGCTATGGAGAGATACAGCGCGGAGGTGCGCGACGATGACGAGATCGTCTACGGAACTTACGAACAAGCCAAGGATACCGGACTCACGGTGGACCCCGCCGACCTGATACTTCCGATAGACCGTCTGAACTACTATCGCAACGCGGAGATCGCCTGGTGCGAGGGGTGGGAGATGTTCAGGGGAGAAAAAATCTGGGTCCCTGCGTGCGCAGTATACCATCCTTACGTTACGGACGGCGACCTCCAGCTCTTCAGATACAACACGAACGGGCTGGCTTCGGGAAACACGATAGAAGAGGCGATACTTCACGCAACTTTCGAGGTCATCGAGAGGGACGCATGGTCTCTGGCCGAGGACCGCGAAGTTGCCAACGCAGATGTCGTAGTAGAGCCGGATTCCGTTCCGGGAAGACTTCTGGAAGCTTTCCATAAACAAGGTGTCGAAATAAAACTCAAGGATATTACCACCGATGTCGGCGTGACAACCATAGGCGCGGCCTCCGATGATGTCAGGACAGAGGACCCGGAGATGCTGACCATCGGTGTCGGTACGCACCTGGACCCGGAGATCGCGGCCGTACGTGCGATAACCGAGGTCGCTCAAAGCAGGGCTACACATAAACAAGGCGTGAAAGTGAATACCAAGATTCAGAAAACCACCCGCGACATGGGATATGAGAAGATCAAAAGGATCAATCACCTATGGTATTCCGAACTTGATCGTAAAGTGCAACTCAGGGATATGAAAGACGAATCGACCGATTATGTTCTGGACGACATAGAGGTCGTTCTCGACAAACTGATGAACGCAGGTTTTGACATGGTCATAGTATCCGATTTAACTCGACCGGAAGTCAATGTGCCAGTTGTCAGGATGAATATTCCGGGCATGGAATGTTCCACGATGGACCCTGACCGCATAGGATGCCGCCTTAACGGAATATGGCCTCCAAGAAAATGACAGTCTTGCGACCGTTGACATGAAGCGGACCCGCCGGGATTCGAACCCGGGTCAGAGGCTCCGGAGGCCCCAATGCTATCCAAGCTATACCACGGGTCCCTTTTAATGTAAAGCGTTAAAGAGAAGCAGGCAGGTCATGCCGGGGCTGGGCCCCGGCGATCCTGAGGCTCCCATTGAGAGGGCGGGAGCCGAATGAAGATGCCTTTACTCTTTTTTGCTGAACTCGGTGTACCCGCACTTTCCGCAGGATGTCCGGTCCTTGTGGACGGCCATGAACACGCCCGGTCCGCACTTGGGGCATACCGGTTTGGTCCTTATGATTTTGTTGCCTTCGACCTTGTATGCGTCTTTCTTGCTGATTGACTTAGGTGCGACCTTCTTCTTTGGTGCTGCCATTTTCACTCCACCTTCTTGGGTACTTCAGGCTTAGGTGCCTCGATGCCGTTCCTCTTTAGGAGGTGTTCGTTCTCGAACTCCAATGCAGCCTCTTTGCTCTCGTATACCTTGGCGTATCCTTCGGATACTCCCTTGCCGTAAACTGAGTCAAAGTGGTCGATGACCAGGCTGTCCCTCTTGGACTTCAATGTCTTGGCAAGCTCCTCGGCCACTGCGTTCCTCTTTGGTGTGCTCTCCCCGGTGTGGTCCACCGAGAAGTATACCTCGTTCCTCTTCTGCAGGGGGTTTTTCTTCTGCTGGGTTATTTCTATCTTCATTACAGCTCCTCCATCATCTCAATGAGCAGTTCTGCTTCTTTTCGGATATGCTCGTCCGTGGTGACAAGCTTCATCCCTCTTCCGGGCCATCCGTACACGATATTGGTGCCATAGGGCGCAAGGGCCATGCAGGCGACGGTCGCCAGGTCCTCTTCCCCATCCACCTTTATGATATGGATGTCTCCTTCGAAAGCGTTTTTCACGGCCTCGATTAACTCCGCAGTTATCATCTTTGGAGGGTTCCTGACCTCTATCTCGTCCCAACCGCTGTCTTTAACGAGAGATGAGAATTCGGTCATCTCGTGCCTTTCCGTCCTTCCGTCATAGATGGAGAGGAACGGCACGATGCCGTGCTTTCTGACGACCAGCGATACCACGTCGCCGACCGTAATCAATTTGGAACCTTTATCGAGTATAATAAGTTCGTTTTCGCCCAGGTCCCGCCCGATAGGCTTCCTGAACAGTTCGCGCCTGTCCTCCGGAAGCTTTCTGTCCCTGAGCTCCATCAGATCAGCGGACCTTCAGGGCATATCTGCCGTTAGCCATAATGCTCATGCGCTTGGCAATCTCCGATTTCGTATAATCGATAATCGCCACATATCCCTGCCATTCTTTGGATGTCTGTCCTCCGCAACGGGGGCACGTATCGTCTTCGGATATGAAACTGCAGTTCTTGCATGCTTTAAGAACAGGTCCTGCCATCAGGCCGCCTCCTTCTTCTTCGTGTTGTCTTCTTCGATCCACTGGAACTTTCCGAGGCCGGGCTGGCGCATCGTAAGTCCGATCTTGCTGTCCTGGGGGTTCTTGTCGTTAAGGTCTATGCTGACGACCCTCGCCCTGACCCTGTCCCCTAAGGAAAGCGTCCTTCCGGACTCCTTCCCTACGAGCCTCTGGTTGACCTCATCGATGTCGACACGGTCGTCCATTACCTGACTGATATGCAACAGGCCATCTAGAGGGCCGAATCTTATGAAAGCTCCGAACTTGAGGATCTCCACGACTATACCCTCGATCACCTCGTTGTCCTTCAGTCTGTAGACTAGCTGGTTATATTTTACGGTCTGGTACACTGCACCGTCACCGTGGACTATGCGACCCGGGCCCACAGGCTCGACGTCTTTTATGAGGACCGTAAGTGATTTGTCCTCGTTGAATCTGCCCTCGAAAGTATCCCATGTGAGGTTATCTATAGCCTCACTAATATCTTCGCCCAGATTTTTTGGCGGGACGCGGACCTTCCTCTCGGCCTCTGTGATCATATACATATGGCGAAACTCCTGAATGTGGGGATTAGGCCACTCTTATATAAAACTGATTCGTACGCGCGACGTTATACGAAAAGCCGAAGCTCCGATGATGCATTCTTCTGATTGGTGTTTAGGCTATCGCCTTATTTTTCAAAGGCGTATTATAAAAATGTGCCAGCGATAAAAAAATATGATTCATATCTTATGTCCTGCGGTATGTATTTTACCTGTTATCCATGCATCCCGCCAAGAGTATTATTTATAGAAGGAGAGTTTACCGCAAGTAAAGTTCAGAGGTAAACTCATGATCGAAATAACAACAGTTGAAAACTTGCTTTTCATGATACCTGTTGCCGTCGTGATCGCACTGGTCTTTGCATTGTATTTCCTGACCGACATAAGGTCTAGAGACAAGGGAACGCCTGAAATGCAGAAGATTTCCGATGCGATAGAGACCGGCGCCATGGCATATCTGAAGCGCCAGTACAAAACGATAGCTGTCATAAGCATAATCGTTGCCATTATAATCGCACTCGCGGGAATCCCCGAGTCCACCAGAAACTATCTCGGATATCCAGTGGCAATCGCGTTCCTCATAGGTGCGGGATTCTCCATCCTTTCCGGGTTTATCGGAATGAAGGTATCCGTTAGCACAAACATAAGAACGGCCAGCGCAGCACGCGAGTCTCTCGCCAGCGCATTCAAGACGGCGTTCCGCGGAGGTGCCGTTTCGGGAATCATTGTTTCGACCCTCAGTATCCTCGGCCTATTCGCCGTGTTCCTTGCGTACAACGCCATATACGTAGAGATGACCCAGACTCTCCACTACATCATAGGATATGCTTTCGGTGCATCATTCGCGGCACTGTTCGCCCAGCTCGGCGGCGGTATCTACACCAAAGCGGCCGACGTAGGTGCGGACCTCGTGGGAAAAGTCGAAGCAGGAATACCTGAAGACGACCCCAGGAACCCCGCCGTCATTGCCGACCTCGTCGGTGACAACGTCGGAGACTGCGCCGGAAGGGGAGCGGACATTTTCGAATCGACCGCGGCCGAGATCATCGGATCGATGGTCATCGGACTTGCAGTCCTCAAAATCGCGGGCAGCTTAGGGCTTTCTAATAACTGGATATACCTGCCGATGGTCATAATGGCCTTCGGACTGATCGCCTCCTTGATAGGTATCCTGGCTGTTAAGCTCAGGGATTCTGACAAAGAAGTGTTCTCCGCTCTTAACCGCGGCTACTACGTCACAATGGCGCTCGTCATAGTGGGTACAACATTCTCAGTATACTGGCTCCTTAAGGACGAAGTCTCCAACTGGTTCTATTTCGCAGGGTGCGGAGCGGTCGGTATCGTACTAGCTCTCGCCATAGTCTATATCACCCAATATTACACCGGAGACCACGGACCCGTCAAGTCGATCGCAGATGCATCCAAGACCGGCCCGGCCACCAACGTGATAAAAGGAATATCTGTGGGAATGGAGTCTACTCTCCTCCCCGTAATCTGCATAAGCATA